>NZ_JBSFKI010000028.1:0-127546 GCF_053598475.1 Kitasatospora sp. NPDC001119
ACGCTCGGCTGGGAAACCCCAGCCGAGCGCCTGCATAAACTCGTCGCGGCCTGATCAAACCGACCACATGTTGCAACGACCCCTGGAAACCGCCGGTGGGGGCGGTCGGGGCCTTCGCGGCGCGCGGTCGGGCGCCCGGTCAGCGGCGGTTGTAGCTCACCGTGTGCGGGGTCGCGTAGTCGCTGCCGTCGTCCACGATGATGATCTTCGGGACGATCCGGGTCTCGTCCTCCGACGGCTTCCCGGCACCCTTCTCCACCGCGGCCGTCCCGTCGGCGGTCCCGTCGACCGTCTCCTCGGCGGGCGGCGCGGCCGGCTTCGGCGGCACCGGGCCGGTCGCCACGGGCCCGCCGATGGCCCTGGTGGCACTGCTGCCGACCACCGGCGTCCGCAGCACGGTCGCCGCCCCCTCCCGGGCGGCGGGGGCCTTGGCCCCGGCCGGAGCCGCGGGGGCCAGGGCCTTGCGCAGGTTCGCCACCGGGATCTCCCCGGTGTCCGCCTCCGAGTCCACCGGCGCGGCGTCGACGACGGCGTCCGCGACGGCGTCCCGCGGCGCGGGGGTCGTGGCGGCCGCGCCGGATGCCTGGACGGCCGCGGCGGCCGCGGCCGCCACCTCGGGCTCGATCTGGCCGACCGCCGCCCCGGTGAGCGAGGCCAGCGTGGCCTTGATGTGGTCCAGGTGCTGCTGCACCGTGTCCAGCCGGGTGTCGAACTCGCGCTGCTCGCGCTCGCTCTCCGCGTTGATCTTCTCGGCCTCCCGGCGGGCCTGCTCGATCAGCTGGTCGGCCTTGGCCTGGGCGTCCGTCTCCAGCTGCTTGATCCGGTTCAGCACGGTCTCCCGCTGCTGCTCCGCCTCCTTGACCCGGCGCTCGGCGGTCGCCGAGACCTCGGTGTCCTCGGCGTCGGCCTTGGCCTGGGCGGCGGCGAAGGTCTCGTCGGCCTTGCGGCGCCGGGTGGCCAGCTCGGCCTCGGCCTGCTCGCTGGCCTCGGCGGCGGCCACCCGCACCTTGGCGGCGTAGGCGGTGGCGGCGTCCCGGGCGGAACGGCTCTCCCGGTCGGCGTCGGACCGGATGCCCTCGGCCTCGGCCCGGGTCCGCTCCTCGGTGCGGCGGGCGGCCGCGTCGGCGTCGGTACGGGTCGTGGTGCCGTACTCCTTGGCGGCGCGGTCGGCGGCCTGGCCGGCCTCGTAGACCTCGTCCCGCAGGTCCTCGGCGAAGCGCTCGGCCTTCTCCCGGACGGCGCGCGCCTCGTTCTCGGCCATCGCGGCCAGTCCGGCGGCCTGCTCGCTGAGCACCTGGTAGTCGGGCTCCGGGGCGTCCTCGGCGGTCCGGCGGATGTCGGCCAGTCGAGCCTCCATCTGCCGGATGCCTGCGCCCAGGACGCTCAGCCGCTCCCACGCCTCGTCACGCTGCGCGGTGAGGGCGGCCAGGGCTCGGTCGACCTGCTCGGGCACGTAGCCACGGCGGGCCTGGGTGAAGCCGTACTGGGGGACGGCGTCGCTCATGGGCTCTTCCCCTCGTTTCGCGGGCTGCGGAGCCCATGATCGGACGGAACGGACGGATCCGGAACCGGTTCGAAGGCCGGGGCCGGATTCCGCCGTCGTACGGACCGGAATGTGTCGAGGACCGGACGAATAGACCCATCCTCTTGACCTATTTTGCGCAGATCCGGGCGAAACCCCAACGAGGCACGGCTGCGTCGGCATGCCGAAGGGGTCGTTCCGGACACCGGAACGACCCCTCCCACCTGCGAGGATCAGCGACGACCCGCTACAGCAGGCCGTCCCAGAACTGCTCCAGCAGCACGGCCCACCACGTGTCCGCGTTCTGCAGGGCCGCCGGGTCGATCGCGGCGAGCTGGGCCTGGAAGTCGGTCGTCCATCGACCGGCCTGGTCCGGCGTCAGCCCGTACCGGAGCCGCCACATCCGGCCCAGCAGGGCCAGCGCGCGGACGAACTCCGGTACACCGCTGTTGACGAACCGGGGCGGCTGGCCGGTTCCATCGATGTCCACGGCCACCACGTGCGCGGTGCCGTACTGGACGCACAGCTGGCGGCCGTAGTCGTTGCCCAGCACCAGGTAGCCGCCGAAGTCCGGGCCCGCGGCGAGGCCGCGCTCGGCGGCCAGCTCGGCAAGCGTCGGGATCGGACGGCCCTCCTGCGCCTGCGCCCAGAAGAACGGCCCGAAGTCGCGCGGCAGCCCGGCCCACATCAGGCTCTGGGACACCGGCTCGGGCACGCCCTGGCGGGAGACGGCGCGCTGCTCGTAGCGGAACAGGTTCTGCCCGAAGGCGGCCCCGGTCTCCTGGGCGAGCTGCTGCGGCGGGAGCGGCGGCAGCGCCTGGACCGTCCCCGGCGCGGGCGGCGGCACCCGGAACGGGCGGACCCGCTGGGCGCCGGACGCCAGCTGGTGCAGCTCGTCCAGGTGGTCGAGCAGCTCGGCCATCCCGGCCTGCCGGGACGCGTGGTCGCGGCCGTACGGGGCGGTGTGGGTGAGCCGGACGTTCGGCCAGGACGCGGCGATCATGCGGTTGCAGTAGCCGCCCGGCAGGTCGCAGGACTCCAGCTCGGTGTAGAGCTCCAGCACCTGCTCCGGCGGCACGTTGAGCCGGCGCAGGTCCTGGAGGATCTTCCACTCCGGGTGCGGGGTGCCGGGCTCGCTGCGGTGCAGCAGCTTCTGCTCCGAGCCGTCCGGGCCCCGGTAGCTGAGCGCGGCGAAGTACCCCGGGCCGACCGCGGGCACGCCCGGCGGCACCGGCGCGGGCGGCGGCGAACCCGGCACCACCGCCGGCGGGACGACCCCGGCGGCGCCGGGCGCGTTCGGGTAGCCGTAGCCGGCCGCGGGCGCGGCGGGGGCCGCCGGACCACCGGGCGGCGGCGGGACGGCGGGGCCGCCGGACGGCGGGGTGCCCGGGTCCGCCGGGGCGCCCAGCAGCGCCGGGTCGATCGCGCCCGCCAGCTGGGTCGCCTCGTACGACGGACCGGACGCGGCCGGGCCGGCGGCCGGCGCGGCCTGCGGGGCCGCCTGGGCCTCGCCGCCCCGCAGGCCCGCCGGGGGCGGGGGCGGCGGGGCGGAGGCGGCGCCACGACCACCGGGGTGGGCGGCGGGCGTGCCGGAGCCCGGGGTGTGCTTCAGCCCGGCGGGCGGAGGCGGCGGCGGACCCGAACCCGCACCGCGACCCAGCCCGGCGGCGGGGCCGGGGGAACCGGCGGGGCCACCGCGCAGCGCGGCCGGCGGGGGCGGCGGCGGACCCGAACCCGCGCTCCGGCCCAGCCCGCCCTGCGGCGCGGCGGCCTCCGGGGCACCGGGGACCGGGGCGCCGGGAGCCGGGACACCGGGGGCCTGGGCGCCCGGGGCCGGAGCGCCGGGCAGGCCGGCGAGGCCGGGCAGGCCGCCGGGCGGGGCCAGCATCGTCGGCGCGTGCTCCACCTGCGGACCACCGGCGGGCGGACCACCGGCGGGCGGGGCCACCGGGGCACCCGGCAGGCCCATCAGCCCGGGCATGGCGTCCGGCGAGGCGAGCAGCGTGGGCGCCGGCTCGGCGGCCGGGGCGGGCGCCGGCACTGGCGCCGGTCCCGGGGCCGGCGGCGCGACGGGCGGCGCCGGGGGCTGCGCGGCGGGCGGCTGGGCGGCGGGCGGCGGGACCGGGGGCATGCCGTAGCCGCCACCCGTCGGCGGCATCAGCATGGTCGCGGCCTCGGCACCCGCCGGCGCGGCGGGCTCGGGCAGGTCCGAGCCGGTGGTCCGCAGCCCTTCGGACATCAGGACGGTCGCGGCCTCGCCCTCGACCGGCGGCCGGCCGGGCACCCCAGGCGCGACGGGCGCGACGGGAGCCGCGACCGGCGGCACCGGCACGACGGCCGGCTCGTCGTGCCCGGCCGGCGGCGCGAGCATGGTCGGCGCGTCCCCGGCGGGCCGGTCGGAGACCGGCGGCTCGGTCAGCACGGCCGGCCCGGGCCGCGGCGCCGCGGCGGGCGGCTCCTCGACGGGCGCGACAGCCGGAACGGACGCGGGCGCGGCAGCGGCGGCAACAGCGGCCGGAGCCGTCCCGAGCCGCTCCGCCTCCGCCGCGATCGCCGCGGCCCCCGCCTCCTGGAGCCACTGCGGCGGGCTGAGCAGGAAGGAGGTCGCCTCCACCGGCCCGGGCGCGGGCTTCGCCGCCCCCGCCGGGTTGGCCGCCACCGGCCGCCCGTAGACCTCCTCGTACTGCCGGACCACCTCGTTGACGGGCAGCGCGGGCCAGAGCGTGCTGGCGCCGGAGTCCCGGGCGATCACCAGCCGCGCCTCCCCCGAGCCGCCGCCCGCACCGCCCGAGCCGTCGGCCGGGCCCGTGGGCGCCACCGCCCAGCAGACGAAGCCCAGGTCGAACTCCCGGACCCGCACCTCGCGCTGCTGCGAGCGCGGCACCCCGCCGTTGATCCACTCCTCGGCGAGCTCCTGCGCCTGCGCGTACGTCACCACGCCCGGTTCACCCCTGTCCGCATCCTCTTCGTCCCCCGTTCCACCGCGACCACCTCGGCCACCGCGACCACCGACACCACCGCGAGCACCACGAGCACCGCGCCCACGCGCCTCAGCCGACCGGGACGGCCCGGGCGAACCCGCCGTCCACCATCAGCTCCGCGACCGTCTCCAGCTCCGGCGGGCTGCCGGCCAGCCGCAGCAGGAAGGCGTCGAAGTCCTCGCCGCAGGGCAGCAGCAGCCGGGCGCAGCGGTCCTCCGGCGCCTCCGGGCCGCCGGCGTCGCGGGCGTCGTCGTACAGGTGGAACCAGACCGAGCCGGTCCGCTCGCCGCGCACCTTGAGCGCGACCAGGCCGCCCTGCGCGTAGGCGATGCCCAGGTAGTCCTTGGTGAGGTGGTCGCGCAGGCACTTGTTGGCGTACACGACGTCGTCGGTGCCGTACTCCTCGGTGAGCGTCAGGAACGGCTGGTCGAGCAGCAGTCCGAGCTCGGTGTCCAGCGCCACGCCGACCGGGGCGCGGCCGCCGCCCAGCTTGAGGAAGGTGCGGTAGGCGTCGGGCAGCCGGTAGCCGAGGCGCTCCTCGGCGCGCTGCACCAGGTCCTCGGGGACGCCGATCGGGTCGCCGCCGTCCCCGGCCAGCGAGAAGTGCACCGGCCGGCGCTCCTGCAGCGGGCGGGTGCCGCGGCGGGTGTGGTCGGCGGCGGAGGTGGCCAGGCCGCCGTGGTGCCGCAGCAGCGCCTTGACCTCGACCGGGACGAGCTCCATCCGCCGCCAGCCGGGGGCGGCCCGGCCGACCGCGTGGTGCCAGGTCCAGCCGGGCGGGGTGGCGACGGCGGTCGGGAGGTCGGCCCAGAGCGGGTGGCCCTGGGTGTAGAGCGCGGCGTTGGCCGAGACGTAGTCGGTCAGCCGCAGTTCGTCCACGCCGAAGCCCGCCGGCGGGTCGGCCACCTCGGCCGCGGCGGCGGCGTACGGACCGAAGTCCGGGAAGCCGTACTCGTCCACCCTGACCCCGGCGGGGTGCCGCTCCGCGCGGACCGGGTCCGGGAACTGCACCACCTGACCTGCGTACGCCGCGTTCGGTGCGGCGGCGACGCCGGGCCGACCTGTCGTCATCTGGGAGCCCCCACTGGCTGCTGCAAAATACGGTGCTTGCTGGGCACCAGCCTAGGGCCTGCCCTCAACCCCCGGTCAGCCAGGCGGACGACGGGCCCCTGCCCCGGAGAGCCCGGAGCGCAGGCAGTGCCCCCGCCGTCACAGCCGCCCGCCCAGCGCCCGCGCCAGCGCCTCGGCCACCCGCAGCTGCCGGGCCTCGGTGAGGTGCGGGTGCAGCGGCAGGCTGAGCAGTTCGCGGGCGGCCCGCTCGGCGACCGGGAACGTCCCCTCGCGGTGGCCGAGGTGACGGAACGCGGGTTGCAGGTGGACCGGCACCGGGTAGTGCACCCCGGCGCCGATCCCGGCGGCGTGCAGCGCGGCCAGCACCGTGTCGCGGTCCCGGCCGGGGCCGATCCGCACCGGGTACAGGTGCCGGACGTGCTCGTTGCCGGGCGCGGTACGGGGCAGGGCGAGTCCGTCCAGCCCGCCCAGCAGCGCGTCGTAGCGGGCGGCGGCGGCCCGGCGGGCGGCGTTCCAGACGGGCAGCCGGCGCAGTTTGGCGCGCAGCACGACGGCCTGCAGCGCGTCCAGCCGGGAGTTGCAGCCGAACCGTTCGTGCCGGTACCGGTCGCGGGCGCCGTGGTCGCCGGTCAGCCGGACGGCGTCGGCCAGGGCGTCGTCGTCGGTGAGCACCGCCCCGGCGTCGCCGTAGGCGCCGAGGTTCTTGCCCGGGTAGAAGCTGGTGGCCGCGATCCGCCCGTACCAGGTGCGCCCGTGCTGCCGGGCGCCCTGGGACTGCGCCGCGTCCTCCACCACCGGACGGCCGTCGGCCGCCGCCAGCAGCGGGCCCATCGGGGCGAGTTGGCCGAAGAGGTGGACGGGCAGCAGCGCGACCGCGCCGGGCAGCGCGGCGGCGGCCCGCTCCGGATCCATCAGCAGGTACTCCGGGTCGGCGTCGACGAGCACCGGACGCAGCCCGGCCCGCAGCACCGCCTCGGCGGTGGCGACGAAGGTGTTGGCGGGCAGCACCACCCCGCCGCCGGGCGGCAGGTCCAGGGCGCGCAGGGCCAGTTCGAGCGCGTCGGTGCCGTTGGCGGCGCCCACGCAGTGCCGGACGCCGACGAAGGCCGCGTACTCCCGCTCGAAGGCGGCCACTTCGGGGCCCTTGACGAAGGCTCCGGAGGCGAGTACCCGGTCGAAGCCGGCCCGCACCTCCTGCGCCACCTCGGCGTGCGCCGCCGCCAGATCGACCAGCGGAACGCCGTCCCCCGCCGCACCGCTCCCCGGGCCGCTCCCCGAACCGTGCACCACCCCGCTCACCGCGCCTCCGCCCCGGCCCGGACCGCCGCACCCACCGGCACGGTGACCCCGCCGAGTTCGAGGCTGAGCGAGGCCGCCTCCAGCAGCTGCAGCACCCGCACCCCGGCCCGGCCGTCGGTGAGCGGGGCCCGGCCCTCGGTGATGGCGGCGGCGAACTCGGCCATCACGTTGCGCAGCGCCTCCTGCTCGACCAGCGCCGGCGCGACCATCTCGCCGACCCGGTAGGAGATCAGCGCCCGGTGCCGGATCTCGTCGGTGAGCTGGTCGGGCGGGGTGAGGTCGACGCCCCGGTCGTGCACCGCCAGCCGGGCCTGCGGGTTGAGGTCGTCCCAGACCAGGGTGCGCCGCGAGCCGCCGATCAGGGTGGTGCGGACCTTGGTCGGGGAGAGCCAGTTGACGTGGCAGTGCGCGAGCGCGCCGTTGCTGAGCCGGACCGTCAGGTACGCGACGCAGGCGCGGCCGGCCCCGATCGGGTCGGCGCCCTGGGCGGACACCCCGACCGGTTCGACCCCGGGCGGCAGCACGAAGTCCAGGATCGACAGGTCGTGCGGGGCGAGGTCCCACAGCACGTCGACGTCCGGCTGCACCAGGCCGAGGTTGATCCGCACCGAGTCGAAGAACTGGACGTCCCCGATCTCCCCGCCGTGCACCAGCTCCCGGATCCGCCGCACCGCCGGGGTGTAGCAGAAGGTGTGGTCGCACATCAGCACCAGCCCGCGCCGCTCGGCCAGGTCGACCAGTTCCTCGGCCTCGGCGGCGGAGGTGGTGATCGGCTTCTCCACCAGGACGTGCTTGCCGGCCTCCAGCGCCGCCCGCACCAGCGCGTAGTGGGCGCCCGCCGGTGTGGCCACCGCGACCGCGCCGACCCGTTCGTCCGCCAGCACCCGCCGGTAGCTGGCGGTCGCCCCGACGGTGCTGTACTCCCCCAGCACCGCGCGGGCCTTGGCCTCGTCCAGGTCGCACAGCCAGTGCAGCCGCAGCGCCCGGGTCTGCTGCGCGTTGCGGACCAGCTTCGGGCCCCAGTAGCCGGCCCCGACCACGGCCAGTCCGACGGGGCGCTCGGGCACCGGCCGGGGCGGCTCGTCCGGTGCGGGTACGTGGCCGCCGGGTGCCTGGTTGGCGGCCTGCCAGTGGTCGTCCTGCGGTTCCGACGTCATCGCACGGGCCCCTTCGCTCAGCGCCGGGGTGGGCGGCAGGCCCTCCCCGGTGGCCTCAACGTCCGGCGCGGGCACGGGAGTCGGGCCCGCCCGGCGGTTGCTCCGCGCGGTCGGCCGCGTCCCCCTTCGGCTCGCTGCCGGAACGGTACCGGCCGCGTACCGGCCTCCGGGGCCGTTTCGGTAAATCGGCGGACAAGTCGTGACGGACGCGTGCGCGTTCGGCCAGCATCGGGTGACCGCCGGGCCGGTCCGTGGCGCCACCGGCCGCCGCCGCACCCCGGTTGCGCGGTTGTCAGTGCCGTTTGACAGGCTTGCCCCTGAACAGGCTTGCCCCGGACGGGCCCGGTCACTCCGGCCGACACCGGGTTACCAGGAGGAGGACGACGGATGACCACCGGTGAGCCGGCGGGCCCGCCCGTGCTGCGCCACCACCGCGACAGCCTGCTGCCCGCCGTCGCCGCCGCGCTGTCGCTCAAGGGCGGCGAGGTGCACACCCTGGCGGGCGACAAGGACCCGCGCCGCCCGGTGCTGCACCACCTGGTCGCCGATTTCCTGGACACCCTGCCGACGGAGGCCCGCGAACGGTTCACCGGCCGCTGCCCGGAGGCCGTCCTGCTCTCCCAGCACCTGGCCGCCGTCGACGGCCGGCGCTCCAAGCGCGCCGCCCGCAAGCCGATGACGCTGCACGAGGCCCGCAAGGCGCTCAAGGGCTCCCGGATGACGACCGTCCGCATCCGCGAGGAGGGGGATCCGGCGCACGGCAGCCACGCCCCGCCCTGCCGCTCCTGCGCTCCGATGCTGGAGCACTTCACCGTGCGCAGCGTCGCCGTCGGGCCGCCCGCGCACTGACCGCCCGCGCACTGACCGGCCGAGCCGCCGGCACGTCCCCCGTCCCCCAGCCCTGGAGCCCGCCCTGAACCCGCCCATCCCGCCCGCACCGGCCACCCTCTCCCCCGCCGGCGCCCGGACCCGCCCGCGCTTCCCCGCCGACGTCGCCGCCGAGCTCAAGGCGGCCGGCTGGCACCCCGGCCGCTGGCAGATCCGGCAGGCCGAGGAGTGGGCCGACGCCCTGGTCGGGTACGGCGCGCCCACCGGTGTGACGCACGCGGTGTTCCCGGCGGCGGTGGAGGCCTGGGCCGAGTTCGGCGGCCTCGCCTTCGACCTGTCCGGCCCGGGCCGCCAGCTGGCCCGCACGCCGTTCCTGATCGACCCGCTGTGCGGCCTGCACCAGCCGCGCACCCTGCTCGACCTCGGCCGGGCGCTGGGCACCCGGCTGGCCCCGCTCGGCGAGGAGGCGTACGGGCAGGCGCTGCTGGCCGTCGACGAGGAGGGCCGGGTCTACAGCCTGGACCACACCGGCGAGTGGTTCCTCGGGCACGGCATCGACCAGGCGGTCTCCGCCCTGGTCCTGGGCACGGCCCCGGAGCGGCTGCGGACCCCGGACGAGTACTGACGAGTACTGACGGGCACCGAGGCGTACGGAGGAGGAGCACCGGGAGCGCCGGAGCACCGGGCCCGGCTCAGCGCAGCCGCTCGGCCCGCACCGCCAGCCGGGACGGCAGCACCGCCTCGATCCGGAACCCGCCGTCCGCCTCCGGCCCGGAGGAGAAGGTGCCGCCCAGCGCGATCACCCGTTCCCGCATCCCGACCAGCCCGTTGCCCCCGCTGGGCAGCTTCGCCGCGCCCCGCTCCCCGCCCGGGCAGGCGTTCACCACGGCCACCCGCACCCCGTTCGGCGCGTACGAGAGCAGGACGGACACCTGGGCGCCGCCCGCGTGCTTGTGCG
This sequence comes from Kitasatospora sp. NPDC001119, assembly GCF_053598475.1. Classification (NCBI taxonomy): domain Bacteria; kingdom Bacillati; phylum Actinomycetota; class Actinomycetes; order Kitasatosporales; family Streptomycetaceae; genus Kitasatospora; species Kitasatospora sp. NPDC001119. The sequence continues at coordinate 9,817 of NZ_JBSFKI010000028.1, forward strand.
CGTTGGTCAGGCCCTCCTGGACGACCCGGTAGGCGGTCTGCTCGGCCTCGCCGGTGAACTCCTGCCGGCTGCCGCTGACCGTCAGGGTCACCGCCATCCCGGCCACCCGGGACTGGTCCACCAGCCGCGGCAGCCCGGCCAGCGAGTCCGGCTCCGGCTGCCGCTCGTCGTCCATCCGCAGCACCCCGAGGATCTCGCGCAGTTCGTTCAGCGCCTGCCGGCCGACCTCGCCCATCAGCTTGGCGCTCTGCGCCGCCTTCTCCGGGTCCTTGCCGACGATCCGCTCCAGCGCCCCGGCGTGCACCACCATCAGCGACACCCGGTGCGCCACCACGTCGTGCATCTCCCGGGCGATCCGGGTGCGCTCCTCCAGCCGGGCCCGGCGGGCGCGCTCCTGCGCCTGCTCGGCCAGCAGGTCCAGTTCGGTCTCCAGGCCGTGCGCGCGGTCCTTGAGCGACTCGATCAGCCGCCGCCGCGCGCCGACGTACAGTCCGGTCAGCACCGGGGCGACCGTCAGCCCGACCGCCACCAGCAGCGACAGCAGGATCTGACCCCACAGCGGCGGCGGGTCCACCGGCCCGTCCCCGGGCGTCATCAGCGACACCGCCATCACGGCGGCCGCCTCGGCGAAGGCCAGCGCGGACAGCGCGACCACCCGGCGGCGCCGCGAGGGCCACTCCCAGGTCGACGCCAGCGTGTACAGCGCCACCACCAGCAGCACCACGCCCAGCATTCCGGGCATCACCAGCAGCGTCACCAGCACCGGGACGGCCGGCCAGCGCCGGCGCACCACCAGGGAGCCGCCGGCCAGCGTGCCGAGCACGGCTATCCCGACCGCTCCCGCGGTGCTGACGTGGATCCGGGCGGAGAGGAAGGCGATCGTGCTGGCCGCGCACTCGACGGCGGCGAGCAACGCCAGCCCGATGTCCAGGAAAGCGCTGCGCGGCCGCTTCCACCACAAGAACGACCGGACCGGCACGCGCTCCCCAGGCGAGTTGCTCATGCCCCACAGCGTAAGCGGCAACCCCCTCCCCTCCCCACCGGGATCTCCCCGTACACCCCCCTAGGCCGTCAAGTGGTCCAGACCACAGGTGGTTTTCGGCAGCCCTGTCCGCCATCCGGCCACGTCGCGGACAGCACCCTCCCCGACACCTATGCTGGTCGCGTCGGACAGCGCGGTCCGCACGCGTCACACCCGCCACACGCGTGTGGACCTGTGACGATGAGCCGTTGCCGAACCCCACCACCACAGGGAGACAGCCGTGACCGCTCCGGTCCCCACCCCGGCGGACAGCCCCACGCCCGTCGTCGCCGATCCCGACAACGCCGCCCTGCGTGCGGACATCCGCCGCCTCGGCGACCTGCTCGGCGAGACGCTGGTCCGCCAGGAGGGCCCCCAGCTGCTGGGCCTGGTCGAACAGGTCCGCCTGCTGAGCCGCACCGACGGCGAGGCCACCGCCGAACTCCTCTCCGACATCGACCTGGACACCGCCGCGAAGCTGGTCCGGGCGTTCTCCACCTACTTCCACCTCGCCAACGTCACCGAGCAGGTGCACCGCGGCCGCGAGTTCGCCACCCGCCGCGCCCGCGAGGGCTCGCTGCTCGCGCAGACCGCCGACCTGCTCGCCGAGGCCGACGCCAAGCACCTCCAGGACACCCTGGCCCACCTCGCGGTGCGCCCGGTCTTCACCGCGCACCCCACCGAGGCCGCCCGCCGCAGCGTCCTCAACAAGCTGCGCCGGATCGGCGAACTCCTCGACCGCATCCACCGCGACGAGGTCACCTCCGGCCTGGCCGCCGCCGACCAGGCCCGCACCAGCAGCGCCAAGCGCTCCGCCGACCGCCGCCTGGCCGAGGTCATCGACCTGCTCTGGCAGACCGACGAGCTGCGCATCGCCCGCCCCGAGCCCACCGACGAGGCCCGCAACGCCGTCTACTACCTGGACGAGCTCTACCGCGAGGCCGTCCCCGAGGTCCTGGAGGAGCTGCACGAGGAGCTCGCCCGGGTCGGCCTGAGCCTGCCCGACGGCGTGCGCCCGCTCACCTTCGGCACCTGGATCGGCGGCGACCGCGACGGCAACCCCAACGTCACCCCGCAGGTCACCTGGGACGTCCTCAACCTCCAGCACGAGTACGGCATCAAGGACGCGCTCGCCGCGATCGACGACCTGCGCAACACGCTCTCCACCTCCGAGCGACTGGCCGGCGCCTCGGTCGAGCTGCTCGCCTCGCTCAACACCGACCTGCACCTGCTCCCCGAACTCAGCCCGCGCTACAAGCGGATGAACGCCGAGGAGCCCTACCGCCTCAAGGCCACCTGCATCCGGCTCAAGCTGGAGAACACCCGCGAGCGGCTGGCCGGCGGCACCCCGCACGTCGAGGGCCGCGACTACCTCGGCACCCGCGAGCTGATCGCCGACCTGCGGCTGATCCAGGACTCGCTGCGCTCCCACCGCGGCGAGCTCATCGCCGACGGCCGCCTCGCCCGCGCCATCCGCACCGTCGAGGCCTTCGGCCTCCAGCTCGCCACCATGGACGTGCGCGAGCACGCCGAGGCCCACCACCACGCCCTCGGCCAGCTCTTCGACCGGCTCGGCGAGGAGGCCTGGCGCTACGCCGACATGCCCCGCGAGTACCGGCAGAAGCTGCTCGCCAAGGAGCTCCGCTCGCGCCGCCCGCTCGCCCCCACCCCGGCCCCGCTGGACGAGGCCGGCACCAAGACCCTCGGCGTCTTCAACACCGTCCGCCAGGGCTTCGAGCGCTTCGGCGACGAGATCGTCGAGAGCTACATCATCTCGATGTGCCAGGGCGCCGACGACGTCTTCGCCGCCACCGTGCTGGCCCGCGAGGCCGGCCTGATCGACCTGCACGCCGGCATCGCCAAGATCGGCATCGTGCCGCTGCTGGAGACCACCGACGAGCTCCAGCAGGCCGACCGCATCCTCGACGAGATGCTCTCCGACCCGTCCTACCGCCTGCTCGTCTCGCTGCGCGGCGACGTCCAGGAGGTCATGCTCGGCTACTCCGACTCCTCCAAGTTCGGCGGCATCACCACCTCCCAGTGGGAGATCCACCGCGCCCAGCGCCGGCTGCGCGACGTCGCCCACCGCTACGGCATCCGGCTGCGCCTGTTCCACGGCCGCGGCGGCACCGTCGGCCGCGGCGGCGGCCCCTCGCACGAGGCCATCCTGGCCCAGCCCTGGGGCACCCTGGAGGGCGAGATCAAGGTCACCGAGCAGGGCGAGGTCATCTCCGACAAGTACCTGCTCCCCTCGCTGGCCCGGGAGAACCTGGAGCTGACCCTCTCCGCCACGCTCTCCGCCTCCGCGCTGCACACCGCCCCGCGCCAGGCCCCCGAGTCGCTGGCCCGCTGGGACGCCGCGATGGACCAGGTCTCCGAGGCCGCCCACACCGCCTACCGCGGCCTGGTCGAGCAGGAGGACCTGCCGAAGTACTTCTTCGCCTCCACCCCGGTCGACCAGCTCGCCTCGCTGCACCTGGGCTCCCGCCCGTCCCGCCGCCCCGACTCCGGCGCCGGCCTGGACGGCCTGCGGGCCATCCCGTGGGTGTTCGGCTGGACCCAGTCCCGGCAGATCGTCCCCGGCTGGTACGGCGTCGGCTCCGGCCTCGCCGCCGCCCGCGCGGCCGGCCTCGGCGACGTGCTGGACGAGATGTACGGCGAGTGGCACTTCTTCCGCAACTTCCTGTCCAACGTCGCCATGACGCTGGCCAAGACCGACCTGCGGATCGCCCGCCACTACGTCGAGCAGCTGGTGCCCGGCGAGCTGCACCACGTCTTCGACGAGATCAAGGCCGAGCACGCGCTCACCCTGCGCGAGGTGCTCCGGCTCACCGGCGAGAGCGAACTGCTGGAGCACAACCCGGTGTTGAAGCAGACCTTCGCCGTCCGCGACGCCTACCTCGACCCGATCTCCTACCTCCAGGTCGCGCTGCTGCGCCGCCAGCGCGAGGAGCTCTCGGCCGGGCGCCAGGACGACCCGCTGCGCGCCCGCGCGCTGCTGCTGACCGTCAACGGCATCGCCGCCGGCCTGCGCAACACCGGCTGACGGCCGGCCCGAGAACGGCCGAGGGCCGGTGTCCCGTCGGGGACACCGGCCCTCGGCCGTGAGGTTCCTACTCCGCGGTCTCGCCCGCGCGCTTGCGCTTCAGCCACAGCGCCGCGCCGCCGGCCGCCACCACCAGGCCGCCGCCGACCGCCAGCAGCCCCGCGTCGGGGCCCATCGAGTCACCGAGCACCGGGCCGAACTGCGCCGCCGCCGGCTCCGGGGAGACCGCCGGGTCCGACTCGGCGACCGGCTCCGCGTGCGCCACCGCACCGCCCGACAGCAGGACGCCGGCCACCCCCAGTGCACCGGCCGTACCGACCCGCCGGCCGAGCCGCCTCAGCTCGACCCCCCGGCTCCACCGCACTCGGCGGTCCGGACGCAATTCCCGCATCGAGAACTCCCCAGGACTCGTTCGCGTACCAGGCCGACGCTATCCGATCCCGCACAGGTTTCTCACACCGATTCAGGTTTGACGGGTCAAGCGTTGTACGACCGTTGCGTACCCCGCACAGGGTCCTGACGGACGGTCAGGAGGCTCAGGAGTTGTACGTCCCCTGGGCCCGCTCCAGCCCCTCGGACAGCAGCGCCTCCACCGCGTCCGCCGAGCGGTCCACGAACCACTCCAGCTCCTTGCGCTCGGTCGCGGAGAAGTCCTTCAGCACGAAGTCCGCGACCTCCATCCGGCCCGGCGGACGGCCGATCCCGCAGCGCACCCGGTGGTAGTCCGGGCCCAGCGACTTGGTGATCGACTTCAGCCCGTTGTGGCCGTTGTCGCCGCCGCCCAGCTTCAGCCGCAGCGTCGCGTAGTCGATGTCCAGCTCGTCGTGGACGGCGACCAGCGCCGAGGCCGGCGCCTTGTAGAAGTCGCGCAGCGCCGTCACCGGCCCGCCGGAGAGGTTCATGAAGGACATCGGCTTGGCCAGCACCACCCGCCTGCCCGCCAGCCGTCCCTCGGCCACCTGCGCCCGGCTCTTGTGCGCCTTGAACCTGGCACCCATCCGCTGCGCCAGCAGGTCCACCACCATGAAGCCGATGTTGTGCCGGTTCCGGGCGTACTGCTCCCCGGGGTTGCCCAGCCCGACCACCAGCCACGGGCCCTCGTACTCGTCCGCCATGCCGTCCTTCCTCTCCTTCGCGCTCGTCGTCATCATCCCGGACACGCCGCTGCCCCGGGCGCTCCGACGGGAGCGACCGGGGCAGCGGTCCGACTAACGGGGCGAGGCTCAGGCCTCGGTGCCCTCGGCCTCGGCGGCCTCGTCCTCGGCCGGGGCGGCCTGGGCGCCGATGACCTGCAGCACGACGGCGTCGGCGTCGACGGCCAGGGTGACGCCGGCCGGCAGGACGATGTCCTTGGCGTGGATGGCCGCGCCGGCCTCCAGGCCCTCGACCGAGACGGTGACCGACTCGGGCAGGTGGGTGGCCTCGGCCTCGATCGGGAGCGCGTTCAGGACGTGCTCCAGCAGGTTGCCGCCGGCGGCCAGCTCGCCCTCGGTGTGGACCGGGATCTCGACGGTGACCTTCTCGCCGCGCTTGACCAGCAGCAGGTCGACGTGCTCGATGGTGCGCTTGATGGCCTCGCGCTGGACGGCCTTCGGCAGGACGTACTCGTCCTTGCCCTCGATCGGGACGACCAGCAGGGCGTTCGGGGTCTTCAGGGCCATCATCAGGTCGTGGCCGGGCAGGTTCAGGTGAACCGGGGCGTGGCCGTGGCCGTAGACGACACCGGGGACGAAGCCGGCGCGGCGGGCGCGACGGGCGGCACCCTTGCCGAACTCGGAACGGGTCTCAGCGGCAATACGGATCTCGGACACGACTGCACTCCTCGTGGAAATGGCGCGGGGGTGCAGGCAATGCGAAAACCGCCGGGACCACACCCTCAGTACGTTCGGGGGTCACTCGGCGGCAACGGCCTGCCGGTGGACGGGAGTCCGGCACCGGCAGCGCGTCGATCACGGAGCGGGCACCCGGCAAGCAGGCGCACGGCATCCCTCGCCGAGCAGTTTCACGAGTCTAACCGCACGAGCGGCCTCCCGCGAAATCGGCGGCGGCCCCGGTCCGACCGGACCGGGGCCGCCTGCACGGGCCTTCGTCAGTGCACGCCCTCGAAGAGGCTGGTCACGGAGCCCTCCTCGAAGACCTCGCGGATCGCGGCGGCGATCGACGGGGCGATGGACAGCGTGGTGATCTTGTCCAGCTGGATCGAGGCCGGGGTGGGCAGCGTGTTGGTGAACACGAACTCGCTCACCCGCGAGTTCTTCAGCCGGTCCGCGGCCGGGCCGGAGAGCACACCGTGGGTGGCGGCCACCACGACGTCCGCGGCGCCGTTGTCGAACAGCGCGTCGGCCGCGGCGCAGATGGTGCCGGCGGTGTCGATCATGTCGTCGACCAGCACGCAGACCCGGCCCTTGACGTCACCGACGACGTCGGCCGACAGGATGGTGTTGGCCTGGGTGATGTCGCGGCGCTTGTGGATGATCGCCAGCGGGGCGTCCAGCCGGTCGCACCACTGGTCGGCGACCTTCACGCGGCCGGCGTCCGGGGAGACGACCGTCAGCTTGTCGCGGTCGACCTTCCCGCCGATGTAGTCGGCCAGCAGCGGCAGCGCGAACAGGTGGTCCACCGGGCCGTCGAAGAAGCCCTGGATCTGCGCGGTGTGCAGGTCCACGGCCATCAGGCGGTCGGCGCCGGCCTGGCGCAGCAGGTCGGCGACCAGGCGGGCCGAGATGGGCTCGCGGCCGAGGTGCTTCTTGTCCTGGCGGGCGTACCCGTAGAACGGCAGGATCGCGGTGATGCTCTTGGCGGAGGCCCGCTTCAGAGCATCGATCATGATCAGCTGTTCCATGATCCACTGGTTGATGGGAGCCGTGTGGCTCTGCATCACGAAGCAGTCCGCGCCGCGCGCGGAGTCCAGGAAGCGGACGTAGATCTCGCCGTTGGCGAAGTCCAGGGCCTTGGTGGGGACCAGCTCGGTCCCGAGCGCCTCGGCCACCTCCTTCGCCAGCTCCGGGTGGGCACGGCCGGAGAAGAGCTTCAGCTTCTTCTCACCCGACGTCGTGATCCCGCTCACTGCACCGTCTCCTCGCGTTGCGAACGCTGAACCCTCGACCCGGTGGCGGGCAGGCAGGGCCCGCTCGCGGTACGGGTTGGGGAATTGTCGGTACGCCTGGACACGGGCGGTAAGCCCTGTGGCGCACGTATGTCCCCAAGGTTACGCGCCCGCGCAGAAACCGTCCGCCTCGGGACCGTCCCCCGGCCCCGGCCCGCCCGCTCAGGCCTGCTCGGCCCCGTCCGCCGCCGCCTTCGCGGCCTGCGCGGACACCGTCCCGGGGCGCTTGCGCTCGACCCAGCCCTCGATGTTGCGCTGCGTGGCCCGGTTCACACCGAGCGCCCCGGCCGGGACGTCGTTGGTGATCACCGAGCCGGCGCCGGTGTAGGCGCCGTCACCGACGGTGACCGGGGCGATGAACATGTTGTCCGAGCCGGTGCGGCAGTGCGCGCCGATGACCGTGCGGTGCTTGTTCACGCCGTCGTAGTTCACGGTGACGGAGGCCGCGCCGATGTTGGTGCCCTCGCCGATCGTGGCGTCGCCGATGTAGGACAGGTGCGGCACCTTGGCGCCCTCGCCCAGCTCGGAGTTCTTCACCTCGACGTAGGTGCCGACCTTCGCCTTGCGGCCCAGCCGGGCGCCCGGCCGCAGGTAGGCGTACGGGCCGGCGGTGGCCAGCTCGCCGATCTCGGCGCGGTCGGCCGTGGTGTTGCTCACCCGGGCGCCGACACCGACCAGGGTGTCCTTGAGGGTCGAGTTCGGGCCGACCTCGCAGCCCTCGCCCAGGTGCGTGGCGCCCTGGAGCTGGGTGTTCGGCAGCACCACGGCGTCCGGCTCGTACGTGACCTGCACGTCGAACCAGGTGGTCGCCGGGTCCACCACGGTGACACCCTCGCGCATCGCCCGCTCCAGCAGGCGGTCGTTCAGCAGCCGGCGGGCCTGCGCCAGCTGGACCCGGTCGTTGATGCCCAGGATGTCCCGGTGGTCCTCGGCCACCACGGCGCCGACCCGGTGGCCCGCCGTGCGCAGGATCTCCAGGGTGTCGGTCAGGTACTCCTCGCCCTGCGAGTTGTCCGTGGTGAGCTCGCCCAGCGCCGCGGTGAGCAGCTTGGCGTCGAAGGCGAAGACGCCGGAGTTGATCTCGGTGATCGCGCGCTGGGTGGCGCTGGCGTCGCGCTCCTCGACGATCGCGGCGACGGTGCCGTCCTCGTCCCGCAGGATGCGGCCGTAGCCGAAGGGCTCCGGGACGACGGCGGTCAGCACGGTGACGCCGTTCTGCTGGGCGGTGTGCGCGTCGGCCAGCCGGCGCAGGGTCTCCCCGGTCAGCAGCGGCGAGTCGCCGGCGGTGACGATCACGGTGCCGTCCAGCACGGCGCCGTCGGCGGCCAGCGACTCCAGCGCGGTGCGCACCGCGTGCCCGGTGCCGTTCTGCTCCGCCTGCACCGCGGTGCGGGTGGCCGGGTAGTGCTCCGTCAGGTGCGCCACGACCAGCTCGCGCTGGTGGCCGACCACGACGACCAGCTGGCCGGGCGTCAGTTCCCGGGCCGCCGAGACCGCGTGACCCACCAACGAGCGGCCGCACACCTCGTGCAGCACCTTGGGCAGCTTGTTCGACTTCATCCGGGTCCCGCCACCGGCGGCGAGCACGACAACGGCGGCAAGCGAATTGGCACCCATGCGGGGAGGCTCCTCGGTAGGTTCACAGAGAGGGCAGAGCAGGCCCGGCCCGGACCCAGGCCGGTCGCCATTCGCACAGTCCGCCGAGCAGCACCGACAATACCGGCGCCACGGATAACGCCCGAACCCGAGGCGTGCAGAGGCTCCGCCGCTAGGATTCGAACCCAGACAAAGGCCTCCAAAGGGCCCTGTGCTGCCATTACACCACGGCGGACAGTCGTGTCAGACCCTACCCGAGAGGGCCCTGCCGTGGGTATCGACTTGACCGATCCACGGCCCGGATTCCAGCCCCGGCGGCCGAACCCGCCGGCCCCCCGGTTCATCCATCCAGTCGGGTGAATTCACTCAAGCGCCGCGCGGCGGTGTGTTCCCCTGGACACGGAGCGCAACCTACGATGCCGTAGGTTACGCCAACGTAGCTCCGCTTCGCTCCCGTTCCGGGACGCCGCACAAGGGACGCCCATGACCATCCAGGCAGGCGAGGCGCGCGCGGGGAACGCCGCGTCCCGCACTCCGTCTCCCGACCCCGAACCCGCCGAACCCACCGACCCCGCCGCACCCGTGGAGACCGACGACGCCGTGGAGACCGCCGACCAGACCGCCGGGACCGGCGACTCCGACACCGCCGCCACCCGGCTGTCCGCCACCCGCGGCGGCGAGAAGCAGGGCCCGGCCGAGCGGATCGCGCTCTCCCTGTTCATCCTCGTGCCGTTCGCCGCCCTGGTCGCCGCCGTCCCGGTGGCCTGGGGCCGGGGGCTGGGCTGGACGGACCTCGCCATCACCGTCGGCATGTACTACCTCACCTGCCACGGCATCACCATCGGCTACCACCGCTACTTCACCCACGGCGCCTTCAAGGCCGGCCGCCCGATGCGCCTGGCGCTGGCGATCGCCGGGAGCCTCGCCGTCGAGGGCCCGCTGGTGCGCTGGGTGGCCGACCACCGCAAGCACCACCGGTTCAGCGACAAGGACGGCGACCCGCACTCGCCGTGGCGCTACGGGGAGAGCGTCCCGGCGCTGATGAAGGGCCTCTGGTGGGCCCACATGGGCTGGATGTTCGACGAGGAGCAGACCCCGCAGCTCACGTACGCCCCGGACCTGGTGCGCGACCCGGCCCTGCGGCGGATCTCCCGGCTGTTCTGGCTCTGGACCACCATCTCGCTGCTGCTGCCCGCGCTGATCGGCGGCCTGGTGAGCCTGTCCTGGGAGGGCGCGCTGTCCGCCTTCTTCTGGGGTTCGCTGGTCCGGGTGGCCCTGCTGCACCACGTCACCTGGTCGATCAACTCGATCTGCCACGCCGTCGGCCGGCGCCCGTTCCGCTCCCGGGACCGCTCCGGCAACGTCTGGTGGCTGGCCGTGCTCTCCTGCGGGGAGTCCTGGCACAACCTGCACCACGCCGACCCGACCTCGGCCCGGCACGGGGTGCTCCGCGGGCAGATCGACTCCTCGGCCCGGCTGATCCGCTGGTTCGAGCTGGCCGGCTGGGTCCGGGACGTCCGCTGGCCGGACGCGCAGCGGATCGCCGCCCGCCGCGCCGCATGAGGCGGCGCTTCCAGCATGATGTAGGGGTGAACGGGAGCAGCGCAGACAGCAGGGGCGGTCACCACGGCACGCGGACGGACGCGGCGCCCGCCACGGCGCAGGCCCGTCCGCGGGCCGCCGCACCGGCGGCCGGCACCGACGACGGAGGTCCGGACCGGGGCGCCGGCGGCGGCCCGGCCCCGACGGCCCGCCGCCGGGGCGGCCGGGTCCGGATGACCGGCAAGCAGCGGCGCGAGCAGCTGCTGGAGATCGGCCGGACGGTCTTCGCCGAGCGCGGCTACGACGGCACCTCGGTGGAGGAGATCGCCGAGCGCGCCGGGGTGTCGAAGCCCGTGGTGTACGAGCACTTCGGCGGCAAGGAGGGGCTGTACGCGGTGGTCGTCGACCGCGAGATGCAGCTGCTGCTGGACATGGTCACCGGGGCCCTGACCGGCGGGCACTCGCGCGAACTGCTGGAACAGGCCGCCTTCGCGCTGATGGACTACATCGACACCTCGACGGACGGCTTCCGGATCCTGGTCCGGGACTCCCCGGTGGCCCAGTCGACCGGCACCTTCGCCTCGCTGATCAGCGACATCGCCACGCAGGTCGAGGACATCCTGGGCCTGGAGTTCAAGTCCCGCGGCTTCGACGCCCGGCTGGCCCCGATGTACTCGCAGATGCTGGTCGGGATGGTCGCGCTGACCGGGCAGTGGTGGCTGGAGGTCCGCAAGCCGGACAAGGCGACGGTGGCGGCGCACCTGGTGAACCTCGCCTGGCACGGGCTGGAGGGCCTGGAGCGGCACCCGCGGCTGGTCGGCGAGCGCAAGGGCTGACCGGCCGGGCCGCCCCCGCGGCCTTCTCACCTCCGCGGCCGCCTCACCCGTACGGCCGTCTCACCCCCGCGGCCGCCTGGTCCCCACGGCGAAGATCCGCCGGAACGGGAAGACCGTCCCGTGCGGCCCGGCCGGGTAGGCCTCGCGCAGCAGCCGCCCGTACTCGGCCAGGAAGGCGGCCCGGTCGGCCGGGTCGGCGAGCCGGGTGAGGACCGGGCGCAGCGCGGTGCCCTTGACCCACTCCAGCACCGGGTCCGGCCCCGGCAGCAGGGTGCGGTAGGTGGTCTCCCAGACGTCCGGCAGGCAGTCGGCGGCGACCAGGGCGTCGAGGTAGCGCTCGGGCGGGTGGACGCCGGCCCGGACGGCCTCCTCGCCGAGCAGGCCCCGCCAGCGGGCGCTGCGGCGCAGGTCGGCGAGCAGGGTGTGGCTGGGGGCGTCGAAGTTGCCGGGCACCTGGAAGGCGAGCACCCCACCAGGTTCGAGGGCCGCCGCCCAGCGCGGCAGCAGCGCCAGGTGCCCGTCCACCCACTGGAGGGTGGCGTTGGAGACGATCAGGTCGGGCCCGGCCGGGGCCGGGTCGTACTCGCGGGCGTCGGCGAGCAGGTACTCGGCCGTGGGCTCGCCCCCGGTACGGGCGGTGGCCAGCATCGGGGCGGAGTTGTCGACGCCGGTGAGGCGGGCGGTCGGCCAGCGCTCGCGCAGCGCGGCGGTGGAGTTGCCGGGGCCGCAGCCGATGTCCAGGATCACCTCGGCACCGGGGTGTGGGAGGGCGGGGACGCGGGCGAGCAGTTCGCGCAGCGGACGGTTGCGTTCGTCGGCGAAGCGCAGGTACTGCTCCGGGTCCCAGACGGGGGTGGTCATGGTTCACCTCGCAGGTATCTCGATATCAAGATATCTAGCGTTAGCCTTGCTGGCACATTTCTCGATGTCAAGAGACTTCACATCGACACATCCACCGATACACTGATCGTCATGGAGGACGAGGTCGACAGGCTGGTCGCAGCGTGGCGCCGGGAGCGCCCCGACCTCGACGTGGAGCCGCTGGAGGTGCTCAGCCGGGTCAGCCGGCTCGCCCGGCACCTGGACCGCGCCCGCCGCACCGCCTTCGCCGAGCACGGGCTGGAGCCCTGGGAGTTCGACGTCCTGACCGCCCTGCGGCGGGCCGGCTCCCCGTACCAGCTCTCCCCAGGCCAGCTGCTCACCCAGACCCTGGTCACCTCCGGCACCATGACCAACCGGATCGACCGCCTCACCGGCAAGGGCCTGGTCAAGCGCCTGCCCGACCCGGACGACCGTCGCGGCGTGCTGGTCAGGCTCACCGACGACGGCCGCGACCGCGCCGACCAGGCGCTCGCCGGACTGCTCGCGCACGAACGCGAACTGCTCGCCCAGCTCACCTCCGGCCAGCAGACCGAACTCGCCGCGCTGCTGCGCGTGCTGGTCGCCCCGTTCGACAACATCCCCGGCTGACGGCTCCGGGCCCGGGCTTGCGGGTCAGGGCCGTTCGACGGTGCCGACCACCGGGGACGGCGGCGGCGCGGCCGGCTCGGCCGGGCTGACCCCGGCCCGGCGGGCGACCGCGACGGCCGCCAGCGTGGAGTGCACCCCGAGCTTTCCCAGCACGTTCTGCATGTGCGTCCGGACGGTGTGCGGCGACAGGTAGAGCCGCTCCGCGACGGCCTGCCGGCCGAGGCCCGCGACCATACAGCGCAGGATCTGCTTCTCCCGCGGCGTCAGGGTGTCCACCAGCCGCTCGCTCTCGGTGCGGTCCCGCCGGGCGGTGGTGAGCTCGCGGATCACCCCGGTGAGCAGCGCGGGCGGCAGGTGCGTCTCGTCCCGCAGCACCCCCCGGACCACCGCCAGCAGCCGGGCCAGTGAACTCTCCTTGGCCACCCAGCCGGTGGCGCCCGCGTGCAGGGCGCGGGCGGCGCGGTGCGGGTCGTCGGCGGTGGCCAGGACGACGGCGCGCAGCCCGGGGTGGGCGCGGCGGAGCCGGGCGAGCAGGGTGATGCCGTCCGGTGGTGGGGCGGCGGGTCTGAACTGATCGCCCCGCAGCGGGTCCACCGCGGCCCGCACCCCGGTCGGCAGCCCGCCCGACAGCGGAACCGGCACCCCCACCGGTACGGCCGGCCGGCGCGGCTGCGGCACGGGCGGGGCACCGCGGCCGCGCCGGGCCTCGTCGCCGTACTCCGCGCCGGGCCGACGGCGGGCCGGCACTCCGCCGACCGCCTGCGCTCCCGGCACGCCTACCTGGCCGCCAGTCCCGATCGTCCCGGCCGCACCGACCGTCCCGACCGGCTCGACGCCCAGGTCGGCGTCGATCAACGCCACGTCGTAGGACCGGCCCTCGCCGGCCGCCCGCTCCAAGGCCCGCTCGGCGGCGGCGGCACTGCCGGCCGCCCCCACCTCCACGTCCGGCTCGGCGGCCAGCGCCGCGGCCAGTGCCTCGGCGAAGATCCGGTGGTCGTCGACCACCAGGACGCGAATCCGCCCCATCGTCCCTCCCCCTGCTCGCACCGCCCGAGCCCGGGGGCGGGGACCGGCCCGGCATCCGCGTTCCGGACCCGCCGTTCCGCCCGCCCACCGGTGGCCGGTGAGGCCGAATGGGCGCCGGCCCCCACCGGTACCGCACTCAGCGTACGGGGCGGGATACGCGCTCGTGGCGATTCGGTGAAGTTTCGTCAGAAGGTGCGTGAGTGGCCGGACTTGGACCGTCCGACCCCCACTCCACCACTGCTCACCGGCCGTTGCTCACCGGCCTTTTCTCACCGGCCGTTCTTCGCCAGGGCGAACGTCCAGGCGTCGGCGACGATCTCGTCCAGGTTCGGGCGGCGCGGGGTCCAGCCCAGCGTCTCGTGGGCGCGGGCGGCCGAGGCCACCAGCACCGCCGGGTCGCCGGCCCGGCGGCCCGCGACCTGCACCGGGATCTCCCGGCCGGTGACGCGCTTGACCGACTCGATCACCTCGCGCACCGAGAAGCCGCTGCCGTTGCCCAGGTTGCAGATCAGGTGCTCGCCCGGCTTCGCCGCGTCCAGCGCCAGCAGGTGCGCCTCGGCCAGGTCCGCGACGTGGATGTAGTCGCGGACGCAGGTGCCGTCCGGGGTCGGGTAGTCGTCGCCGTACACCGCGATGTGCGGACGCTGCCCCAGCGCGGCCTGGAAGACCAGCGGGATCAGGTGCGACTCGGGGTCGTGCCGCTCACCGTAGGACCCGTACGCACCGGCCACGTTGAAGTAGCGCAGCGAGACGGCGGCCAGGCCGTGCGCGACGGCCTCACTGGTGATCAGGTGGTCCACCGCGAGCTTGGTGGCGCCGTAGGTGTTGGTCGGCGCGGTGCGGGCGGTCTCGGCGATCGGCACGGCCTCCGGCTCGCCGTAGGTCGCGGCGGTGGAGGAGAACACCAGCTTGCGCACGCCCGCCGCGCGCATCGCGCTGATCAGCTCCAGCGAGCCGGCCACGTTGTTGCGCCAGTACTTCTCCGGGTCCGCGACCGACTCGCCGACCTGCGAGGAGGCGGCGAAGTGCAGCACGCCGTCGAAGGAGCCGTCCAGCACCTTGTCGGCCTCCTGGATCCGGCCCTCGACGAACTCGGCACCGGCCGGGACGCCCTCGCGGAAACCGGTGGAGAGGTCGTCCAGGACGGTCACCCGGTGCCCCGCCTCCAGCAGGTGGGCGGCGACCACACTGCCGACGTAGCCGGCGCCACCCGTGACCAGGTACTTACTCATGTTGCGACCTCCAGCGAACGACGGTCCGCCCGGTCGGGCGGAAGCCGTCGACGGAATCCGTACGACTGGGGTCATTCTCCCAATCCCACCGGGGTGCTCCGCGCCACCCGGACGACTGCTTCCAGCCTTCTCACCAACTCCTCAGCCGCCGGCCATCCGCTCCAGCAGACCGGTGCGCGCCGCCACCGCGGCCGCCTCCAGCCGGGTCCGCGCGCCGAGCTTCATCAGCACCCGCTGGACGTGCGTCCGGGCGGTGCTGGCGGCGATCCGCATCCCGGCGGCGATCGCCGCGGTGTCCTCGCCGTCCGCGATCCGGGCCAGCACCTGCACCTCACGGCGGGTCAGCAGCCGCAGCAGCCGGACGGCCTCGTCGTCCGGTTCGGCCGCCGGGCGCAGCAGTTGGTCGAAGGCACCGCGCAGGATGTCCACCGCGACCGCGGCCTCGCCCGCGCGCGCCCGCCCGATGGCCCGCTCGACCACCTCGATCCGCTCGTCGCTGGGCACGTACCCGGCCGCGCCGGCCGCGAACGCCCCTGCCACTCCGCGCAGTTCGCCCACCGGACCGAGCACGATCACGGCCACCTCGGGGCGCTCCCGACGGATCCGGCGCAGCCCGTCGAAGGCACCCGACTCCCCCGGCGCGGCCACCCCCAGCAGACACACCTCGGGCCGCCGCCCGACCACCAGGTCGGCGGCGACACCGGCCGGGGAGCCGACCGCCAGCACCCGGTGGCCGCGCAGCTGAAGTGCGGTGGCCAGCGCTTCGGCCAGCAGCCGGTGGTCGTCCACCACGACGAGTCGAACACCCATGACACCCTCCCGGTCGGGGTTCGGCTCGCGCCCGCACCCCTCGGGCGGGCGGCCGATGACGCACCATCACAGCGCATTCCGTACCCGACCCGCTAGGCCGTGGCGTGTCGGGCCGCGGAACCGGTCGGGAAACGCGAAAGACCCCCGCCGTGAGGCGAGGGTCTTTCAGTGGAGCCCCCATGCGGAATCGAACCGCAGACCTTCTCCTTACCATGGAGACGCTCTACCGACTGAGCTATAGGGGCTTGCCGGGCTTTTCACCGGGCCGGTCGAACAAGGAAGACATTACACGGCTCCGGGCCCGGAAGGGAAATCGGCCTCCGGCCCCCGCCGCCGGCCGGCCCGAACCTCGCCGCACCGGCCCTCCCAGCCGTCGCCACGCGCCGGCTCAGTCCTCGCCGTGCACCGCGTCGAACTCCTCGCGGGCCGCCACCATCCGCCTGGCGCGGTGCTCCGTCCACCGGCCGACCGGCGCGAGCAGCTCGGCCAGTTCGCGACCGAGCGGCAGCAGGTCGTAGACCACCCGCGGCGGCGTCTCCGGGAAGACCGTACGGAGCACCAGCCCGCTGCGCTCCAGGTTGCGCAGCGACTGGGTGAGCATCTTGCGGCTGACCCCGCCGACCCCGCGCTGGAGTTCGGAGAAGCGCTGCGGCCCGCAGCCGAGGAGGCTCATCAGGATCAGCATCGACCACTTGTCGGCCAGCTCGGCGAAGACCGCGCGGCTGGGACAGAGCTGGGCGAACACGTCGTACTCCGGCTCGTCCGGTCCGTCCGACTCCCCCCGCGCGTCCCGCGCTTCCTTCGCGTCCCGTGCTTCCTGCGCGGTCCGCACGTCCTTCGCGTCCTGCTCCGCGGGTTGTCCGGTCCGGGTCCGGGCCGCTTGCTCCGTCGTCATGCGTCCAGGGTAGCCCCGCGGTCTCCAATCCACCCTTGGTAACCAATGGAGACCTAGTCTATATTGGAGACCAACGGAGCCGGGGCCCGCCGCCACCGCGGTGCGCCCGCCCCGTCCCGTCCCCACGCCTGCCCGCCGGCCACCGCGCCGGCCCGCACCCGTCCCCTGGAGCGCCGCATGACCGCCGTCCGTCCGACCGTCGCCCTCGCCTACCACTCCGGCTACGGCCACACCGCCGTGATCGCCGAGGCCGTCGCCCGTGGCGCCGCCGCCGCGGGTGCCGAGGTCGTCACGATCGCCGTCGACACCATCACCGAGGAGCAGTGGGCCCAGCTGGACGCCGCCGACGCGATCGTCTTCGGCTCCCCCACCTACATGGGCACCGCCTCCGGCGCCTTCCACGTCTTCGCCGAGGCCACCAGCAAGCGCTGGTTCTCCGACTCCTGGAAAGACAAGGTCGCGGCCGGCTTCACCAACTCCGCCTCCAAGAGCGGCGACAAGGCGGGCACCCTCTTCTTCTTCCAGACCCTCGCCGCCCAGCACGGCATGAGCTGGGTCAACCTCGGCCTCAAGCCCGGCTGGAACGCCACCACCGCCTCCGAGGACGACCTCAACCGGCTCGGCTTCTCCAACGGCGCCGCCGCGTCCTCCCCGGCCGACGCCGGCCCGGAGGCCGTCCACAAGTCCGACATCGCCACCGCCGAGCACCTCGGCGACCGCGTCGCCCGGCACACCGCCGTCGTGCTGGCCGGCCGCGCCGCCCTGGCCGGCTGAGCCCACCCCTCGTCAGGCCGCCGGATCCGTCCCCAACCGGGGCGCCCGGCGGCCTCCGCCGTCCACCGGGCCGTCCGCCGCACCGAGTTCGGCACCGTCCGCCGCACCGCCCGTCACCCCGCCCGCCACACCGTCCAGCGAGCCGAGCTCCGCGCCGGTGTTCTCCGGCAGCATCCGCAGGCACCCCAGGGCCAGCACACCCAGCACCGCCAGGTACCAGCCCACCGGCTGCGCCGTCCCGTACGCCCCGGTCAGCCGGGTGGCCACCAGCGGCGTCGTCGCACCGCCGACCACACCGCCCAGGTTGTACGTCAGCGCCGCGCCCGTGTAGCGCACCCGGGTCGGGAACAGCTCCGGCAGGAACGCCGCCAACGGCCCGAACATGCAGCCCAGCACCACCATCGCCCCCGCCAGCCCGACGAACATCAGCGGCCGGCTCACCGTCTCCAACAGCGGGAACAGCACCGGCGACCAGACCGCGGCCAGAGCCGTCGCCCACCGCAAGGTCCGCCGCCGCCCCCAACGGTCACTGCGCGAGGCGCTCAACCACACCGTCGCGGCCATGCCCACCGCCCCGACCAGCAGCATCGACAGCACCACCGTGCTCGCCACCCCGAGCCCGGTCGTCGCGTACGCCAGCGTGTACGTCGTGGTCAGGTAGAACAGCGCGTACCCCACGGTGATCGCCCCGCCGCCCGCCAGCACCGGACGCCAGTGCCCGCGCAGCACCTCCAGCACCGGCAGCCGCTCCCGGCGCCCCTCCGTCCGGAACAGCGGCGACTCCTCGACCCGCAGCCGCACGAACAGCCCCACCGCGACCAGGACGAACGAGGCCAGGAACGGCACCCGCCAACCCCACGCGCGGAACGCCCCCTCGTCCAGGCCGAGTTGCAGCGCCAGGAACACCCCGTTCGCCAGCACGAACCCGATCGTCGGCCCCAGCTGCAGGAACCCCCCGTACCGCCCCCGCCGCCCGGCCGGCGCGTTCTCCGCGATCAGCAGCGCCGCCCCGCCCCACTCCCCGCCCAACCCGACGCCCTGGCACACCCGCAGCACCACCAGCACCGCCGGCGCCCACCACCCCCACGCCCCGAACCCCGGCAACAGCCCCACCGCCGCCGTCGCCAACCCCATCAGCAGCAGCGACACCACCAGCGTCGCCTTCCGCCCCACCCGGTCCCCGAAGTGCCCGAACACCACCGCCCCCACCGGCCGGGCCAGGAACGCCACCGCGTACACCGAGAACGCCGCCAACAGCGCCCCCACCGTGCCCAACCCGGGAAAGAACACCGGCCCGAACACCAACGCGGCCGCCGTCCCGTAAATGAAGAAGTCGTAGAACTCGATCGCCGTCCCGATCAGCGCCGCAGCCGCCGCCCGCCGCACCTGCCCGACCCGCCAAGCACCCTCCGCATCCATACCACCACCCTCGCCACCCCCACCCCGCCCCCACCAGCCTCCACCCGAGTGACCCCGGCGCACACCCGCCGCCCCACGCCCCCGACGTGCGCGAGGGCGCCAGGATGCACCTGACGCCCTCACACCTCTGCCGACCCGCCTGCGCGGTTGCCCGGCACCGCGGCAACCCGGCTACCTCGCGTACGGGTTGTCTTCCGGCGGCACCTGCGGCCGGTACGACGGCAGGTCCGGCGGCGGCACCAGCGATACCTGAGCCACCCGAGGCCGCACAGCCGACTTCCGCCGCCGCACCACCGCGAACACCACCCCCGCCACCAACACCAACCCGGCCACCACTCCCGCGACGACCGGCACCGCACCACTGCCCGAACCCGACGCCACCTCAGCCTTCGGCCGCACCGATGGCACACCAGCCGGGCTCTCAACGGGAACCGGCACCGCCGAGGCGGCAGCAGACCCACTCGCCGACGGCACCGGAGCCACCGACGGCACAGCCGCGTCAGCCGGAAGAGGCGACACGTCGGCGGGGCCGGGATCCCCCGGATCCGTCAACGCGATACGCGGCCGCACCGCACCCCAGCCGGCATCGTCCGTGCGAACCGTCCCCCCGTTCGGCCTGCTCGCCGTATTGATGAGGACCCGCAGGACCTGGTTCGCCGTCCAGTCCCTGTAGGCCGCCCAAACCAGTGCCGCGGAGGCGGAAACCAGAGCTGCCGCGTCCGACGTCCCGTGGCTCTTGCAGTACCCGGTTTCGGACGTACAGGCCTCTACCATTTCCTCACCAGGCCCCACGAGTGCGACCTGCGGCCCCGTCTGGGACTCCGCAGTCACGGTGCCGCTTCGGTTGATGGCTCCGACGCCGACAACGTTCGGCAAAGCACCCGGATATTCCGCAAGATTTCCATCTTGCGCAGAATTTCCCACACTGGAGACCACCAGCACCCCCTTTGCCCTCGCATTCGCAAGGATCCGGTTCAGCTTGGCGACATCTGTAGAAGAAGTCTGCACCGCGGCCATGCCCTGGGAAATATTGATGACCTTGGCGCCTTGGCCCACCGCATAGTCAACCGCCTGACCGATTTGGCCGAGGAAATCCGACGAGATCGATGACCCCTCGGAGCCGTTGGCAATCTTCAGCGGCAGGATTTTAACCCCAGGCGCCAGTCCGTACGCCCCGGTTCCCCCTTGGCCCTTCCCGGTCCCCGCGATGAGACTGGCCATCTGTGTCCCATGACCTCCAACGTCGAGCCCGACGCCACCAGGGCTGCCACTGAAATCCTTACCCGGCAAGAACTGTCCCACCAGGTCCGGATGATCAAGCTTGAAGCCTCCGTCGATCACCGCAACAGTGACTCCCTGCCCCGTGGAGACCTTCCACATCTCAGGGGCATGCATCGCATCCAGGTGCCACTGCTGCTGCCGAATCGAGCCATCGGCGACAGCCGGCGTCACCGCGGTCCCCACCACGCACAGGCTCACAGCCCCCAGAGCCACAAGCCGACGAACCCACATCCCGTACTCCCCCAACAACGTGACCTACCTCGCGTACGGGTTGCCCTCCGACTGCACCCGAACCGCCTCGGGCTGTACGGCCGGCTTCCGGCGCCGCACCACTGCGAACACCACACCGGCCACCAACACCAACCCGGCCGCCACACCCCCCACGATCGGCAACGCACTGCCCGAACCCGACGATGCCTCAGCCTTCGGCCGCGCCGATGGCGCACCGGCAGCCACATCGGTCGGGCTTCCGGCCTGGCCTGGAACAGCGGATGCGGCAGCCGAGGCGGTTGCCGAAGGCGACGGAACCGACGACGGTGTCGCCGCATCACCCGGAACCGGCGAAACATCCGCCGGACCCGGGTCCCCCGGATCCGTCAACGCGATACGCGGCCGGACAACGCCATAACCAATGATGTTGTTGCGATCGGAACCGTCGTTCGGCTTCCCCGCGGTATTGATGAGGACCCGCAGGACCTGATTCGCGGTCCAGTCCTTATGCACGGACCAGACCAATGCGGCCGAGGCCGAAGCCAGAGCAGAAGAGTCCGATGTGCCATGGCCCTTGCAATACCCGGTATTCCCGGTGCATGCCTCGACGATGTCAACACCAGGCGCGGAGAGAATGACCTGCGCCCCCTGCTGGGACTCCGAAGTCACGGTGGCGTTGCGGTCGATCGCGCCCACCCCGACCACGTTCGGCAGGCCGCTCGGATACTCGAGAAGATTTCCTGACTGGTAGGAGTTACCCACACTGGAGAACACCAGCACACCCTTCGCCCGCGCCCAGGCCAGGGTCTTGCTCAGCTTCTCCGCGTCAGCAGGAGATGCGGTGACGGCAGAGATTCCCTGCGAGATATTGACGACCTTGGCACCCTGCTCGACCGCATACGTGACAGCCTGCCCGATCTGCCCCAGAAAATCCGCCGAAACCACGGCCCCTACGGACCCGTTATTGATTTTCAGTGGAAGGACCTTGGCAGCAGGAGCAAGGCCGTACGCCCCCGTGCCGCCACTGGCCTTTCCGGATCCTGCGACGAGGCCGGCCATCGCCGTACCGTGACCGTCAGCGTACGAGCCGACGCCGCCCGGGCTCTCACTGAAGTCCTTACCAGGGAGGAGCTGTCCCACGAGGTCCGGATGGTCCAGCTTGAACCCGCCATCGATCACCGCGACAGTGATGCCCTGGCCCCTGGAAACCTTCCACACCTCAGGTGCGTGCATCGCGTCCAGGTGCCACTGATCAGCACGAATCGAGCCATCGGCGGCAGCCGGTGTCACCGCGCTCCCCACCACGCCCAGGCTCACAACCCCCAGGGCCACAAGCCGACGACCCCACATCCCTCGTTCCCCCAACAACGTGAACTACCTCGCGTACGGGTTGTCCTCCGGCGGCACCGGCGGCTGGTACGACGGCGGAGCCGGCGGCATCTCCCCCATCGGCTGCTGCGACGGCAGCGGCGGCACCTGGGCCACGTCCGGCTGCGCGGCCGACTTCCGACGCCGCACTACCGCGAACACCACTCCCGCCACCAACACCAACCCGGCCACCACACCCGCCACGATCGGCAACGCACTGCCGGAGCCCGAGGACGCCTCAGCCTTCGGCTGCACCGACGGCGCACCGGCGGCCACATCGGTCGGAGTCTCGACCGGGATCGGCACCGCAGACCCAGCAGCAGGCGCGGTCGCCGAAGGCGACGGGGCCCCCGACGGTGCAGGCGTGCCAACCGGGAGCGGTGACACGTTCGCGGGACCAGGATCTCCCGGATCCGTCAAAGCAATACGCGGCCGCACCGCACCATAGCCAACAATGTCGTTGCGGCTGGACCCGTCGTTCGGCTTCCCCGCGGTATTGATGAGGACCCGCAGTACCTGGTTCCCCGTCCAGTCCGGGTGCGCCGCCCACACCAATGCCGCCGAGGCCGATACCACGGCGGACGAGTCCGACGTGCCATGGCTCTTGCAATAGCCCGTGGACGATGTGCAAGCCGCGATCATGTCCATTCCGGGCGCCACGAATACGACTTGCGGACCCCGTTCAGACTCGGCCGTAACAGTGCCGTTTCGATCCGAGGCTCCGATGCCGACTACCCCAGGGAGCGCACCAGGGTACTCGACCGGATTACCCTTCTCGGCTTCATTACCAGCGCTGGCGAACACCAAAACGCCCTTACCTCTGGCTGTCGCGATGATTCCGTTCAGTTTCGCCACATCTGCCGGGTAAGCGGTTACCGCATCAATCCCTTGCGAGATGTTGATGACCTTCGCCCCTTGGTCAACCGCATAATCGATGCCTTGCCCGATCTGATCCAGGAAGTCAGTCGAAACGAGCGACCCAACCTTTCCGCTATTGATCTTCAACGGGAGGATCTTGACGCCAGGAGAGACTCCCAGCGCGCCGGTCCCGGCATTGCCCTTACCGGTCCCAGCGATAAGGCTGGAGATGCTCGTGCCATGGCCGTCTGCGAAGGACCCCACACCACCGGGGCTCCCACTGAAGTCCTTGCCCGGCAGGAACTGCCCCTCCAGGTCCGGATGGTCCAGCTTGAACCCGCTGTCGATCACCGCAACCGTGATGCCCTGTCCCTTGGTGACCTTCCACATCTCCGGAGCGTGCATCGCTTCCAGATGCCACTGCTGCTGCCGGATCGTGTCCTCGGCAACCGCGGGTGCTGCGACCGGGCCGACCACGATTCCCGCCGCCAGAAGCGCCGCAGCAGCAGCCCGCCAACGCGCCCGCGCGTTCGTCCGCCCCATCACAACTCCTCGTCAATCTCTCCGTCGACCGGGAAGCGTGCCCCGAACAAGTCTGCCCGGCCACTGGGGGTGCCCAGTGGCCGGGCAGTCGTTGCCGTCCTACTCAATCACGTCCGGATTGCTGTGCGGCGTACCGCTGGTCCAGGTCTCCTCGTCCTCGTGCAGGTAGTCGGCCCGCTGGCGGCGGTCGCGCTCCTTCCGGCCGCCGTGGCCCGCCGCTCCGGGGGCCATCATGCCGTTCTGCCTGGCCTGGGGGCCGCCCTCGCCGGCACCCGCCGCACGGTTGCGCAGACCGGTACCGCCCGGCGTGAACTCCCCACCGGCCGTCGGGCCCTTGCGGCCACCGACCGTGCCACCCGTGGTCGAGGACAGGCCCCGGCCGCGCGAGCCTCCGCCGGCGCCGACCGCACCGCCGTGGGCACCGCCCATGCCGGGGTGCATGCCGCCGCCCATGCCACCGGGCCCACCGACCCGGCCGCCGCCGCCCGGCCCCGCCTCACGGGCGCCGAAGACCGTCCCGCTGGGCAGGCCGGGAGTCCCGTTCCTCCCCTGCCCGGGGCCACCACCGAACGGGGTCGTGCGCACCGGGATCTGGCCGCCGCCCTTGCCCGGGACGTACCCGCTGCCACCGCCCTTGGTCGGGACGGTGCCGCCGCCCGGTCCACCCGGGATGCCCGTGACCGGGCCGCCACCGGGAATGCCGGGCCCGCCGCCCGGGCCACTCGGCCCGTTCGGGTAGCCGGGAAGGGTGGTCGGTCCGTCCGTCGGCAGCTGGCCGCCGCCGGGGCCGTACGGGCCGGTCTGCGTGGGCAGGGTCGGCAGGGTGGGCAGGCTGTTGAGGTCGGTGCCCGGACGGTTGACCGGGTCCGACGGGTACGACGGCGGGGTCGAGGTCCCCGGGTCCTGCGGCGCGGGCGGCAGCTGGCCGCCGCCACCGTGCGGCGGGGGCGGGGTGTTGCCCGGGTTGGACGGGCCGGGGCCGTCCGAGCCCGGGTCACGGGGCAGGACCTTTCCGCCGCCGTAGCCGCCGCCACCGGACGGGTCGGACCCACCGCCGACGCTTCCGCCGCTCAAGCGGGGGTTGCGAACCGAGCCACCAGAGCCCGCCGAGCCACTACTGCCGCCCGAAACGCTCGACGAGCCGGCTTTGTCGGCGCCAGAACCAGGCGTCCCCGGCAGCACCACATCCGAAGGGATCCCGTTCAGCGTCGTCGTCGCCGCGCTGTACGCCTGCGCCAGTTTCTCCATCTGGAGAACGGCTTCCTGGTGCTCCTTCTCGACCTTCGCCTTGGCCTGGATGAACTCCGTCGACGTCACCCACTTGGGGTCGACCGTCTTCATGTAGGAGTCGGCGGACTGACCGACGGCGAGTTGGGGGATCTTCACCAGGTCCGACTGGCTGTTGTACTTGTTGACCGCCTGGATCTCCGTCTTCGGAGGCTCCGGCACGGCGACCTTGGCGGTGCTGAGCGCCTCCCCGGCCTGGTGCATCGCGTCACCGGCGGTCGTGGCGTGGTCACCGATGATCTGCGCCGACTGCTGGAGGTTGTTCACCCAGGTCTTGAAGCTCTCGGCAGCCGGGCCTTCCCAGGTGACGTTGCCGACATGCGACTTGAGCGCCGTGCTCAGTTCCTTCAGCACCCGCCCGGCCGACTGCAGCTGGGTGCCGCGACTGAGGACCGTCGTCGGGTCCGTGCTGTCCACCATCTTCCGCAGGTGGGCGTGTTCCATGCTTTCGAAGTTCGTGCTGGCTGACACTACTTGCTCCCCGTTTCCCCGTAGGACTCTCCCCGAGCCGGCATCAGTACTGGCTGCCGGTCGACCCCGGTGCCGACGTGGTGACACCCGCGTTCTTCGCGACGGCGTTCTGCGCGGCCGTCGTGTGGTCCTCGTTGGTCGCGTAGATGCTGGCCGTCCGCGTAACCGCCGTCTGCATCGCCTGGATCTGCGACACGAAGTCCTTGTGCAGCTGGACGAGCTGGGCGTGCACCTTCCCGTAGGCGGTGGTCAGCGCCGTCGCCTCGGCGAAGTCCGCGCTCGCGAAGCTCTTGCCCGTCAGCTTCTGCTCCTGGAGCTTGTACGGCGCGGCCGGCGAGCCCTCCATCGCGGCGAGCAGGGCCTCGATCTTGCCCACGAACGTCGTGAGCGTGTCGAGCTCGACCTGGACGTTCTGCTTCCCGAAGGCCGCCACCAGGTCACTGGCGCTGACGTTGGTCTGCACCGTGCTGACGACGGGGGCGATGTTGATCCCGCCCAGCGGCCACGGGAGCTTCTGGTCCAGCATGAACGGTGCCGAGTCGTTCGCAGGCGCCTGGCTGCCCGGGTCCGTCCCCGACGCGCTGGGTGCCGGGTTGGCCGAAGGGCTGGGCGCGGCAGTCGTCGTAGGGCTCGGGGCCGGGCTCGGCGACGGGCTGGGCGTAGGACTCGCCGAGGGTGTCGGCGTAGGACTGGGCGACGGACTCGCTGACGGAGTCGGCGTCCCCGAACTAGTTGCACCATTGCCTGCCACGGCAGTTCACCTCTCCCCCGTACGGCCCGCCGCGCCCGGGGCGTCCCGGGCGGCCGCGTTCCGCAACACACCGTCAACTTCTGGGTCGTACCGTCCTGGTCGGTACACCGTCCGCCCTGTGGACGGTTTCCGCCTCCGTCATCGTAGCCATCGCCTCTGTCGGACCGGCAGGGACCTTGGCCCGCCCGTACGCGATCGGTACGAACTTGACATGTAGGAGCCGCCGCGGACGGCCTGGGTAGACTGACCCGGTACGCCCCATCTGCCGCGCAATGTCGCACAGCAGCGACCCCAGGCCGCAGAACGGACGTGACCGCGTGAGCTCTCCCGACGTCTCCCCTTCCCCCTGGTGGGCCCGTGCGGCGCGGCCCGCGCGGCCGCCGGTGCCGGTGGCGTTGATGGTGCGGGCGGCGGTGGGCATGGCGGTGCCGTTGGCGGTGGGGCTGCTGGTGCACCGGCTGGATCTGGGGGTGTTCGCGGGGCTCGGGGCGATGCACGCGACGATGAACGACCGGGCCGAGCCGGGCAGGTTGCGGGCCGCCCGGATCGGGACGGCGGTCCTCGCCTCGGCGCTCGGCATGCTGATCGGCACCGCGCTCCAGCACGCGGACGCGGACGGCCTCGTCCTGGGTGTCGTGCTGACGCTGACCGCTTTCGCCTCGGGTGCGCTGAGTGCGACCGGTCCGCGCGGTTCGGCGGCGGGGATGCTGCTGCTGGTGTCGGCGGCGTTGGGCAGTGGGATGCCGTTGCCGCAGCCGTGGTGGGCGGCGGCGCCGATGCTGCCGGTCGGGGCCGCGTTCGTGGTGCTGCTCGGGCTGCCGGCGGGTGCACCGAACCGGCCTGCCGCGGATCCGCGCAACCGGGCGCTGGCCGCCGCGTACGACGCGCTCGGCCGCACCCTCGCCGACCTGGGCGGCCCGCGGGCGGGCGCCTCCCGCCAGGTGTTGACGGCCCGCCTGAACCAGCTCCAGGACCTCCTCGGCACGCATCGGAGGGACCGCCGGGAACGGCAGGACCGCCGAAGCAGGCAGAACCGCCGGGCCCGGATGTACGAGGCGGCCCTCGCCGCCACCGAGGCGGCGACCGGCCTGCTGTGGGCGCGCCGCCCGGTCCCGCCCGAGGTGGCCGAGGTGCCGAACCGGCTGGCGGCCGCCGTGCGGCGGGGCGGCGGCGAGGTCGCCGTCCCCGACTGGCGGCCCGACACCCCCTCGCGGCAGGCCCTGGACGTGGCCCTGCGCGCCGCCGCCGACACCGTGGCCGGCCGCGACACCCGGCTCGGCACCGCCCCCGCGCCGCCGCCGGACCCCTGGCGGCTGCGGGTGCGGCTGCTGTCCCGGGGGTCGGTCCGGTACGGGCTGCGGGTCGCGCTGTGCATCGCGGTCGGTTCGGCGGTCACCGCCAACTACCCGCTCAGCAAGAGCTACTGGGTGCCGATGACGATCGCCTTCGTGCTGAAGCCGGACCTCGGCTCGGTGTTCCTGCGCGCGGTGAGCCGCTCGGTCGGCACGGTGCTCGGGGTGGCGGTGACCGCGGCGCTGCTCATGGCCACCACCGACGAGTGGGCGCTGACCGCGATGGCCGCCGGCTGCGTGGCCCTGCTCCCGTACGCCACGGCGGCGCACTACGGGCTGAACACCGTGGTGATGACGCCGATGGCGCTGGTCCTGCTCCAGCTCGGCGGGCAGAGCAGCGCCGCCGAGTTCTGGCCCCGGGTCCTGGACACCGTGCTGGCCAGCGCGATCGTGCTGCTCTTCGGCTACCTGCTGTGGCCGGAGCGCCCGCGCCACCGGATCGAGCCCAGGCTGGTCGACGCGACGACGGCGCTGCGGGCCTACCTGGACGCCGTCGTCCGCGGCGCCGGCCAGGACGACGGCCAGGACGACGGCCCGGACAGCGGCCCGAACAGCGGCCGGACCGGCACCGCCCAGGTGTGGCTGCGCCGTACGGCCTACCGGGCCCTGGCGGACGCCCGCCGGGAGGTGCAGCAGGGGCTGGCCGAGCCGCCGCCCACCGGCCGGCTGGCCGAGCGGTGGCTGCCGGC
Source organism: Kitasatospora sp. NPDC001119 (assembly GCF_053598475.1). NCBI lineage: Bacteria > Bacillati > Actinomycetota > Actinomycetes > Kitasatosporales > Streptomycetaceae > Kitasatospora > Kitasatospora sp. NPDC001119. The sequence continues at coordinate 37,400 of NZ_JBSFKI010000028.1, forward strand.
GACGGCGGCGCTGGAGCGGCTGGGCGGCGCGGTGGCGGCCTTCGCGGCGCAGATCCGGTACGGCGGCCGGGTGCCGGACCCGGCCGAGGTCGACCGGGTGCGGCGCGCGTTGGACGAACTGACCGCCAGCGCCCGCGCGCACCGCCCGCCGACGGCCCCAAGCGCGCCGACACCCCCGACGTCCCCGGCAACGGCGGCGACCCCGACAGTCGCAACACCCGCCCCGCACGACCCGACGCGCAGCGCGCTGGGCCGTGCGGCGGAGGAGCTCGAAGCGCTCCTCCGTACCCGACCGGACGACTGACTCAGACCTGCTCGGCCAGCTCCAGCCAGCCCATCTCCAGCTCCTCCTTCTCGTCCCGGACCGCGCGCAGCTGCGCGTCCAGCTCCGCGACCTTGGAGAAGTCGGCGGCGTGCTCGGCGAGTTGGGCGTGCAGCTTGGACTCCTTCTCGTCCAGCTTGGCGATCTGCCGCTCCAGCTTCTGCATCTCCTTCTTCGCCGCCCGCAGGTCCCCGCCGGACAGCGCGGGGGCCGCGCCCCCGTCCTCCGCGACGGCCGTGGCGGTCGGGGCGGCGGCGCCGGCCTGAGCGGCGGCGGTGGCTGCGGCGGCCATCCTGGCCCGGCGCTCCAGGTACTCGTCGACGCCGTTCGGCAGCATCCGCATATTCTTGTCGCCGAGCAGCGCGTGGACGGTGTCCGTGGTGCGCTCGATGAAGAAGCGGTCGTGGCTGATGACGACCATCGAGCCGGGCCAGCCGTCGAGGAGGTCCTCCAGCTGGTTGAGCGTCTCGATGTCCAGGTCGTTGGTGGGCTCGTCCAGGAAGAGCACGTTGGGCTCGTCCATCAGCAGCCGCAGCAGCTGGAGGCGGCGGCGCTCGCCACCGGACAGGTCGCCGACCGGCGTCCACTGCTTGTCCTTGCCGAAGCCGAACTGCTCGCAGAGCTGGCCGGCGCTCATCTCCCGGCCCTTGCCGAGGTCGACCCGCGAGCGGACCTGCTCGACGGCCTGGAGCACCCGGGTCGCCGGGTCCAGCTCGGCGACCTCCTGCGACAGGTAGGCCAGCCGCACGGTCTTGCCGACCTTGATGACGCCCGACGCCGGCTGGACGTCGCCCTCGGAGGCGTACGCGTCGCGCATCGCGCGCAGCAGCGAGGTCTTGCCGGCGCCGTTGACGCCGAGCAGGCCGATCCGGTCGCCGGGGCCGAGCTGCCAGGTGAGGTTCTCCAGCAGCAGCTTCGGGCCGGCCGTGACGGTCACGCCCTCCAGCTCGAAGACCGTCTTCCCGAGCCGCGCGTTGGCGAATTTCATCAGCTCGGACTTGTCGCGCGGGTCCGGCACGTCCGCGATCAGGGCGTTGGCGGCCTCGATCCGGTAGCGCGGCTTGGAGGTGCGGGCGGGGGCGCCGCGGCGCAGCCAGGCCAGCTCCTTGCGGGCCATGTTCTGGCGCTTCTGCTCCTCGACGGCCTCGATCCGGGAGCGCTCGGCGCGGGCGAAGACGTAGTCGGAGTAGCCGCCCTCGTACTCGTGCACCTCGCCGTTCTGGACGTCCCACATCCGGGTGCAGACCTGGTCGAGGAACCAGCGGTCGTGGGTGACGCAGACGAGCGCGGAGCGGCGCTTCTGCAGGTGCTGGGCGAGCCAGTTGATGCCCTCGACGTCGAGGTGGTTGGTGGGCTCGTCCAGGATGATCAGTTCGGGCGAGCCGAGCAGCAGCTTGGCGAGGGCGATCCGGCGGCGCTCGCCGCCGGAGAGCGGGCCGATGACGGTGTCCAGGCCGTCGGCGAAGCCGGGCAGGTCGAGGCCGCCGAAGAGGCCTTCGATGATGTCGCGGATGCGGGCGTCGCCCAGCCACTCGTGGTCGGCCCGGCCGGCGATCACCTCGTGCCGGATGGTGGCCTTCGGGTCGAGCGAGTCGTGCTGGGTGAGGACGGCCGGTTCGAGGCCGCCGTTCCAGGTGATCCGGCCGCCGTCGGGCTCCTCCAGCTTGGCGAGCATCCGGATCAGGGTGGTCTTGCCGTCGCCGTTGCGGCCGACGACGCCGATCCGGTCGCCCTCGCTGACGCCCAGGCTGACCGCGTCCAGCAGGGCGCGGGTGCCGTAGACCTTCGTGACGGACTCGATGGTGGCGAGGTTGACGGCCACGTGTGCTGCGCTCCAGGGTTCGGCGGTCGCGGGGCGGCCCGCCGCTCGACGGCCGGATGCCCCTCTCGGGACACCCCGATCTCCCCAGCCTAATGGGCCCGCCGCAGCGGCCTCACCGCGTCAGCCCGCGACGGACGCCCCCGGCACCGGCCCGTGGGTGGCGTGCGCGGTCCGGCAGGTGCCGGAGGCCCGCAGCGCCCCGGCGACCGCGGCGGCGGCCTCGGCGTCCTTGACCAGGAAGGCGCAGGTCGGCCCGGAGCCGGAGACCAGTGCCCCGAGCGCGCCCGCCTCGGTGCCGGCCCGCAGGGTGGCGGCGAGTGCGGGGCGCAGCGAGAGCGCGGCGGGCTGGAGGTCGTTGGCGAGGGCGGCGGCCAGGGCGACGGGGTCGCCCTCGGCGAGGGCGGCGAGCAGCGCCGGGTCGGCGTCCGGGGTGGGGACGTCGGTGTCGCTGGAGCCGGTGCCGGCCTCCTCGCGCAGCCGGTCGCACTCGCGGAACACGGCGGGGGTGGACAGGCCGCCCTCGGCGACCGCGAAGACCCAGTGGAAGGTGCCCTCGACGGCCAGCGGCTCCAGGATCTCGCCGCGGCCGCGGCCGAGGGCGACGCCGCCGACCAGGGCGAACGGCACGTCGGAGCCGAGTTCGGCGGCCAGCTCCAGCAGCACCGGGAGCGGGGTGCCCAGCTGCCAGAGCACGTCGCAGGCGACCAGCGCGGCAGCGCCGTCGGCGCTGCCCCCGGCCATGCCGCCGGCCACCGGGATGGCCTTGGCGATGTGCAGGTGCACGCCCGGGTCGGCGATGCCGTGGTGGGCGGCGAGCAGCCGGGCGGCGCGGGCGGCGAGGTTGCTGTCGTCCAGCGGGACGACGGCGGCGTCCGGCCCGGAACAGCTCAGCGTCACGCCCTGCGCCGCGGTGGCGGTGACCTCGTCCCCGAGGGCGACGGCGAAGAAGACGTTGGCCAGGTCGTGGAAGCCGTCGGCGCGCAGCCCGCCGACCCCCAGCTGGACGTTGACCTTGGCCGGTACCCGTACGGTGATCACTCGCTGTCCTCGGTCGTCTGCTCGGCGGACGCGGGCGCCTGCTCAGCGGACTCGGCGGGCTCGGCGGCCGCGGGCTCGGCAGCCCCGGGCTCGGCAGCCGCGGACCGGACCGGCTTGCGCTCGGCGGCCCCGGCCCGGCCGGTCCGCTGACCGGCCCCCTCGGCCCCCTCGGCCCCCTCGGCCTGGGCGGGCTTGTGCTCGGCGATCGCGGCGAACTGCTCCACCGTCAGCATCTCGCCGCGCAGCCTGTGGTCGATGCCGGCCGCCGCGAGCGCCTGCTCGGCCCCGGCGGCGGAGCCCGCCCAGCCGGCCAGCGCGGCGCGCAGGGTCTTGCGCCGCTGGGCGAACGCGGCGTCGACCACCGCGAACACCTCCTCGCGGCTGGCGCTGGTCTTCGGCGGCTCGCGGCGGATCAGCGAGACCAGCCCGGAGTCGACGTTGGGGGCGGGCCAGAACACGTTCCGCCCGATGGCGCCGGCCCGCTTCACCTCGGCGTACCAGTTGGCCTTGACCGACGGAACGCCGTACACCTTGTTGCCCGGCTTGGCGGCGAGCCGGTCGGCGACCTCGCTCTGCACCATCACCAGGGTCCGCTCGATGCTGGGGAAGGTCGCCAGCATGTGCAGCAGGACGGGCACCGCGACGTTGTACGGGAGGTTGGCGACGAGCGCGGTGGGCGCCGGGCCGGGCAGCTCGGTGACCTCCATGGCGTCGCTGAACACCAGGTCGAAGGCGTCCGCCTTGCCGGGCATCCGGGCGGCGACGGTGTCCGGCAGGTGCCGCGCCAGCACCGGGTCGATCTCGACCGCGGTCACGTGCCGCGCGACCTCCAGCAGCGCCAGCGTGAGCGAGCCGAGCCCGGGCCCGACCTCCACCACCGCGTCCTGCTCCGTCACCTCGGCGGCCCGGACGATCCGCCGCACGGTGTTGCCGTCGATGACGAAGTTCTGCCCGCGCTGCTTGGTCGGCTTCACGCCGAACGCGGCCGCCAGCTCCCGGATGTCGGCACTGCCCAGCAAGGGGGTCCCCCCGGCCGGAGGCTGGGGGCGGCTGTCAGAGGTGGGGTCGGTGGTGCTCACGCGCCAAGGATACGGGCGCCGGGGCCGCCGTCCGGACGCGCCGATCCGGACGGGGCCCGACCACGCGCCGATCCGGACGGGGCCCCGACCGCACGCTCGGGCCCCGGGGCCCCGGCGTCAGTACCCGAAGGCCCGGGCGGTGTTCGCCGCGATGGCCGTGGACAGCTCGTCCTCGGCCAGGCCCAGGGTCGCGGCCATCGAGCGCACCGTGACCGGGATCAGGTACGGGGCGTTCGGGCGGCCGCGGTACGGGTGCGGGGTGAGGAAGGGGGCGTCGGTCTCGACCAGGACCCGGTCCAGCGGGGTGGCGAGCAGGGCGTCGCGCAGCGGCTGGTTGGCCTTGAAGGTGACCGGGCCGGCGAAGGAGAGGTACCAGCCGTGCTCGGCGCAGGTCTTCGCCATCTGCGCGTCGCCGGAGTAGCAGTGGAAGACGGTCCGCTCCGGGGCGCCCTCCGCCAGCAGGACGGCGATGACGTCCTCGTGGGCGTCCCGGTCGTGGATGACCAGGGCCTTGCCGTGCCGCTTGGCCATCTCGATGTGGCGGCGGAACGACTCCTTCTGGATGTCCACGCCCTCCGGCCCGGTGCGGAAGTAGTCCAGGCCGGTCTCGCCGACCGCCACCACCTGCGGCAGTGCGGCGAGCCGGTCGATCTCGGCGAGCGCCTCGTCGAGCGCGGCGGCGCCGCCGGCCTTCCGCTGCTGGCCGGACCAGCCGTCCGCGTCGCCGAGGAAGATCCGCGGCGCCTCGTTCGGGTGCAGGGCGACGGCCGCGTGCACCTGCTCGTACCGCGCCGCCAGTTCGGCGGCCCAGCGCGAGCCGGGCACGTCGCAGCCCACCTGGACCACCGTGGTGACCCCGACCGAGGCGGCCTTCGCCAGGCCCTCGGCGGGGGTGCCGGACTGCATGTCGAGGTGGGTGTGCGAGTCGGCCACCGCCACTGCCAGGGGTTCCGGCAGCGGCGGCGGGGTCGACCGGGCGTCGTCCTTGGCGGCCATGTCAGGCGGTCGGCTTCTCTTCGAGGCGCGGGAAGAGGATCTCGCCCTTGGTGACGGTGGCACCGGCGGGCAGCCGGCCCCAGTCGGCGACGGTGGCGACGGTCTGCGCGGAGAGCGCGCCCAGCCCGGCGGCCTCGGCGCCCAGCGAGACCCACAGCTTCTCGGCGGTGGTCGGCATCACCGGGTTGAGCAGCACGGCGGTGGCGCGCAGCGCCTCGGCGGCGGTGTAGAGGATGGTGGCCAGGCGGGCCCGGCCCTCGGCCGAGTCGTCCTTGGCGACCTTCCAGGGCTCCTGCTCGGTGAGGTAGCCGTTGACCTGCTTGACGAACTCGAAGATCGCCGCGAGGCCGCCGGCGAAGTCCAGCTCCTCGCCGATCTTCCGGTCGGCCGTCTCGACGGCCCTGGTCAGCCCGTCGGCGACGGCCTGCTCGGCGTCGCCCGCGGCGGTGGCGGCGGGCAGCACCCCGTCGAAGTACTTGCCGACCATCGCGGCGACCCGGGAGGCCAGGTTGCCGAAGTCGTTGGCCAGCTCGGAGGTGTACCGGGCGGTGAAGTCCTCCCAGGAGAACGAGCCGTCGGTGCCGAACGGGATCGCCCGCAGGAAGTAGTAGCGGTACGCGTCCACGCCGAAGTGCGAGGTGAGGTCGGTGGGCGCGATGCCGGTCAGGTTGGACTTGGACATCTTCTCGCCGCCGACCATCAGCCAGCCGTTGGCGACGACCCGCTTGGGCAGCGGCAGCCCGGCGGCCATCAGCATGGCGGGCCAGATGACGGCGTGGAACCGCAGGATGTCCTTGCCGACGAGGTGGACCGAGGCGGGCCACAGCTCGGCGAAGCGCTCCGGGTCGCTGCCGTAGCCGGCCGCGGTGATGTAGTTCTGCAGCGCGTCGACCCACACGTAGAGGACGTGCTTCTCGTCCCAGGGCAGCGGCACGCCCCAGTCGAAGGTGGAGCGGGAGATCGAGAGGTCCTTGAGGTCCTGCTCGACGAAGCGCAGCACCTCGTTGCGGGCCGAGGCGGGCTGGATGAAGTCCGGGTTCGCCGCGTAGAACTCCAGCAGCTGCGGGCCGTAGGCGGAGAGGCGGAAGAAGTAGTTCTCCTCCTCCAGCCACTCGACGGGCCGCTTGTGCACGGAGCAGAGCTTCTCGTCCCCGGTGGCGCCGTCGAGCAGCTCGGAGGGGAGCTTGAACTCCTCGCAGCCGACGCAGTACGGGCCGGAGTAGCCGCCCTTGTAGATCTCGCCCTTGTCGTACAGGTCCTGGACGAACTCCTGCACCCGGGCGGTGTGCCGCTCCTCGGTGGTGCGGATGAAGTCGTCGTTGGCGATCTCCAGGTGCTGCCAGAGCGGCTTCCAGGCCTCCTCGACCAGCTTGTCGCACCACTCCTGCGGGCTGACGCCGTTCGCCTCGGCGGTCCGCATGATCTTCTGACCGTGCTCGTCGGTGCCGGTCAGGTACCACACCTTCTCGCCGCGCTGGCGGTGCCAGCGGGTGAGGACGTCGCCCGCCACGGTGGTGTACGCGTGGCCGAGGTGCGGGCGATCGTTGACGTAGTAGATCGGGGTGGAAACGTAGTACGCCGGGGTGCTCGCCCCGGTGGTGCTGTGGTCTGCAGTGGCCGCCATGGTCGGAAAGCTTAGTCGGGCACGCGGACCGCCCTCGACCGAGTTGTTCCCGGCCGGGGGCGGTCCCCGTTCCGTCGCCCCGGTGTCAGCCCAGCAGCCGCGACCAGAACCGGGCCCAGCGTCCGCGCGGCCGGGTGGGCTCGGCCGCCGCGGGCGCCCCGGCCGGCTCGGCGTGCGCCGGGTAGCCGGGGGCGTGCTGCCAGGCCTGGTCGGCGGAGGCGACCCGGCCCTCGCGCATGATCCGCACGGTGTGGCCGCCGCAGCCCGGGCAGGTCGGCTTGAGCAGCGGGGACGGCACCCGGACGCCGTTGGCGTGGTACTCGAACACGACGTGCCCGTCGTTGGCCACGTGGTGTTCGATGTCGTACGCCTGCTCCCAGCCGTACCCGCAGCGCAGGCACGCGAAGGAGTAGGCCTCCCGTACGGTCTCGACGGGAGTGTGCGGCCGGCCGGCCAGACCGGCGGTGCTCAGTGCGCTGCCACTGCGGGGGGTACCGACTACATCGCTCATGGCCGTCTCCCAGCGCCCGCCGGACGCTCGTCCGGCTGGGTCTTTCCCTTCCAGGAAATGCCCGGACCGCCCCGGCCGATGCCCGGCTTGTGAAGACTTGGATGCGCGTTGGTCAGACCTATACGAAAATCCTCGCAGGGTCCGGGAAGCGCGGCCGAAACTTCAGCTCAGCTGGTGTTTACCGGGGCCTTCTCTCCACGGTACGACTCCCCGTGAGCAACGCAACCCCCGGAATTCACCCCTTTCCCAGGCCGCTTTCCAGGCCTTCCCGCTTCGCCGCCACGACCGCGTCGAAGACCTCCCGCTTGGGCAGCGAGAGCTCCACCGCGACGGCCGCGATGGCCTCCTTGCGGCGCTCCCCGGCCTCCTCCCGGACGGCCACCAGCCGGGCCAGCTCGGCCGGGGTGAGCTCCTGGGGCGCGGCCGGCGGGGCGCCGGCGACCACGACGGTGATCTCGCCCCTGACGCCCTCGGCCGCCCAGGCGGCCAGCTCGCCGATCGGCCCGCGCTTGACCTCCTCGTAGGTCTTGGTGAGCTCGCGGCAGACGGCGGCCGGCCGCTCCGGCCCGAACGCCCCGGCCATCGCGGTCAGCGCCTCGGCGATCCGGTGCGGCGCCTCGAAGAAGACCATGGTGCGCGGTTCGGCGGCGATCGAGGCGAGCTGCCGGGCCCGGTCGCCGCTCTTGCGCGGCAGGAAGCCCTCGAAGGTGAAGCGGTCCACCGGCAGGCCGGACAGCGCGAGGGCGGTGAGCACCGCCGAGGGCCCGGGCACCGCGGTGACCTTGACGTCGGCGGCCACGGCGGCGGCGACCAGCCGGTAGCCGGGGTCGGAGACCGAGGGCATGCCGGCGTCGGTGACCAGCAGCACCCGGGCGCCGCCGAGCAGCGCCTCGACCAGTTCGGGGGTGCGGCCGACCTCGTTCCCCTCGAAGTAGGAGACCACCCGGCCCGCCGGGGTCACCCCGAGTGCCTGGGTGAGCCGGCGCAGCCGCCGGGTGTCCTCGGCCGCGATCACGTCCGCCGTGGCCAGTTCGTCGACGAGCCGGGGCGGGGCGTCCGAGACGTCGCCGATGGGGGTGCCTGCGAGAACGAGTACTCCTGTCACGGTCCCCATCCTCGCAGCTGTCGGGCGCCCGGGGTTTTTGGTGACGATTCGGTCAGCTTCCGAGGGAGCGGACACGCGTGCGAAGAGCGCCCCTACGATGTGGCGGATGAACGGCGACACGGCGGCCCAGGCGCCCACTGGTACGGACCACTCCGCGTACGGCGGCGTCGGCCTGCCGTCCCCCCGCCCACCGCAGGACGGGCCGGCCGGCTGGCGCGAGCGCCTGGCCCGGTTCGGCTACACGGCCCGCCCCACCGGGACGCTCACCGAGCGCCTGGCCCCGCCGATGCCGGACGGCCCCCGGGTGACGCCCCGGGACGTGCCGCAGTCGCCGCTGCTGCTGCGGCTGGGCGTCTCGCTGCCGCAGGGCCTGTGGTTCTTCCTCTGCCGCTGGGCCGGATGGCTGGGTCCGGTCGCGGTGGCGGTCTTCGCCGGCCTCCTGCGGTTCACGAACCTGGGGCAGCCGCACGCGATCATCTTCGACGAGACGTACTACGCCAAGGACGCCTACGCGCTCTGGCACGGCGGCTACGAGATCAACTGGCCGGAGGACGCCAACACCACGATCATGACGCCGGGCGCGGCCGTCCCGTACCGGGCGACGCCCTCGTACGTGGTGCACCCGCCGGTCGGCAAGTGGATCATCGGCCTGGGCGAGCAGCTGTTCGGCATGAACCCCTTCGGCTGGCGGTTCGCGGTGGCCCTGCTCGGCACCCTGTCGGTGCTGATGGTGGCCCGGATCGCCCGCCGGATGTTCCGCTCCACCCTGCTGGGCTGCGTGGCGGGCCTGCTGCTCGCGGTGGACGGCCTGCACCTGGTGCTCAGCCGGGCCGCGCTGCTCGACCTGGTGGTGATGTTCTGGACCCTCGCCGCCTTCGGCTTCCTGCTGCTGGACCGCGACCGCACCCGGGCCCTGCTGGCCCGGCGGCTGGGCGGGGTCGAGGACGCCCGGCTCGCCCAGCGGCTGGGCCTGGGCTGGCGCCCGTACCGGATCGCGGCCGGCGCCTGCGTCGGCCTGACCTGCGCCACCAAGTGGAGCGGTCTGTACGTCGCGGCGGCCTTCGGGCTGCTCACGGTGCTCTGGGACGTCGGCGCCCGCCGCCTGGCCGGCGCCCCGCGCCCGTTCGTGGCGGTGCTCGCCCGGGACGTGCTGCCGGCCTTCGTCTCGGTGGTCGTGGTCGCGGTCGCGGTCTACATCGCGTCCTGGTGGGGCTGGTTCGCCAGCAGCACCGCTCCCGGCCAGGGCGGCTGGGGCCGGGACTGGGCGGTCGGCCGCTCCACCGACTTCCCGTGGATACCCGAGGCCCTGCGCTCGCTGTGGCACTACCACACCACGGTCTACGAGTTCCACGTCGGCCTGAGCGACCCGCACACCTATCAGTCCAACCCGTGGTCCTGGCTGGTGCTGGGCCGGCCGGTGTCCTTCTTCTACGAGTCCCCCAAGTACGGCCAGGCCGGCTGCACCGCCGCCGACTGCGCCCGCGAGGTGCTGGGCATCGGCACCCCGCTGCTGTGGTGGACGGGCATCGCGGCGCTGGCCTACTGCCTGTGGCGCTGGGCGGCCCGGCGGGACTGGCGGGCCGGCGCGCTGCTCTGCGGCCTGGCCGCCGGCTACCTGCCCTGGTTCGCCTACCAGCAGCGGACGATCTTCCTCTTCTACGCGGTGGTCTTCGTCCCGTTCCTGGTGCTCGCGGTGACGATGCTGATCGGCGCCCTGATCGGGCCGGCCGGCGCCTCCCGGGACCGCCGGATCATCGGCTCCGCCGCGGCCGGACTGCTGGTCCTGCTGATCGTCTGGAACTTCCTCTTCTTCTACCCGCTCTTCACCGGGCAGACCATCCCGCTGGAGGACTGGCGCCGCCGGATGTGGTTCAACACCTGGATCTGATCCACCGCCCCGGACACACCGCGTTCCCGCGAACCGTCCGTATGCGGTGCACAACACGTACCAGATCCGTCACAAGTGCCGGGCGATTCGCCGGCGCACCGATCCGCGCTGCCTAGGGTGGAGGGGTACCGCGTTTCCGGCCCCGCCGGTTGCGCCCGGCCGCGAGACCCCTGGGGGACCTGCACCATGCGCAGTGGCGCGAAGATCGGCATCATCACCGGCGTGTCCATCGCCGTCCTCGCGGGCGGCGGCTACGGCGTGTACAGCCTGGTGAGCGAGTCGGACGGCGTATCCGGTGGCAAGAAGCCGCGCACCGTGGTCGCCGAGCCGCCGACCGCCGACCAGGCGACGGCCGGACTGAAGGACTTCCTGACGGCCTGGGCGGCCGGCGACATCGCCAAGGCGGCCTCGCTGACCGACGACCCGGCCGCGGCCACCGCCGGTCTGACCGCCTTCCGGGACCAGGTCAAGCCGAGCGCGCTGACCCTCACCCCCTTCGGCCCGACCACCCAGCAGGTCTTCTCCGCCGCCACCGGCACCCCCGCCCCGGCCGCCAAGCCGACCGCCGGGGCCTCCGCGACCCCGGGCGCCACCGGCACGCCGGGCGCCGGCGACTCGCCGTCCGCCGCCGCCACGCCCGCGCCCACCGGCACGCTGATGTCCTACAAGGCGCGCGCCGAGTTCGCGGGCACCAACCGGGCCTGGGACTACCAGGGCTTCCTGGGCGTCGTGAAGATGAGCGACAACACCCCGGCCGTGCACTGGGCGCCGTCGGTGATCCACCCTCACCTGTCCGGCAACGAGACCATCGCCGTCCAGCCGGTCTTCGCCCCGCCGTCCACCGTGGTCGACCGCAACGGCAAGCCGGTCCAGGGCGCCTCGCTCACCCAGTCGCTGCTGACCACCCTCCAGGACAACGCCAACAAGCTGCTGCCGCCGGACCCGGCCAAGGACCAGGACGCGGGCAGCGCGGTGGTGATCTCCGACCCGGCCGGCAAGGGCCCCCAGGACAAGCTGTTCACGATCGTCGAGCCGAAGCCCGGCAAGCCGTTCAAGCTCACCATCGACAACACCCTCCAGGCCGCCGCCGAGAAGGCGATGACCGACCTGGCGGGCAAGCCCGGCTCCATCGTCGCGATCGAGCCGAGCACCGGTCAGGTGCTGGCCTTCGCCAACTCGCCGGCCACCGGCCAGAACCGGGCCTTCGCCGGGCTGCTCGCCCCGGGCTCGACGATGAAGATCGTCACCTCGGCGGCGCTGCTGGAGAACGGCGTCAACCCGGACACCGTGGTGGCCTGCCCGGAGAAGAGCAGCAACCCGCACGCGATCCCGAACTCGTTCCCGGGCGCCTTCCCGAACAACACGCTCCAGCAGGACTTCATGATGTCCTGCAACACCGCCTTCATCAACCAGGGCCTGACCAGCCTCAAGCCCGAGACGCTGAACGGCACGGCCAAGGACGTGTTCGGCATCGGCCTGGAGTGGAAGACCGGCCTGCCGAACACCGACGGCAAGGTTCCGGCGGCGCCGGGCAGCAAGGACGAGCAGGCCATGAACTACATCGGCCAGGGCAAGGTCCAGATGAACCCGCTGGCCATCGCCTCGGTCACCGCCACCGTGCAGAGCGGCGAGTTCAAGCAGCCGATCCTGGTCGCCGAGCTGCCGCAGCAGAAGGCCGCCCGCCCGCTCTCCCCGGACGTCGACGCCAAGCTGAAGGCGATGATGGCGGCCACCGCCACCGGCGGCACCGCCAGGGACGTGATGGCCGGCATCACCGACAACGCGGGCGCCAAGACCGGCTCCGCCGAGGTCGCCGGGGTCGACGTCACCAACAGCTGGTTCACCGCCTACCGCGGCAACGTCGCGGTGGCCGCCGAGGTGCAGGGCGGCGGCCACGGCGTGGACGCGGCCGGCCCGGCCGTCGCCTCCATCCTGAAGGCCGCCGGCGGCCGCTGAGCCCCCGCAAACCCCCGCCCGCCCGGAGCCGGGCGGGCCGCCGACAGCCCGCTCAGCCTCGCGGCAGGGCGGGCTGCGGCCTTCCCCGCCGCACCCGGCCCGGCGGGACCGGGCGCCGGCTGCTCCAGCGCCGGGCCGCCAGCCGGGGCCAGATCACCAGCACCGCCGGCAGCGCCAGGTACCCGAACCGCCCGGCCGGGGCCAGCATGAAGGCGATCGCGAGCCCGGCGGCCAGCAGGTCGGCCGCGGCGATCGCGGAGACCGGCGGCCGGGCCAGCAGCCAGATCGCCACCGCGACCAGGGCCACGGTCATCAGCGCCAGCGAGATCGCGTGCCCGGTCGGCCCGAAGCCGGCCAGCACCTTGCCGGGCAGCGGGCTGCCCGCCGGGGTGCGGATCGCCGTCATCCCGAGCGGGAAGCGCACCACCTGTTCGCGCAGCGCGTCGGCCTGGGTCAGCGCGGAGGGCAGGATCACCAGCGCGCTCACCCCGACCCCGATCAGCGCGGTCCGGGCCGCCGGGCGCCGGCCGTACAGCCGCCAGAGCAGCAGGACGGCCACCGGCAGCGCGGGCCAGGCCGTCCACTTCAGGGTGCAGGCGAGGGCGAGCACCAGCCCGGCGGCGACCGTGCGGTCCCGCTCGGCGAGCGCCATGGCCAGGCAGCAGACGCCGATCAGCGGCAGGTCCACCCCGCCGACCACCAGGGCGAGCGCGATCAGCGGCGAGGCGGTGAGGACGGCCAGCGGCAGCAGCGGCGCTCGCCCGTCGCCGCCGCCGGGGCGGGCGGGCCGCAGCAGCCGCCAGGCGGCCAGCATGCAGGCGAAGAAGGTCAGCGCGAACCAGATCCGGGCGTCCCCGGCGACCCGCGCGACGGCGGTGGAGTCGCCGAACAGCTGGCGCGGCATCCCGAACAGGGACATCGCCGGCAGGTACGGGTTGTAGTCGGTGACCACCGCCGGGTGCGGCAGGTACGCGGTGCCGGTGGTGAGCAGCAGGTGGGCCGAGCGTTCGACCACCATGACCTCGGACTGGTGGCGGCCCTGCAGGGCGAGCAGCCCGAGCGGCACCAGGACGGCCCCGACCAGGGCGACCGAGGCGGCCGCCTTGGCCGCGAAGCGGCGCGGCAGGGTCAGGCAGAGCACTCCGGCCAGCACGTAGCCGGGGGCCGCGATCAGGCCCCACTGCCGCTGGTTGGGCAGGTCGGAGACGAGCGGGAAGGCGGCGGCCCAGCCGGCCGCGACGAGGCAGCCGAGCAGGTGGACGGTCCGTGTCGAGGCGAGCCCGGCCAGCCGGGCGGTGTTCAGCCGGGCGGGCGTGGGCGGAAACGTGCTCTCGCCGCGCTGGCGGGGGAAGGGCCGGACGGAGAGGCCGCGCTGCGGCCGTCGTGGCCTGGACGGCGCCTCGGTCGTGGAGGTCTGGGCCGGCGTTCCGCCGCGGCCGGTGAAGCGGCCGCGCGGGCGGGGGTAGCCGGGCGTGCGGGTGCTCACCATGGTGGAAGGTTATGGGTGGGAGCCGGGCCCTGTCGCCATGGTGTCGGACACCGGACGGGCGTTGGCGTGAAAAGGGCCGCCGGACGCGGTGGCGGTCGGCGGCCCTTCACGCGGGGTTTGCCTCCGGGTCAGCCGGCGGCGCCGTCCGAGGGCGCGGACTGCGGCTCGGCCTGCTCCAGTCGGGAGTGCTTGATGCTGTAGCCGAAGTAGACGACCACGGCGACGACGAGGGCGATCGCCCCGGCCCGGAAGGTGTCGGCGTGCAGGCCGGTGATCAGGTAGACGCAGAAGCCGACGCTGATCAGCGGGACGACGGGGTAGCCGGGCACCTTGAAGCCGCGCGGCAGGTCGGGCTGGGTGCGGCGCAGCACGATCACGCCGATCGAGACCACCGAGAAGGCGATGAGCGTTCCGAGGCTGGTGATGTCGGCCAGGACCCGCAGCGGGATGAACGCGGCCAGCGCGCCGACGCCGAGGCCCACCACGACGGTGTTCCAGACCGGGGTGCCGCTGCGCGGGGAGAGCCTGGCGAAGCGCTTGGGCAGCATGCCGTCGCGGCCCATCGAGTACAGGATGCGGGTCTGGCCGTAGATCACCACGAGGGTGATGCTGAAGATCGAGACGATCGCGCCGATCGCGAAGACGATCGCGGGCCAGCTCTGGCCGGTGATGTCCTGGAGGATCTGGGCGAGGCCGGCCTCCTGGCCGTCGAACTTGGTCCACGGCTGGGCGCCGATGCCGGCCAGCGCGACCAGGATGTAGAGCAGGGTCACCACGACCAGCGAGATGATGATCGCCAGCGGCAGGGTGCGGCGCGGGTTCTTGACCTCCTCACCGGCGGTGGACACGGCGTCCAGGCCGATGAAGGAGAAGAAGATGCTGGACGCGGCGATCTGCACGCCGCTGATGCCGAGCGGCATGAACGGGGTCAGGTTGCCGGAGTGGAAGCCGGTGAGCGCGATGCCGATGAACATCAGCAGGATCGCGATCTTGATCGCGACCATCACCGCGTTGACCTTGACCGACTCGCTGACGCCGCGGATCAGCAGGAAGCAGACCATGAAGACCAGCAGCAGCGCCGGCAGGTTGAACCAGTGGCCGCTGTCCGGCGCCCCGGAGAGCTGCTCGGGGATCGTGACCCCGAAGGTCAGGTCGAGGAACTTGTTCAGGTACTCGGCCCAGGTCACCGCGATCGCGGAGGCGGAGACGCCGTACTCCATCAGCAGGCAGATGCCGACGGCGAAGGCGACGCCCTCGCCGAGGGTGGCGTAGGCGTAGGAGTACGAGGAGCCGGAGACCGGGATCGCGGAGGCCATCTCGGCGTAGCAGAGCGCGGTGAGTCCGGCGGTGACCGCGGCGATCACGAAGGACAGGATGACGGCCGGGCCGGCCGAGGGCACCGCGGTGTTCAGCACGAAGAAGATGCCGGTGCCGATGGTCGCGCCGATGCCGATCGAGGACAGCTGCCACAGGCCGATCGAGCGGCGCAGGTGGATGCCGGAGCGCCCGCCCTCCTCGGGTGCGCCGGCCGGGAGGACGTCCTCGCCTTCGGTCTCGGCGATCAGTGTCGAGACGGGCTTGCGTCGCAGCAGACGCGCACCGATGGTGTTGCTGGCCAAAACCACGGTCCTTCTGGGCGGGGGAGGGTGTCCTTGCAGTCGGTCACCCGACGTGCCAGGGGGTGTCATCGGGGACCAACCGAACAAACATGGGACAGTACCCCGCGAAAGCACCAGTGTCGCAAACGAACAGTCCCAACCAGCGCATTGTACGAATCGGCGCATATCGATGTACAAACCGGACACTTCGTAAACGGCGCATCCTCCGCCCGGTCGCTAAAGCAGCAGCTCAGCGCACCTGCGGAGATCATCCGCCGAGCACCGCCCGCATCACCGACCGGGCGATCGGCGCCGCCAGCGCGCCACCCGTGACGTCCGTGGCCCCGCTGTCCTCGACCACCACGGCGACCGCCACCGGCGGCACCGCGTCCGAACCGGCCGGCGCCGCCCAGGCGATGAACCAGGCGTACGGCGTCCCGCTGTTGCCCACCCCGTGCTGGGCCGTCCCGGTCTTGCCGCCGACCACCGCCCCGGCGATCCGGGCGTTGCCGCCGGTGCCGTTCTCCACCACGCCGGTCATCAGCCCGCGCACCTGCCCGGCCACCGCCGGGGTCATCGCCCGCCGGTACACGGCCGGCTTCATCAGCTGCACCGTGGTGCCGTCGCTCCTGGTCAGCCGGTCCACGAGCTGTGGCCGCATCACCGTCCCGTCGTTGGCCACCCCGGCCGCGACCATCGCCATCGTCAGCGGGGTGGCCGCCGTGTCGAACTGCCCGATCGAGGAGAGCGCCAGCTGCGACTCGTCCATCCGGGTGTCGAAGTTCGACCGGGCAGCCCGCACCGGGACGTCCAGCCTCGCGTCGTTGAAGCCGAGGTTCCCGGCCATCTCGGCCATCCGGTCCAGCCCGGTCCGCACCCCCAGGTAGCCGAGCACGCTGTTGCAGCTGGCGGTCATCGCGGCGGCCAGCGACAGGTCGGCCCGGTCGCAGGCCGGGGTGTCGTTGACCAGCGGCGTGGTCGTGCCGGGCAGCACGTACGGGAAGGGCGCCCCGGTCGGCGCGGCCGGGTCGGTGACCACCCCGGCCGCCAGCGCGGCCGCGGCGGTGACCACCTTGAAGGTCGAACCCGGCGGGTAGGTCTGGCGCAGCGCCCGGTTGAGCATCGGCTGGTCGGCGTCGGCCTGCAGCCGGTTCCAGGCCTCCTGGTCGTCGGCGCCGTACCCGGCGAAGGAGCCCGGGTCGTACGAGGGCGTGCTGGCCAGCGCCAGGATCCGCCCGGTGGCCGGCTCGATCGCGGCGACCGCGCCCTTCTGGTCGCCGAGCCCGCGCATCGCGGCCTGCTGGGCGGCCCGGTTCAGCGTGGTGTGGACGTCCCCGCCGGGGTTCTGCCGGCGGGAGACGGCGTCCCAGACCGACCAGCCCGCCAGCCGGCCGTCGGTGCCGGTCAGCAGCTCGTCCTCGGTCCCCTCCAGCTGGGTGGTGCCGTACGCCTGCGAGGCGAAGCCGGTGACCGCCGCGTAGGTCGGGCCGTCGGTGTAGCTGCGCTTGTACGCGTACCGGCCGCCGGTCGGCTCGGAGCCGGTCACCGGGTCCGGGCCGACCAGGATGTCGCCGCGCGGCTGGGCGTACCGCTCGACGGTGAGCCGCTGGTTGGCGCTGTTGCGGTCGAGGTCCTGCGCCTGGAACACCTGCACCCGGGTGGCCTGCACGCACAGCGCCGCGACCAGCAGCAGGCAGAAGGTGCCCGCCCGGCGCCCGGTGACCGAGATGCCGGGCAGCCCCTGCGGGCCGTTCCCCCTGGACGGGACGCGCGCCATCAGACCTCCCCGGTCACGGGCCGGCGGGCGTCGTCGCTCATCCGCACGAGCAGCGCGACGATGATCCAGTTGGTGACCACCGAGGAACCGCCCTGGGCGATGAACGGCATGGTCATCCCGGTCAGCGGGATCAGTGCGAGCACCCCGCCCGCCACCACGAACACCTGGAGGCCGACGATCGCGGCCAGCCCGATCGCCAGCAGCCGCCCGAACGGGTCGCGCAGCGCGATGCCGGTCCGGAAGCCCCGCGAGACCAGCGCCGCGTACAGCAGGAACACCGCGGTCAGCCCGGTCAGCCCGAGCTCCTCGCCGATCGTGGCGAGGATGAAGTCCGACTTGGCGGCGAAGCCGATCAGCACCGAGTGCCCGTTGCCGAGCCCGGTGCCCAGCTCGCCGCCCCAGGCGAAGGCGAACAGCGACTGGGCGATCTGGTTGGCGCCCCGGCCCGCCTCGATCGAGCCCAGCGGGTCCAGCCAGTCCGCGACCCGGCTGTGCACGTGCGGCGAGAGCCAGCCCACCGTCACCGCCCCGACGGCGGCCAGGCCCAGGCCGATCGCGATCCAGCCGGTGCGCGCGGTCGCCACGTAGAGCATCACCACGAACAGGCCGAAGAACAGCAGCGAGGTGCCGAGGTCGGTCTCCAGCACCAGGACGCCGACGAACGCCGCCCAGATCAGCAGCACCGGTCCGAGCACCCGCCCGCGCGGCAGCTGCCAGCGCCAGACCCGGCGGCCGGTCAGCGCCAGCGCGTCCCGGTGCACCGCCAGGTACGCGGCGAAGAAGACCGCCAGCAGGATCTTGGCGAACTCCCCCGGCTGGAAGGAGAGCGGCCCGATCACGACCCAGATCCGGGAGCCGTACACCGGCGGGAAGAAGATCGGCAGCACCAGCAGGACCAGCGCCACCAGCGCCCCGACGTACGCGTAGCGCCGCAGCCGCCGGTGGTCGCGCACCAGCAGCACCACCGCGATGAACAGCGCCACCCCCAGCGCCGACCAGAGCAGTTGGGTGGAGGCGGCGCCGCGCCCCGGGGTGGCCCGGTCGAGCCGGTAGATCACCACCAGCCCGATCCCGTTCAGCAGCACCGCGATCGGCAGCAGCAGCGGGTCCGCGTACCGGGCCCGCCACCGGACCACGGCGTGCGCCGCCAGGGCGAGCACGCCCAGCGCGGCGCCGTACTCGGCCGCGTCGGCCGGGACGTGGCCGTCCAGGTTGACGCCGACTTCGACGTAGCCGAACACGGCGATCAGGACGGCGCCGACCACCAGCACGAGCTCGGTGGTGCGCCTGGTCGGCACCGGCCGGCTCGGCCCGGCGGCGGATCTCGGCACGGCGGAGGGTGTCGCCACGGACCGTCCTGGGGGTCGCGGTCTAGCGGGGAGGGTCCGGGCGCCGGTGCGGCGGCGCCCGTGTCCCGGTTCGTCACCCTAACGAGTGCTATCCGTATTTTTGACACTCCGCCACGGTGTGTCCGCCGATGCCCGAATCACCCGGGCCCGCCGATCCGCCCCCGGCCCTCACTCCGGCCGCCGTCCGGCCAGCGCCGCCACCCCCGCGCCGACCGCCGCCAGCAGGACGGCGGCGGCCAGCAGGCTCGGCCACGGCACCGCGACCCGGCCGGTCCGGGCCGCCGACACCAGCCCGCGCACCGCCGCGTTGGCCGGCGAGGCCGGCACCACCAGCAGCAGCGTGGCCAGCCCCAGCGCCGCCGGGATGCCGTACTGCGCGTGGACCAGCACCGGACGGTTCGCCACCGCCCCGGCCAGCACCCCCAGCAGCGCGCAGACCACGGAGGCCACCAGCCCGGCCAGCACCGCCGGCCCGGTCCCCGGTTCCTGCCGCGCCCCCTGACCGACCACCGGCCCGCTGGTCCACCAGACCGCCGCCACCTGACCGACCGCCAGCACCAGCGACACCGTCAGCGCCGCCAGCAGCGCCCCCAGGTGGACCCGGACCGGGCCCGCCGCCGCCACCAGACAGGCCCGCGAGGCCGGCGGCTCCGCGCTCAGCGCACTGCGCACGTACCAGGCGCTCACCGGCAGCAGCACCCCCGCGCCGAAGCCGAGGCCGCCCAGCAGCGGGTCCCCCGCCGCCACCCCGACCACCAGCAGCACCGCGTACGCCAGGAACGGCGGCAGCCAGGCGTGCGAGCGCAGCAGCAGCTCCAGGTGGTACCGGGTCAGCGCACCGATCCGCGCCGTCACCGCTCCCCCTCCTCGCGCCGACGCACCGCCAGCACCCGGACGGCCGGGCGTCCCAGCAGCAGCCGGCGCAGCAGCGCGTCCGAGTGCGCGGCCGGCACCGCCAGCCGCACCGCCGTCCCGGCCAGCGCGGTGACCTCCGGCGCCCCCGGCAGCGCCGTGGGCAGCGGGGCGCCGTCCGGGACGTCCACCTCGACCTCCATCACCGGGCCGCCCGCCGCCGGCTCCGGCACCCCGTCCTCGACCGGCCGCAGCACGCCGTCCGTACCGACCCGGTACGCGGCGCTGGTCAACCCGGCCAGCCGGGCCGGGTCGTGGTCGACGAACAGCACCGTGCCGCCCGCCGCCGCCCGCTCGGCGGCGGCCTCGTCCAGCACCGCCCGGGCCTCCGGGTCCAGCCCGGTCCACGCCTCGTCCAGCAGCAGCACCCGCGCCTCGGGGAGCAGCGCCTGGGCGACCGCGACCTTCTGGCAGGTGCCCTTCGACAGCCGGCTCAACGGCGTGCCCGCCCGGTCCGCGACACCGAACCGGTCCAGCAGCTCCCCCGCCCGCCGCCGCGCCCGCTCCGCCGACAGCCCGTGCACCCGCCCCACCCGCAGCAGGTAGGAGGCGGCGTCGAAGGGCAGCGCCGGCGGGAAGCGCTCGGGCACGTACGCCGCCGGGCCGGGCCGCGCCACCCGCCCCGTGCTCGGCCGCTCGATCCCGGCGACCAGCCGCAGCAGCGTCGACTTGCCGCTCCCGTTCCGCCCGGCGATCCGCACCAGCTCGCCCGGCCCGACCGCCAGATCGACCCCGCGCAGGATCCACCGCTCCCGCCGCCCGTACCGCTTGCCGACCGCCGTCAGCTCCATCGCTCCCCCGCTCCAGTCCGTCGTGAAAGGAAGGCTATCCACGCCGCGTAAGACCGCCGTGAACGTACGGATTCCCCAGCTGTGCACCGGAGTTCGCGCCGGGGCTGGTTGAGGCACGATCCGGGCCCGTTTCGCCATCGCGAACTGATGATCCCTAGGATCGGCCGGGTGACTACCGGACGACGACCACAGACCAGGCTCGGCAGCCTGCTGGCAGCAGTGGCGATAACGGGCGCCTCGCTGCTCCTCGGCCTGCCCGCCCACGCCGACGAACCATCAGCCGGCGCCGCTCCCGCAACCAAGGAGGCGCCCCGGGTCGACCTCGTCCTGGACGTCAGCGGCTCCATGCGCGAGGCGGACATCCAGGGCAAGAGCCGCATCGCGGTGGCCCAGCAGTCGCTGAACGAGGTGATCGACGCGCTGCCCGCGGAGACCGAGTTCGGCATCCGCACCCTGGGGGCGAACTACCCCGGCAACGACAAGGCCCAGGGCTGCCAGGACACCAAGCAGCTGTACCCGGTCGGCAAGACCAACAAGGTCGAGGCCAAGACCGCCGTCGCCACCCTGCGCCCCACCGGCTGGACCCCGATCGGCCTGGCGCTGCGCGGCGCCGCCCAGGACCTCGGCAAGGGCGAGACCACCCGCCGGGTGGTGCTGATCACCGACGGCGAGGACACCTGCACCCCGCCCGACCCCTGTGACGTCGCCCGCGAACTCGCCTCCCAGGGCATCCACCTGGTGGTCGACACCCTGGGCCTGGCCCACGACGACAAGACCCGCCAGCAGCTGCTCTGCATCGCCAACGCGACCGGCGGCACCTACACCGACGTCCGCAGCCAGGAGCAGCTCACCGACAAGGTGAAGCAGCTGGTCGACCGCTCCAACGACACCTACACGGTGACCCCGGTCAAGACCACCGGCACCGACAAGTGCGAGAGCGCCCCGGTGCTCGCCCCGGGCGTCTACACCGACCGCGAGAAGTTCTCCGAGCACCGCGTCTACAAGGTCCCGGTCAAGTCCGGCCAGGAGCTGCGCGCCTCGGTCAGCGTCGCCCTCGACCGCCCGGTGGCCCGGGACTACGGGGTGCTGCTCCAGGCCACCAGCGCGACCGGCCAGGAACTGGTCCGCGGCACCGACGCCGGCAGCAGCCGCACCGACGTGGTCTCCACCGGCCTGCGCTGGTCCACCGACGACTCCAAGGGCTACGTCACCGCGAGCCCCACGGCCACCAAGGACTCCAAGGAGAAGCCGGAGACCACGGTCTGCCTGGTCGTCAGCAACTCGCTGGCCCCGCAGGCCGGCGTCCTGGCCGACCCCGGCCTGCCGCTGGAGCTGACCGTCGACCTGGCCTCCGCCTCGCCCGCCCCGGAGGGCGCCGCGATGGGCCTCGGCCGCGGCTGGATCCTGCTGCTCACCCTCACCCTGGCCGGCCTGGCCTTCGGTCTGGTCTTCGGCTGGATCGCGCGCTGGCGGATCGCCGTCTGGCGGGAGAACTGACCATGCGTACGACGATCCGCGGCGCCCTCGCCGCCCTCGCCCTGCTGCCCGCCCTGGCCCTGAGCGCCCTGGGCGCCCCGGCCGCCTCGGCCGCCTCGCCGTCCCCCTCGGCCAGTGCGAGCGGCACCCCGGCCCCGGCCACCAAGGCCGGCACCTCCTTCCTGACCGCGGTCAACCTCTCGCCCAACCAGGACGCCAACGTCTCCGTCTCCACCGGTGACTACCTGTACTGGGCGTTCGGCGCCGCCGAGGGCCAGACCCCGACGGTCAACCTGACCGTCGGCCTGGCCCCCTCGGCCGACCGGCACGGCCCGCAGACCTGGTCCGTCGAGGTCTTCGACGGGCTGCGCCGCCGCCAGGCGTGCACCGCCGGCACCCAGAACGCCACCGCCGAGCAGAGCGCCGGCTCGCTGGCGCTGAACTGCACCCTGCGCGAGGTCCGCACCTGGGCCGAGCCGTGGTCCGGCGACCCGCTGCCCGGCACCTACTACGTGCGGCTGTCGGTCAGCGACGTCCCGCAGCCGGACCTCGGCCTGGCCTCCTCGGTGCAGTTGCACGTCGCCGCCAAGGGCGACGCGGACAACGCCCAGCCGGAGGGCGGCGAGCTGAAGGCCCCGCTGGTCCCGCCGGCCGGCGGCGGCGCGAGCACGGCCAAGGCGGCCGCCCCGGTGGCCCAGGAGGAGCACTGGTACACCGGCTGGTTCTCCGGCTGGAACAGCCGCTGGTACTGGACGATCGGCGGCGGCTTCCTGGCCGCGCTGGCCGGCATCCTCGGCTACCGGCTGACCCGGCACCCGCGCGGTCACCGGCCCGGCCACTACGGCGCCGTCCCGTCCCAGGGCTCCCACCAGAGCGGCCACTACACCGGCTCGGACCGCCCCTGACCCGCCCCGGAGGGCCGGCCGGACGTCGTTCCGGCCGGCCCTCCGGCGTGTCCGGGCCCCGCGCTCAGCCGCGGAACAGGTTGTGTCCGACGTCGGTCGGGACCTCGTCCTGGACCGGCTTGCTGCCCGGCCCCGGCACGTGCTCGCCGGGGATCGGCTCGTCGCCCTCCCGGTGCAGCAGCACGACCCCGCCCTCGGCCCACAGCTGCCGGTAGCCGTGCGCCAGCAGCAGCTGGATCCGCTCGGCCTGCTCCTTGTCCGTCTTGAACGGGAAGGACCGCTTGTCGCCCCGGGTGAGCACGTACTCGCGCCCGCGCGGTGTACCGTCCACCAGCACCACGTCCGTCCGGGCGGTCAGCCGCGGCGCGATCTGGTTGTCCGCCTCGACGGACGCCCCGTCCGGGATCAGCGCGGCCGCCCGCACCAGCGCCGCCTCGCTCGGCTTGGGCGCCCAGGAGGACGGCAGGACCAGCGGCACCAGCCCGATCGGCACCGCGGCCACCAGCGCGATGCCGGCCGCGCCGAGGCCCAGCCGGCGGGCCCGCCGCAGGCTCCGCTCCGGCCGCCCGGCGGCGCTCAGCCGGCCCAGCACCTCGATCGCGGCGGTGAGCAGGACCGGCCACAGCAGCGAGTCGTAGTGCCGGGCGATCGACCAGTGGTTGGGGTTGCTGGACAGGATCCGTTCGGCCAGCAGCGGCACCGCGCACAGCACGGTGGCCGAGCGCAGCGGCAGCAGCAGCATGGTGCCGAAGAGCCACAGCAGCAGCAGCGGCTTGAGCGGCTGGTCGAAGGCGGCCTGCACCAGCAGGAACGGGTCGTGCAGCAGGTTGCGCAGCGCGTCGCCGCCGTCCGCGCCGAGCGAGCCGTAGTTCCAGTAGTAGCCCGGCTCCCCGCCCATCGCCGGGATCAGCCAGGTGATGGCGGCGGCCGAGGCGACCGGCCCGCCCAGCAGCAGTCCCAGCCCGGTGCGGCGGCCCGCCCGGTCGTCGGTGCGGCGGGTGCGCAGCAGCAGCACCAGCCCGTACGCCCCGACCAGCAGGCCGAGGTCCTCCTTGGTGCAGCACAGCAGCAGGGCGGCGAGCAGCACCGTGCCGTACCGGCGGGCCAGCCCGCGCTCCAGCATCAGCAGGGTCAGCGGCACCGCGAAGGCGACCTCGTGGAAGCCCACCCGGGCGGCGACCAGCAGCGGCCAGCCGAGCCCGTAGACCAGGCCGGCCAGGTCGGCGGCCCGGCGGGCGGTGCGCGGCTCGGCGCCGGCGAAGGCGTACCCGGCGATCCGCCGGATCAGCGGCACGCCGGCCGCGAACAGCAGCGACTGCCCGATGATCAGCGAGCGCGGGTCGTCCCAGATCCAGTACAGCGGCGCGAGCAGCGCCAGCACCGGCGAGAAGTGGTCGCCCAGCAGCGAGAAGCCGGGCGGGAACTCGTGGTGGAAGCTCTTCAGCGTCGAGACGGGCAGCCCGAAGTGGGCGTAGCCGCGCACGCCCTGGTCGAAGATGCCGAGGTCGAAGCCGCCGAGCGAGACGGACGTCCAGCCCTGCAGGCCGATGGCGCAGGTCACCGCGAAGCAGAGCGCGGTGAGCAGCGCGGTGCGCCGGGCGGGGCCGAGCAGGACGGCCGCGGCCATCCGGCGGACGGCGGGCCCGGCGGCGGCCGGCGGCGGGGGTGCGGTCTGGGTGGTCACGTCTGGTCTGGTCCGTCCGGTCTGGGGTCCGTGGGTCCGGTCCGTCAGGTCCGGTTCGTCAGCGCGGGGTCGCGGTCCAGCCTGGCGGTCAGCAGGGTCAGGGCCCCGCCGCCGGCGGCGTCCACGGCCTGCCGCCGGGCGCGGTACAGCCGCACGCCCAGGACGACCAGGACGGCGATCGCGATCGGCGGGTAGATGGCGCCGGGCAGCTGCCAGTACCAGGCGACCCCGCGGCCCCAGCGGTGCGGCACCGCCCACATCACGTGGGAGAGGAAGACCGCCGCGGTCACGCCGAACAGCACCCGCCGGGCCGTGGTCCTGGCCTCCACCGCCAGCAGGGCGAGCAGCGGGATACACCAGACCCAGTGGTGGGTCCAGCTGATCGGCGAGACCAGCAGCGCGGTGAGCGCGGCGCAGACCGCGCCCCAGGCGTCGGCCCGCCGCAGCACCCGCGCCGAGCGGCCGGCCAGTACCGCCACCCCGAGCCCGAGCACCGCGACCAGCGCCGAGGCGACGACCCCGACCAGGCCCGGGTCGTTGACGTCGAGCAGCCGGCAGACGGCGCCGCGCAGCGACTGGTTGTCCACCAGGACGGTCACGCCGACCCGGCTCGGGTCCCAGAGGTAGGTGGTCCAGAACCCGTACGAGGCGTCGGGCAGGAGGGCCCAGCCGATCAGGCCCGCCGCCAGGAAGGTGCCGGCCGAGACGAAGGCGGCCCGGACCCGGCCGGTCAGGAACAGGTAGACGGCGAACAGGCCCGGGGTGATCTTGATGGCGGTGGCCAGGCCGATGCCCACGCCCTTGAGGCGGTGGCTGTCCGGCCGGGTCAGGTCCCACAGGACCAGGCAGAGTATGCCGAGGTTGACCTGGCCGTACTGGAAGGTGGTGAAGACCGGCTCCAGCCAGACGCCGAGGCCGGTGGCCAGGACCACCACGGCCGCGCGGTGCTGCTTCGGCCAGCCGGCCAGCTTGAGCGACAGGTGCACGGCCGCGGCGAGCAGCGCGTAGTTGAGGAGCATCACCAGGACGCGCAGGGTGCTCACGTCGAACCAGGTGCTCGGCACGAAGAGCATCGCCGCGAACGGCGGGTAGGTGGCCGGCAGGTCCCAGCCGGGCAGCCGCATCGCGTACAGGTCCTCGCCGCGGACCACCGCCTGGCCCTCGGCCCGGTAGACCAGCATGTCGACCATGGTGGCCCCGTGGACGTGCCGGAACCAGGCGAACACCGCCAGTGAAACCGCCGCCACACAGGCCGCCGGAAGGGTCCAGGAATTCGGCCTTCCGGTTTCCGCCGCGTCGCCGGACCCTTCCGGACCGGACCGCCGCACCCACCGTTTCAGACCGAACTCGCGCACCGCGATGGCACCCCGTCGAGATAGACCAGATCGTTCCCTCGTCGCCGTCTGGGCCCACCCACCATAACCGACCCCCCTGAGCCCCAAACCGCGTCAGAAACGGGCCCGGAGGGGCGATGTGACCTCCCCCACAACGGGCCCCGGGTCGGGGTCGGCACCGGGCCCGGACCCCAAAACGCGAAATCCCGCCGGGAGTTGCCTCCCGGCGGGATTTCGTCGACCGGCCGGAGCCGGTCTGTTGGGTGGAGCTGAGGGGATTCGAACCCCTGACCCCCTCGATGCGAACGAGGTGCGCTACCGGACTGCGCCACAGCCCCAACGAGAAGAAACTCTAGCACCTTTCGGAGGGGGTCCGTGACCACCCCCGGATCACGGTGCCAGGCGGGGCGGCCAGGGGGCTCGCCCCGAACGCGGACCGCCCCGAACGCGGTGGCGGGCGGGGCGGCATCAGGCGGGTGCGTCGCGGCGTACGGGCGGTCCGGGGGCCGGCCCCCGGACCCCGTCACTCGTTGGCCGCGCGCGGGCGCGACTCGGGAGCCTGGGACTCGGCGTACTGGTCGAAGAGCGGGGTCTTGCGGGACTCGGCGGGGCGCCCGGCGGTCCAGGTGCCGGGGGCCGACAGGTCGAGGCCGCGGGAGACCCGGGGGGCGACCGGGGCGGTCACGTAGGTCGGCAGCGGGACGGGCACCGGCTCCCAGGAGTCCGGCCCGGCCGCGCCGCGCTCGCGCATGCCGTCGACCCACTCCTCGTGCTCGGTCGCCTCGGCCACCGCGGAGGCGGAGGGCACCGAGACGGTGGCCTGCTCGGGGTCGGCGGCCAGCCGCAGGTGGGAACGGCGCGCGGGCCGCTCCCCGGCGGGCGCGGCCGGGGCCGGCTCCGCGGCGGGGGCCTCGGCCGGGGCGCCGGCCGGCGGCCGGGCCTCGGCGCGCTGCTGCTCGCGCTTGCGCAGCCGCTCGGCGGCCTGGGCGGCCCGGACCCGGTCGAGCTTCACCTCGTACCGCTGGCGCTCCAGCCGGCGCAGGTGGCCGATGTACAGGGTGAGGAGGACCGCCGGGACCGCCGGGACCCAGAGGAAGGCGAGTCCGGCCACCGCGGCGACCACCGCGCCGAGCGCGAAGGAGAGGAAGAGGGCGGTGACCATCCGGCGCCGGCGGGCCAGCAGCCGCGCCCGGCGCTCGGTGCCGACCCGCGGTTCGGGGCCCGGCCGCTCGGCCGGGCGCTGCACCGGGGGTTCGGGCTCCCGTGCGGGGTCGCCGGAGGCGGTCTCGTCCCGTTCGGGAGGACCGTCGTCGCTCTGCTCGTCACGCGGTTCGTCACCCAGGGCCCGGGCTGCCCGCCGCTCCAGCCCCGAACGCCCGGCCAGCAGGCGGATGGCGGTGCTGAAGCGTTCCGTCGGGCGCGCCTCGTTGAGTTCGTCCTGCCTGCGGAGCCACATCGGCACCAGATAGGCGGCCCAGGCCCCTACGATGACGGCGTAGATAAGGCCGCTACTGCTCACGATTCACACCGTACGGGCGCTGGGGAAGGCCTGGCAGCAATTTGGTGCGGCGTGTCGTGTGATCAAGCTGATTCTCCGACTATTTTGCCGCTATTTGTGCGGGTCCGGTGCCCCGACGATGCCATATCGATATTTCTTTCGAACATACATTCAATTACGTGTCCCGCGCCCGGAACTGAGCGCGCGCCAGCGCTCCAGCATCCCCTCCGGGACCTCCTCGTCGGTCAGCGCGTAGACGAGGTGGTCGCGCCAGTCGCCGTCGATGTGGAGATAGCGCGGACGGATTCCCTCCGAGCGGAAGCCGAGCTTTTCCACCACCCGTCGGCTCGGGCCGTTCTCCGGGCGGATGCAGACCTCGATCCGGTGCAGTCCGAGCGTGCGGAAGCAGTAGTTCACCGAAAGGGCCACGGCGGTCGGGATGATGCCCCGGCCGGCCACCTCCTCGTCCACCCAGTACCCGATGTTCGCCGAGCACATCGATCCCCAGGTGATCCCGCCGACGGTCAACTGGCCGACCAGCTGGCCCTTGTGGACCACGACGAAGGGCAGCATCCGGCCGGCCGAGGCCTCGCCGCGCAGGAAGCGGACCATCTGCCGGTAGGTCGGCCGGGCGCCGGCCGCCTGACCCGCCGGGCCGGGCGGCACGGTGGCCTCCCAGCGGCGCAGCCAGTCCCGGTTGCGGCGGCTCACCTCCTGCCACTCGCGCTGGTCGCGGGCCCGGATGGGGCGCAGCACGACCTCACCCTCGTGGAGTTCTACCGGCCAGCCGGCGTTCAGTGCCCTCTCCTGGATGCTGGAGCCCCGGGTGCCGGGGCGTCGGTCCGGGGGTGGTCCCCGCCGCCGAGCTGGTCGACGGCGTGGGCGAGCAGCGGCTCCAGGACGGCGAGGCCGTCCCTGACGCCGCCGGTCGAGCCCGGCAGGTTGACGATCAGGGTACGTCCGGCGAGCCCGGCGAGCCCGCGGGAGAGCGCCGAGGTCGGCACCTTCTCCCGGCCGTACGCGCGGACGGCCTCGGCGATGCCGGGGACCTGGCGGTCGATCACCCGGGCGGTCATCTCGGGGGTGAGGTCCATCGGCGAGATGCCGGTGCCGCCGGTGGTCAGCACCACGTCGTAGCCGGCCGCGACGGCCTCGCGCAGCACGGCCTCCACCGGCTCGCCGTCCGGGACGACCCGGGGGCCGTCGGCGGTGAAGCCCATCGCGGTCAGGCCGGCCACCAGCAGCGGGCCGCCCCGGTCCTCGTAGACCCCGGCCGAGGCCCGGTTGGAGACGGTGACCGCCAGGGCCCTCACTGCGCCACCTCCGGGGCGAACCAGTCGCCGCTCTTGCCGCCGGTCTTGCTCAGCACCCGGACGGACTCGATCGTGGCGCCCTTGTCCACCGCCTTGACCATGTCGACGACGGTCAGCCCGGCCACCGCGACGGCGGTCAGCGCCTCCATCTCGACGCCGGTGCGGTCGGCGGTCTTCACGGTGGCGGTGATCTCGACCGCGTCGTCCGCGACGGCGAGGTCGACCTTGACGCCGGAGACCGCGATCGGGTGGCAGAGCGGGATCAGCTCCGGGGTCTTCTTGGCGCCCATGATCCCGGCGATCCGGGCCACCGCGAGGGCGTCGCCCTTGGGCACGCCCTCGCCGCGCAGCAGGTGGACCACCTGCGGGGAGACCCGCACCCGGCCGGCCGCCACGGCGGTGCGCGCGGTGGCGGCCTTCTCGGTCACGTCGACCATCCGGGCCGCGCCCTGGTCGTCGACGTGGGTGAGGCGGTCGCCGGGGGGAGGTGTCGTCACGGGTAACTCCAGGGGCGCGCAGGTCGAATACCGCGCTACCGTACCGTTCCCCGGTCCCGGGGGCCGATCAGGCGTCCAGCAACACCACGTCCACCTCGCTGCCGGCCGGCAGTTCGGTGGTCTCCTCGGGGACGGTGATCAGGCAGTCGGCCCGGGCCAGCGCGCCCACCAGGTGCGACCCGGCGCCGCCGACCGGCTCGACCGTGCCGTCGGCCGCCGAGTAGCGGCCGCGCAGGAACTGCCGGCGGCCGGCCGGGGAGCGCAGCGGGGACGGGCAGAGCGCGCGGACGACCGGGCGGTGCACGTCGGCGGCGCCGAGCATGGTGCGGATGACCGGGCGGACGAAGAGCTCGAAGGAGATGTAGGCGCTCACCGGGTTGCCGGGCAGGGCGAGCAGCGGCACCCCGGTCGCGCCGCCGATCCGGCCGAAGCCCTGCGGCTTGCCGGGCTGCATCCGCAGCCGCCGGAAGTCGACCCCGCCGTAGGACTCGAAGACCTCCTTGACCACGTCGTACGCGCCGACGCTGACCCCGCCGCTGGTGACGATCAGGTCGGCCCGGCCGAGCTGGTCCTCCAGGACGGCGCGCAGCCGGTCGGCGTCGTCCGGGACGGCGCCGACCCGGAAGGCGATGGCGCCGGCGTCCTGGGCGGCCGCGGTGAGGGCGAAGCTGTTGGAGTCGGCGATCTGCCCGGGGCCGACCGGCTCGCCGGGCTGGACCAGCTCGCTGCCGGTGGACAGCACCACGACCCGGGGGCGGGGGCGGACCTTCACGGTGGGCCGGCCGATCGCGGCGAGCAGGCCGAGCTGGGCGGGGCCGAGCCGGGTGCCGGCCTCCAGCACCCGGACGCCGGACGCGACGTCGCTGCCGCGGCGGCGGATGTGCGCGCCCGCGGCGACCGGGCGCAGCACCCGGACCTCCTCGTCCGGGACCGGCGCGGTCATCGCGGCGGCGGCCACCCCGGTGCCGGTGCCGCCGTCGGTCCACTCGACCGGGGCGACGGCCTGGGCGCCGGGCGGCATCGGGGCGCCGGTCATGATCCGGGCGGCCTGGCCGGGGCCGACCCTGGGCAGCGCGTCGGCACCGGCCGCGATGTCGCCGACCACCGAGAGCACCGACGGGTAGGTGTCGGTGGCGCCCTCGGTGTCGGCGGTGCGGACCGCGTAGCCGTCCATCGAGCTGTTGTCGAAGGGCGGCAGGTCGCCGTCGGCGACCACGTCCTCCTCGAGCCGGCAGCCGCGGGCCTCCAGCAGCTGGAGCTCGATCGCGGGCAGCGGGCCGACCGCGGCCAGCACGTCGGCGAGGTGCTCGTCCACCGTCCAGAGGCGGGGGGCCGCCGGGGCCGGGTCCGCTCCGGCGTCGCAGCAGGCGCTGGGCATGGTGCTGTGCTCGGTGGACCCGGTCATCGGCGGCTCGCTCTCTCGGTCGTGGTCCTGCGTCAGTCCTGCATCTCGGAGCCGACGAACTCCCGCAGCCAGGAGCGGAACTCCGGGCCCAGGTCCTCGCGTTCGGCGGCCAGACGGACGATAGCGCGCAGGTAGTCGGCGCGGTCGCCGGTGTCGTAGCGGCGGCCCTTGAAGAGCACGCCGTGCACCTGCCCGCCGTCCGCCGCCTCGCGGTTGGTCAGCTCGCGCAGGGCGTCGGTCAGTTGGATCTCGCCGCCGCGGCCGGGCGGGGTCTCCCGCAGCACGTCGAAGACCAGCGGGTCGAGGACGTAGCGGCCGATCACGGCGTAGCTCGACGGGGCCTCGCCGGGCTCGGGCTTCTCGACCAGGTCGGTCACCTGGAAGACGTCCTCGCCGAAGCCGTTCGCCTTGACGGCGGCGCAGCCGTAGAGGTGGATCTGGGAGGGGTCGACCTCCATCAGGGCGACGACCGAGCCGCCGAGCTGCTGCTGCACCTCGATCATCCGGGAGAGCAGCGGGTCGCGCGGGTCGATCAGGTCGTCGCCGAGCAGGACGGCGAAGGGCTGGCCGGCGACGTGCTGCTCGGCGACCGAGACGGCGTGGCCGAGGCCCTTCGGGTCGCCCTGGCGGACGTAGTGCATGTTGGCCAGCTCGACGGACTCGCGGACCCGGGCCAGGCGCTGCTCGTCGCCCTTGCGGACCAGCAGCTCCTCCAGCTCGTAGGCGCGGTCGAAGTGGTCCTCCAGGGCCCGCTTGTTGCGCCCGGTGACCATCAGTATGTCGGACAGGCCCGCGGCGGAGGCCTCCTCGACGACGTACTGGATCGCCGGCTTGTCGACGACCGGGAGCATCTCCTTCGGGGTGGCCTTGGTCGCCGGAAGGAAGCGGGTGCCCAGTCCGGCCGCGGGCACCACGGCCTTGGTCACCGGAACTCGGGGGTTGGTCGTCGTCATGCGTTCACCTTACTCAGGCACGTTTTCGCCCGGCCGAGTACGGGCGGACGGCTAGGACAGCACGTCGCTGGGCCCGGCCGCGGTGGCAGTCGTATGGGTCGCGACCGGCTGGGCGAACGGGTCCCGGCCGACACAGGCCGACACACTACCCGCCTTTTCCGTACGGTCACGTTCGGCATCCGTTCCGTGATCGGGCGTGCGAGCGGCCTGTTCGGAGCGGTCGGCGCGGGGCTCCCCGGACTCCCCGGGCGGCCGGGCCGAGAGCCGCCAGCAGTCGCCGCCGGCCGCCCGGGCCGCGGCGAGCGCCGTGTCGGCGGCGCGCAGCAGGACGGCGGCGTGGGTGCCGTTCTCGGGCAGCACGGCGATGCCGGCGGCGGCGGTCAGGCCGTTGCCGGCGGCGGGGCGGGACTCGCGCGGGCCGGAGGACCAGTCCAGCAGCAGGTGCCGGCGGACCGACCAGACCAGCCGCTCGGCGACCTGTGCGGCGCCCTCGGCTCCGGTGTCCGGCAGCACCACCAGGAACTCCTCGCCGCCGTAGCGGCCGAGGGTGTCGGCCCGGCGGATCTCCATCGCGAGCCGCTGGGCGAGGTCGCGCAGCACCGCGCCCGCCCGGCCCCGGCCGTGCTCGGCGACGACCGCGTCGAAGCCGCTGATGGCGAGCATCAGCACGGCGAGCGGGCGCGGGCCGTCGGCCTGTCCGGTGTGCTCGGCGCGGCGGGCCCGTTCGATCTCCCGGTCCAGGGTGAGCTGGAGGTGGCGGTAGTTCCACACGCCGGTGAGCGGGTCGCAGGAGGCGGTGCGCTCCAGGTCGGCGCAGCGCTCCTCGAGTTCGGCGATCCGCCCGCGCAGCCGCTGCGCCCCGGCGGCGGCCCGGGCCCGCTCCCGGCGGCCGCGCAGTCCGAGGGCGGTGGCGCCGGCCAGTGCGGGGACGCCGAGTGCGGCCAGGGCCTGGACCAGCAGCGGGGTGGTCAATGGGGGGTGCCCCTTCGCGTGTCAGGCTCTGCGCGTCGGCGGTGCGGAGGCCAGGAGGATCGGATGAACGAGGATCGGATGCCCAACGAGAAGAGCGGCCTGAGGACACGGCTGTTGTCGCGGCGGCGCGAACTGGCCGCCGAGGAGCGGGCGGCGGCGGCCGACGCGCTGGCCGGGCACGCCGGGGAGCTGGCCGCCCCCGGCGCCACGGTGGCCGCGTACGTCTCGGTGGGCGCCGAGCCCGGGACCCGGCCGCTGCTGGACGCGCTGCGGGCGCGCGGGGTGCGGGTGCTGCTGCCGGTGCTGCTGCCGGACAACGACCTGGACTGGGCCGCGTACGCGGGGCCGGACGCGCTGGCCCCGGCCGGGCGCGGGCTGCTGGAGCCGGTCGGTCCGCGGCTCGGCCCGGAGGCGGTCGTGCAGGCGGCGGTGGTGCTGCTGCCGGGCCTGGCGGTGGACCGCTCCGGGCTGCGGCTGGGCCGGGGCGGCGGCAGCTACGACCGGGTGCTGGCCCGGCTGGCGCGGGCGGGGGCGCGGCCGGTGCTGGCGGTGCTGCTGTACGAGCACGAGCTGCTGGAGCGGGTGCCGGCCGAACCGCACGACCGGCCGGTGGACCTGGCGGTGCTGCCCTCGGGGGTGCGCCGGCTCGGGTGAGACGGCGGCGGCCCCGCTCCCTCGGGGGGAACGGGGCCGCCGGTGTCCGGGCCGTACGGGCGTCAGCCGGTGGTGAGCACCAGCTTGTGCTTGGTGGCCTTCTCGACCGCGTCCGGCGTGTAGGCCCAGGTCAGCAGCTTGCCCTTGAGCCAGAGGTCGGTCTGGTCGTTGTAGTTGTCGTGGAAGGCGTGGCCGGAGGCGCCGCCGACGTTGACCCAGCGCGAGGAGTCGAGGTCGTTCAGGTCGACCACCATGCGCATCGACGGGATCCAGTCCACCTGGTAGCCGGCCGCCGCGTTCCAGCCGGCCGCGTCGACCGCCGCCGAGCCGCCGGAGAGCCGGTACGGGCCGCGGTTGAGCAGCTTGTGCACCGCGCCGGAGGCGATCGAGGAGTCGTCGGTGCCGAGGGTCTGCTCGCGCAGCTCCAGCTTGTGCAGGCGGCCCCAGCTCCAGGTGGAGACGTCCTTGCTGAGCAGCGAGGTCAGCTCCTGGCGGGCGTTCTTCATCGCCTCCTGGAGCAGGTTGTCCAGGCCCTTCTGCTCCTTGTGCTGGTCGTCGATGTACGTCCACCACGAGCTGTCGGGCTTCTCCAGCTGCTGGCGCACGACCTCGGTCCAGCGGTCGCCGCCGTCCGGCTGGGCCTTGCCCGGTTCCCGGGTGCCGCACTCGGTGACGATCTTGGTGGCGCTGTCCGGCTTGGTGGGGTCGTCCTGCTGGCGGACCAGCAGGCAGTTGTCCTTGGCCCGCAGGTCGGCCGGGAACTTCTGGCCGAAGGCGAGGATCAGCAGCTGGCGCCAGACGCCGTTGTAGTAGGCGGCGGCGGCCGAGTCGGCGTCCTGGTGGAAGTTCCAGTCCTTCAGCAGGTCCTGGGCCTCGCGCACGTACGGGTCGCTGACCGGCTGCTTGAGCAGCAGCGGGACCAGCGTCTTGGCCATCACGCTGGTGTTGTCCAGCTGGAGGGTCTGCATGTCGTCCGGCGAGATCTTGCCGTTGTTCTTGAGCAGGCCCTCGATCTGGTCGGTGATCTCCTTGGCGCGGGTGCCGTACTCCCAGTCCTTGGTGAGGTTGTACTTGTAGCTCGGGTCCACCACGGCCTGGTTGGCGGTGACGATGTAGCCGGCCGAGGGGTTGAGGCTCCACGGCAGCGCGTTGAAGGGGATCGGGTCCTTCCACTGGTACGCGGAGTCCCAGCCCAGCGCCGGGAGGGTGCCGTCGCCCTTGCCGCGGACCGGGATGGTGCCCGGGGCCTGGTAGCCGATGTTCTTGGCGTCGGCGTAGATCAGGTTCTGCGCGGGGACGGTGAAGTCCTTGGCGGCGGCGCGGAACTCGTCCCAGTTCTTCGCCTTGTCCAGCTCGAAGACGGCGTCCATGGTCTTGCCGGGGCTGAGCGCCGTCCACTGCAGGGCGACGCCGTAGCCGCTGGTGCCGCGGTCCGGGGCGGAGGGGCCGTTGGGGGCGTACTTGCCGACGTTCTGCTGCTCGGTGCTCTGGTCGGAGATGAGCGGGGCGCCGGTCTGGGTGGTGCGGACGGTGATGGTGCGGTCCTCCCCGCCGGCGACCTTGATGGTCTCCTTGCGGAGGTCGAACTTCACGTCCTTGCCGTCCACCTGGTAGGTCTCCGGGCCGGTGACCTTCTCCAGGAAGAGGTCGGTGACGTCGGCGCCGAGGTTGGTGAAGCCCCAGGCGATGTCCTTGTTGTGGCCGATGACCACGCCTGGCATGCCCGCGAAGGTGAAGCCGGAGACGTCGAACTGGCAGGCCGGGGAGCTGGTCCGGCAGTGCAGGCCCATCTGGTACCAGACCGAGGGCAGGCCGGGGCCCAGGTGCGGGTCGTTGGCCAGCAGCGGCTTGCCGGTGGTGGTGTGCGAGCCCGCGACCACCCAGGAGTTGGAACCGATGCCCTGGCCGGGGCGGCCGAGCAGCTGCGGCATCGCGTCGACCCGGTCCGTCAGGCTCTGCAGCATCGCCTTGGTGGTGGCCGCGCCCTGGGCGGTGGCGGCCGTTCCGGCGGGCGTGCCGGACTGCGGGGAGCCGTCCGCGGGGCGGTAGTTGTCGCCGGTCACCGCGCCGGTCTTCACGATGGTGCCGTTGCGGGCGTACGGGTAGTCCGGGTACAGCTCGGCGATCTTGTCCGGGCCGAAGTCCTGGGCCAGCAGCGAGCGGTCGATCTCCTCCTGGAGGTTCCCGGAGAGGTTCCAGGCCATCGCCTTGAGCCAGGCCACCGAGTCGACCGGGGACCACTGCTCGGGCCGGTAGCCGCCGTTGACGACGCCGAGCAGGCCGTACTCCAGCGAGGCCTTCGCGCCGCCGGGGTGCTCGGAGAGCCAGGCGTTCACACCGTCCGAGTAGGCCTGGAGGTACTTCTTGGTCTCCGGCGAGAGCTTGGTGTCGAACTCCTTCTGCGCCACCTGCCGCCAGCCCATGGTGCGGATGAAGGTGTCGGTGTCGACCTGGCTGTCGCCGAACATCTCGGAGAGCCGGCCGGCGGTGATGTGCCGGCGGACGTCCATCTCCCAGAAGCGGTCCTGCGCCTGGACGTAGCCCTGGGCGCGGAACAGGTCCTCGTCGGTGTCGGCGTACAGCTGCGGGATGCCGTTCGCGTCCCGCTTGACGTCGACGGGCGCGCTCAGGCCCGCGACCTTCACGCTGCCGTCGACCTCCGGGAAGGAGGCGCGAACCGCGGAGACCCCGCGGTAGCCGCCGTAGCCGGCACCGGCCACCAACAGCACGACCAGCACGATCACGATCAGACGGGCGCGCCGGAACTTCTTCGAGCGGGGCATCTGGGTCCTTGCGGTCCTGACTTCGGGGCGGGCGGGCGTGTCCAGGGCCTGCGGCCGTGACAGGGCACCACATTAGGCCGAGTCGGCCGGGCACCGTGAACGGGGGACCAAGCTAAAGATATGGCAAAATGTTAGACTGCGTAACGATCCGCAAGGGGAGCATTGACGACTTCTTAACGGGTCACCCCACAGCACCACCAGACACCCCGTCCGCCCCTGCCTGCCCGAGGTGCCCCTGCGTGAACATCTCCCATCTGAACCAGCTCCTGCTCGAGTCCTCCGTGATCCTGCTGTTCGCGGTGGGCGCCGTACGTCTCTCCACCCGATCAGGGCTGCCCAGCCTGCTGATCTATCTGGGGATCGGCGTGGCGCTGGGCCAGAACGGGATCGGTGTCACGTTCAACAACGCGGAGCTCACCCAGGTGCTCGGCTACGCGGCGCTCGTGGTGATCCTGGCCGAGGGCGGCCTCAAGACCAGCTGGCGCGAGATCAAGCCCGTGATGCCCGCCGCGACCGTGCTCGCCACCCTCGGCGTCGGCGTCAGCGTGTTCGCCACCGCGGCCGGCGCCCACTGGCTGGTCGGCCTGGACTGGCGCACCTCGCTGCTGCTCGGCGCCATCGTCTCCTCGACCGACGCGGCCGCCGTCTTCTCCGTGCTGCGGATGGTCCCGCTGCCGCACCGGCTCACCGGCCTGCTGGAGGCCGAGTCCGGCTTCAACGACGCGCCCGTGGTCATCCTGGTCGTCGCCTTCGCCACCACCGGGGAACTGGACTCCTGGTACGTCCTGATCGGCACGATCGTCGCCGAGCTGGCCATCGGCGCCGTCATAGGCCTGGCCGTCGGCAAGATAGGGGCCTACGGGCTCAAGCACGTCGCCCTGCCCTCCTCGGGCCTCTACCCGATCGCCGTGATGGCGCTCACCGTGCTCGCGTACGCCGGCGGCGCGCTGCTGCACGGCTCCGGCTTCCTCGCCGTCTACATCAGCGCGGTGATCCTCGGGAACTCCAAGCTGCCGCACGGCCCGGCCGTCCGCGGCTTCGCCGACGGGCTCGCGTGGATCGGGCAGATCGGCATGTTCGTGCTGCTCGGGCTGCTCGTCACGCCCGAGACCATGGGCGACGCGGTGGTGCCCGCGCTGGTGATCGGCGGGGTGCTGGTGTTCCTGGCCCGGCCGCTGTCGGTGATGGTCTCGCTGACCCCCTTCAAGGTGCCGGCCCGCGAGCAGGCGCTGCTGAGCTGGGCCGGGCTGCGCGGGGCGGTGCCCATCGTGCTGGCCACCATCCCGGTGGTGTCCGGCGCGCACCGGGCCGAGGACGTCTTCAACATCGTCTTCATCCTGGTCGTCGTCTTCACCCTGCTCCAGGGGCCGACCCTGCCCTGGGTGGCCAAGCGGCTGCGGATCGACGAGGGCGACATGGGCCAGGACCTGGGCATCGAGTCCGCCCCGCTGGAGAAGCTGCACGGACACCTGCTGTCGGTCGCGCTCTCCCCCACCTCGAAGATGTCCGGCGTGGAGATCAGCGAACTGCGGCTGCCCAAGGGGGCCGCGGTCACCCTGGTCGTGCGCGAGGGGAACTCCTTCGTGCCGGACAAGGCGACGGTGCTGCGGGCCGGCGACGAGCTGCTGGTGGTCACCACGGACGAGGTCGGCGAGGCCGCCGAGCGGCGGCTGCGGGCCGTGGACAAGGGCGGCAAGCTCGCGGGGTGGCTGAACGGGCGGTGAGGGGCGCCGGGCCCGCCCCGGCTCTCCTCGGTCCGCCTTGGTCCGGGGCCCTGGCGGGCCTGCGGGCCGGGGTGGGCTGGCGGTGTCTACGCGCGTAACTGTATGCTGGTTCGACCACGCCGTATAACCACCGCTAGACCACCCCAGCATCTGCCTGACGCAGAGTTGGCGCGACCGCTCGGCGGCCGCGGTCCGGCCCCCGGCCACCACGCCGGACCGACCCGGTATCTACCCCGGTCGACGCGCGAGAGGACGACTCTCGGCGCCGTCGGGGCCACACCATGCCCTGCCGCGCTACCAGGCAGCAGGAAGGACCGACCGTGACGGCGCGCCGAACGGTCGACACCGCCGCGCACCCCGCGGCCACCCCCGCAGCTCCCGCCCCCGCCCGCGTCGGGTACGGCGAGCTGCTGCGCACACCCGGGGCCTGGACGTTCCTGTCCCCCGCCCTCGTCGCGCGACTGCCGTACGCGATGCTCAGCATGGGCATCCTGCTGCTCGTCACGCAGACCCACGGCTCGTACGGCACCGCCGGTACGGTCACCGCGGTCGCCGCCGTCGCCCAGGCCCTGATCGGGCCGCAGACCGGGCGGCTCGCCGACCGCTACGGCCAGGCCTCGGTGCTCGTCCCGACCGTGCTGGTGCACGCCGTCTCGGTCGGCGTGCTGATCGCCCTCGCGCTCGGCCACGCGCCCGCCTGGAGCCTGTTCCTGGCCGCCGTGCCGGCCGGTGCGAGCGTGCCGC
Source organism: Kitasatospora sp. NPDC001119 (assembly GCF_053598475.1). NCBI lineage: Bacteria > Bacillati > Actinomycetota > Actinomycetes > Kitasatosporales > Streptomycetaceae > Kitasatospora > Kitasatospora sp. NPDC001119. The sequence goes on from NZ_JBSFKI010000028.1 coordinate 75,599, forward strand.
AGGTCGGCGCGATGGTCCGGGCCCGCTGGGTCGCCAGGTTCACCGCCGACGGCGCCTCCGACGCCTCCGCGGCCCGGGTGAGCACCGCCTTCGCCTTCGAGTCCGTGACGGACGAGTTCACCTTCGTGATCGGCCCGATCCTGGCCTCCGGCATCGCCGCCCTCGCCAACCCGGCCACCGCCCTGGTCGCCGAGGCCGCGCTGACCCTCGTCGGCGGCCTGGCCTTCGCCGCCCAGCGGGGCACCGCCCCGGCCCGGATCGTGCCGCAGCCCGGCACCAGGCGCGCCTCGGCGCTCGCCTCCCCCGGCGTCCGGCTGCTGGCCGGGACCTTCCTCGGGGTCGGCGCGGTGTTCGGCGGCATGCAGGTCTCGGTGAACGCCTTCGCCGACTCGGTCGGGCAGCACGACGCCGGCGGCACCGTGTACGGGATCTTCGCCGGCGGCTCCATGCTGGCCGGCGTGCTGTACGGCGTGATCGCCTGGCGGCGGCCGGTGCAGCAGCGGATGCTGTTCAGCTACGCGCTGCTGGTACTGGGCTGCTCGGTGCTGTGGGCGATGCCCAACCTGGTCGCGCTGACCGTCGCCGGGCTGGTCTGCGGACTGGCCATCGCGCCGACCCTGATCAGCGGCTACACCCTGGTCGAGACGCTGGTCGCGGACGGGGCCAAGACCGAGGCCTTCACCTGGCTGACCGGCGCCATCGGGCTGGGACTGGCGGTCGGCTCGATGGCGGCCGGCCGGCTGATCGACGGGCACGGGCCCTCCACCGGGTTCCTGGTGCCGGTGGTCGGGGCCGGGCTCGGACTGGTCGTGCTGGCCTCGCTGCGGCACCTGCTGGTGGCGCCGCGGGGCGAGGAGACCGCCGCCGCGGGGACCGCGGAAGGCGGGCGTCCGATGCAGCTGGCGGGTGTCGCCGAGGGCTGAGCGGGGCGGCGGCCGGGGGCCGGGCCTCCGGCCGCCCGGGGCCGAGCCGACGGCGGCCGGAGGCTGCGCGGGCGTTGTCCGGGAACCGGGCCGACGGCGGCCGACGGGTGCTCCGGGGCCGATCTCACACCGGGGTCGCTGGACTGATCCCGCGGAATGCCGCATCATTGACCATCGTTAGCACTCATCAGGCGAGAGTGCCAGGAGGAAGACAAGTGCCCACGTACCAGTACCAGTGCACCGAGTGCGGCAACGGCCTGGAGGCGGTGCAGAAGTTCACCGACGAGGCGCTGACCACGTGCCCCGACTGCCAGGGACGGCTCCGCAAGGTCTTCTCGGCCGTGGGCGTCGTGTTCAAGGGCTCCGGCTTCTACCGGACCGACAGCCGTTCGTCCTCCAGCAGCTCGGTGGGCGCCGGGTCGTCGTCGACCCCCTCGACGTCGTCCACCGCGTCCACGTCCTCCTCGTCGACGTCGTCGGGCTCCGGCTCCTCGACCTCGTCCAGCCCGGCTCCGGCCGCGAGCTGATCCCGGCGCCGGGCACCATCGGCCCGGACGGCCCGTAGACCAGGGAAAGGCCCGTCGACCCCGCTTCCACGCGGGGCGGCGGGCCTTTTCGCATGCCCGCCCGGGCGCCCTGTCACCCCGGAGGGGTCGACCTCACTCCGGCGAGTGAACGAAGTTGTCCACAGGGGCGAGTTGTCCACAGGCCTGGGGAAAGGGCTTTCCGAGTTCGCCGGAAACGCCCATCGTGTGGGCATCCGGTCGGTCCGCGAGGGGCCGGCCCGCCGACACCTCGGAGGTGCGTCGATGACGACCGCGAGCTTCTCCCTCCCCCTGCCGCTGCCACTGCCCGCACCCGCCGTGCCGCCCCGGCAGGAGCTGCCGAGCTTCCCGCCGATCCGGCGCGGGTGCGGCGGGTGGCACCGCTGGCGCAGTGCGGTGCGGCGGCGGGCCGCAGTGCCCGTCCTGGTGCTGCTCGCGGTGGCGTCGGCGCTGGCACTGGGGCCCGCGCGGGCCGGGCTGCCACCGCCCCAGGGAGGCGCACTGGGCCGGACGGGTTGTCAGTCCGGGGCTGCGGAAGATCACCCGTAACCGGGAGGCGACTTCGTCGTTCGAGGCGGCATGAAAGGCTTCAAGGAATTCCTGCTGCGTGGAAACGTCGTCGAACTCGCCGTCGCCGTGGTCATCGGCGCGGCTTTCACCAACATCGTCAACGCCTTCGTCAAAGGCGTGATCAATCCGATCGTCGGCGTCTTCGGGACCAAGGACCTCGCGTCCTACAGTTCCTGCCTCAAGGGGCCCTGCGAGGTGAGCCCGACCGGTGAGGTCACGTCCGGGATCCTCATCCTGTGGGGATCGGTGCTCAGCGCCGTGCTCCAGTTCCTGATCACCGCGGCGGTCGTCTACTTCGCCCTGATCGTGCCCATGAACAGGCTGGCGGCCCACCGCAAGAGCCTCGCCGAGGAGGCAGCGGAGGCCGAGGCCAAGGAGGTCCAACTGCTAACCGAGATCCGCGACGCGCTGGTCGCGCCGCTGCGCTGACCGGCGGGCGCCGTTCGGCCCCGGTCCCCGCTCCCCCGTCCCCGTTCCTCAGTCCCCGTGGTGCGGCGGGCGCTGGCTCAGGTACCAGTCCAGCCCCCGTCCACCGCTCTCCCCCGCCCCGGGGCGGCCGCCCCAGCCTGCGTCGGTGTCGTCCCCGGACTGCTGGTCCAACGGGTCCCGGAAGACCAGCCGGGCCTTCACGGCCGCGGCCTTCCGGAGCTCCTGCTCCTGTTCCCCGCCCTGCTCCCGGTCCTTTTCCTGCCCTTGCTCGCTCACGCCGTCCACTCCGTCCGCTCGTCCCTTTCCTCCAGCCTAAGAGCCCCGTGGCACGCCTCGGGCCCCGGTGCGGGGCGCTCCGCACCAGGGCCCGATGAGGGCGGGTCCAGGCAGCCTGCCGGGAGGCTTCCCCGGCGGCCTTTCAAGCGGCTTCCTCAGGCTGCTTTCCCGGCGGCCTCTCAGGCGGCTTCGAAGCCCGCGTGGTCCGCGATCTTCTTCAGCTCGGCCAGCGCGTGCTTCTCGATCTGGCGGATCCGCTCGCGGGTGAGGCCGTGCTGCTTGCCCACCTCGGTGAGGGTGCGCTCACGGCCGTCCTCCATCCCGTAGCGGGAGCGGATGATCGAAGCGGTGCGGTCGTCCAACCGCCCGATCAGGCCGTCCAGTTCCTCGCGGCGGAGCATGACCATCACGGCGTCCTCGGGGGACGTGGCCCCGGTGTCCTCGACGAGGTCGCCGAACTGGGTCTCGCCCTCGTCGTCGACCGACATGTTGAGGCTGACCGGGTCGCGCGCCCAGTCCAGCACGTCCTTGATCCGGGCCTCGGTGGTGTCCAGCTCGGCCGCGATCTCGGCCGGCTCCGCCTCGCGGCCCAGCTCCTTGGACTTCTCCCGCTGCACCCGCCGGATCCGCCCGAGCTCCTCCACCAGGTGCACGGGCAGCCGGATGGTGCGGGACTGGTCGGCGATGGACCGGGTGATCGCCTGCCGGATCCACCACGTCGCGTACGTGGAGAACTTGAAGCCCTTGGCGTAGTCGAACTTCTCGACGGCGCGCACCAGGCCCGCGTTGCCCTCCTGGATGAGGTCCAGCAGCGGCAGGCCGCTGCGCGGGTAGCGACGGGCGACGGCGACCACGAGCCGGAGGTTGGAGCGGATGAAGACGTCCTTGGCGCGCTCGGCGTCGGCGGCTATCGCCTCCAGCTCCTCGCGCGTGACGCCGTCGGGGAGTTCGCCCTCGTCCAGCATGTGCTGGGCGTACACGCCGGCCTCGATCCGCAGCGAGAGCTCGACCTCCTCGGCGGCATCGAGCAGGGGCGTCCTGGCGATCTCGTCGAGGTACATGCCGACCAGATCGCGGTCGGCCTCGAGGTTGGTCGGGCGGGCCGCGCGACTCCGGTCGGCCCTGTCGCGAACGACGGCACGGGTGGCCATGCTTGCTCCCTTTGCTGGTGTTGCCGAGGTCTGCCTGCCTGCCTCGTGAGGGCAAGAAATGCGGGCCCCTCGGGGCCTCACACGTAACGATCCAACGAACAGATTCCGGACAACATTCCCAAGTCACTCAGATTCTTCCCGGCGATGCAGTATCCTGCCGGTTTTCACCCCGCTTCTGGACACTGGGTGACCGGTCGGGCACTTCCCGTGTCATCGGGTGACCGCTCCGGGAGTGATTTCTTCACTCGACCCTCACGCGGCCACCGCCCACCCGTTGAACCCGCGAACGGCCGCCGACGTTCCCCGCGCACCCCGCCGTCCGTCCCAGCCCACACCCCGGCGCACGCAGGTCCTCCGCACAAACGATGCCGAATCGCTATCACTCCGGCCCTTGCTCGGCACGGGACACTGGGAAGGTGTCAGCCATGCACCTGACCAACAGCACGACCATCCTCACTGCGCGTAATCGCAGTCTCCTTCGGGACGCCGCGCTCGCGCTGGGCTGTGCCGCGCTGTTCGGCCTGCTGGCGGCCCTGGTCACCGGCCAATGGCGCCCGCTCGCCCGCTTCGACCAGGAGTGGATCGGCGAACTGCACACCTACGCCCGGGAGCACCGGATCTGGACCGCCTCGGTGCAGACGCTCTCGGACATCGGCGGCACCGTCACGATGCGTACGCTTCTCGGAATCGCCGCCGGGTGGCTCTGGTTGATCGGCGCCCGGGTGCTGGCCGGCTGGGTGGCCGCCCAGGCCCTCGTCGGCTGGGGCGTCCTGTGGGCGCTGAAGCTGTCCTTCGACCGCGCCCGCCCCTCCTTCACCGATCCGGTCTCGCACGCCGGCGGGCCGTCCTTCCCCTCCGGGCACGCCATGGCCTCGGCGATCACCTGCGCCGTCCTGGTCGGCCTGCTCTGGTACCGGGTCCGCCGGCGCGGCCGGACCGCCGCCTGCCTGGTGGCCGCGGCGACGGTGCTGACCATCGGCTGGACCCGGGTCGCGCTCGGCGTGCACTGGCCCAGCGACGTGCTGGCCGGCTGGCTGGCCGCCGGGATCGTGCTGGGCACCGTGACCGCCGTGATCCAGGTGTGGCGCCCCGGCGCGCTGGCCCAGGACGTACGGCGGGTCAACTGGCGTACCAGGCCCCGAGTGCAACGGGTCCTCGTGTCGGCCGGGCACCCCTCGGGCACCGCCGCCCCGCTGGACGAGGACGGACCGCACGGCGCGCGGGAAGGGGCCCTGGGCGAACCGGTGGACCCGTCCGACCCCGTCGACCCCGTCGACCGGCCGGACGAGGCCGTGCGCTGAGGCACCGTCACCCCGCTGACCCGCCCTCGCCGCCCCGGTACTCCGACCCCGGCCGAGAGCCGTCGCGCTAGGTTGGCGGCCATGTCCGACACCCCTGCCCCCACCGCTCCCACGGCTCCCAACGCCCCCACCGCACCGGCCGGTTACCCCGGGCGCCCGCTGCGGATCGCCACCGTCCAGGCCCAGGCCGTGGCCGGTGACATACCGGCCAACGCCGCCCAGGCCGCCGGACTGATCCGCGAGGCCGCCCGGGCCGGCGCCCGGCTGGTGCTGTTCGCGGAAAAGTTCCTCTCCGGCTACGAGCCCGAGCTGATCAGCGCCGACCCCGTCAGGTACGCGGTCCAGCCCGGCGATCCGCGGCTCGCGCCGATCGCCGAGGCCTGCCGCGAGACCGGCACCGCCGCGATCGTCGGCGCCGCCGTACGAGACGGCGACGACCTGCGCGTCTCCGCCCTCGTCTTCGGCCCGGACGGCGGCTTCGTCACCCGCTACGACAAGCAGCACCTGTTCAAGAGCGAACGCGAGCACTACCGCCCCGGAACGGCCGGCTGCACCGTGGAACTGGACGGCTGGCGGCTCGGCCTCGGCGTCTGCTACGACTCCGGCTTCCCCGAGCACGCCCGCGCCGCAGCGCTCGACGGCTGCCACGCCTACCTGGTCGGCGCGCTGTTCAGCATGGGCCACGGCCACCACGAGTCCCGCACCTGGTTCCCGGCCCGCGCGCTCGACAACACCCTCTACACAGTGCTCGCCAACCACGTCGGCCGCACCGGCGGCTGGCACACCTGCGGCGGCAGCGCGGTCTGGGGCCCGGACGGCCGGCTGATCGCCGAGGCGGGCGAGGACCGGCGCGAACTCGTCGTCGTCGACCTCGACCCGGACGTCCTGCGCACCACCCGCGAGACCGAGACCCTCCTCGCCGACCTCGCCCTCACCACGGGCCGGCCGCCCGCGCCCCGGACCCGCTTCACCCTGGCCTGAGCACCCCGCCGGGCCGGCCCCCCGGCAGCCGGGAGCCGGGCACCCGGCTGCCGGCCCGGTCAGGAGGCCCGCATCGCCGCCACCGCGCTCATCCGCCCGACCCGGCGGGCCGGGAGCACCGCGGCGGCCAGGCCGACCAGGACGGTCAGGCCCAGGGCGGCCAGCACCGGCAGGACCGGCGGGGTGCCGACCGTCCCCACCGTCGAGGTGATCGAGCGGGCGGCCGCCCAGCCGTAGGCGGCCCCCAGGCCCGTCCCGACCAGGGCGCCGGCCAGGGAGAGGAGCAGCGCCTCCAGGGTGAGCATCCGGCGGAGCTGTTCGCGGGACATCCCGATCGCGCGCAGCATGCCGATCTCGCGGGAGCGTTCGCTGATGCTGAGCATCAGGGTGGCGGCGACGCCGAGGCCGGCGATGGCGACGGAGAAGGACAGCAGGGCCATGCTGATGGTCTTCAGCCGGTCCAGCAGGGAGCGCAGGGTGTCCGCCTGGGCGGCCGTGTCGGCGACGGTCACCTGCGGGTGGTCGGCGAGGGCGCGGTCCAGGGCGCGGCGGGCGGTCGGCCGGTCCTCGCCGGCGGCCGGGCTGATCCAGGCCGTGGTGACGGGCGCGCCGGGGGCGAGGCGGTCCAGGGTCGCGGGCGCCACCAGCAGGGTGGCGCCGCTCTGCAGGGTGAACGGCAGGCTGCTGCGGCCGGGTTGGAGCCGCAGCTCGACGCCGCCGACCCGGCGCACCCCGGTGTCGCCGAGCCCGCTCAGCGCGCCGCCCTCGGTGAGCGCGCGGGCCCGGTCCACGTCGTCCGTCGAGGAGTTGAGCCGGGTGGCGTCGACAGCGGCGACCACGGTGGGCCGGCCGTCGAGGTCGACGGTGGCGGACCGGACCGGGGTCACGGTCAGTCCGTGCTCGGCGCCGAGCGCGCCGAGCGCCCCGGCGGGCAGGGCGCCGCCGCCGGTGGCGGCCGCCGAGAAGACCCCCGGCTGGCGCGCGGACACCACGGGCACCAGCGACTGCGAGGTGATGTCCAGCGCGGTGACCGCGCCGACCATCACGGTGACGCCGAGCAGCAGCGCCGAGCCGGTGGCCCCGGTGCGGCCCGGGTTGAGCCGCAGCTGCTGGGTGGCGAGCCGCCCGGCCGTACCGCCGAGCCGCCGGGCGGGCCGGCCGAGCACGGCGACGACGGCGGGCAGCACCCGGTGGGAGAGCCGCAGCACCCCGAAGAAGTTGGCGATGGCGCCGACGGTGACGGCGAGCAGCGACAGCGGTGGCGGGGCCACCGCCCCGGCCACCAGCAGCGCGGTGCCCGCGACCAGCAGTCCGGTGGTCCACACCGCGGCCCGCACCCGGGCGGCCCCGTCGGCCGGCGCGGGGGTGCCGCCGAGCGCGGCGATCGGCGGCACGGCCGCGGCGGCCTTCGCCGGGCCGCGAACGGCCAGCAGGGTCAGCAGCACGCCGAACAGCCCAGCCAGCAGGCAGGTCAGCGGGGAGGGCAGCAGTGACAGGTGCACCGGGCCGAGGTCGAGCCCGCCGACCACGGCGGTGCCGGCCGCGCCGAGGGCGACGCCCAGCAGCACGCCCGTCGCCGAGGCGCCCACCCCGAGCAGCAGCCCCTGGCGGCGGATCAGCCGGCGCAGCTGCTGCCGGTCGGCGCCCACGCAGCGCAGCAGGGCGAGCTGGCGGGTCCGCTGGGCGAGCACCACGGTGAAGGTGTTGCCGACCACCATCCGCGCCACCGCGAGGGCGATCAGGACGAAGGAGAGCGAGGCGATCAGCACCATGCCGTACAGGGTGCTGCTCTGCCGGGTCGCCTCGTTGACCGAGGTCTCGCGGGTGTGCACCTGGACGTCGGCACCGAGGGCGGCGCGCAGGGCTTCGACGGTCCCTGCCCGGGAGGCGCCGGGGGCGACCCGGACGTCGAGCCGGTCGGTGACGGCGCCGGCCGCGTAGCCGGCGACCGCGTCCGCCGGGACGCCGATGATCGGGACCCCGGCGAGGCTCGGGGCGCCCCGCTCGTCCAGGGTGCCCACCAGCCGGGCGGTGGCGGTGGTGCCGTCGGCCCGGGCCAGGTGCACCTCGGCGCCCACGGCGGCGTCCAGCCGGTGCGCCGTCCCGGTGTCGAGCAGCACCTCGCCGGGTCCGGCGGGCCAGCGGCCGTCCTTGAGCAGCTGCCAGCGCAGCGCCGGGTCCTCGGCGACGGCGCTGACCGCGGCGGTGCGGTCGAGCGGCCGCCCGTCGGCGGCCAGCACGCCGCCCTTGCCGGTCAGCCGCGACGCCACCGCGGCCACCCCGGCGGTCTGCCGCACCCGCTCCGTCGCCGCCGCGTCCAGCCCGCCGGCCGCGGCCTTCCCGGTCACCTGGATGTCTCCGGGCCCGACCTCGGCGGCCGCAGTCTGGCTGAAGGAGTCGACCAGTGCCCCGCTGCCGCTGACGGAGGCGATCAGGAAGGCCACCCCGAGCGCGATCGCGGCGCCGCTCAGGAGCAGTTGGCGCAGTTGGCCGCGCAGTTCGGCCACGGTGTATCGGTACGTCGTCATGGTTCCCCGGCTCGTCCACCCTGGCCGGTACGGTGCTCCGGCAGGGGTCTCGACGAGCCTAGGAGCGGAGCGGCCGCGGGCCATCGGCACGAGGTCTGCTTCATGATCAATCCGTGGGCGGACGGTCTCCCGCCCCCTCCTCCTCCCGGAGAGGTACGCCGCCCCTGACACCGTCAGCCCCGGGAACGCCGAGGGCCCATGGAACACCGAGGGCCCATGGAACACCGAGGGCCCATGGAACGCCGACGGTCCGGGGAACGCCGACGGCCGCCCGCCCCCGGAGGGGCGGACGGCCGGTGCGCGGTGCCGCTCGGGCGTCAGATCTTGTCGTACACACCGAACACGTCGATGATCAGGTCGGTCGACTCCCAGCCCCGGTTCCAGACGTCGACGGTGTCGGCACCGCTGACGTCCGCCTGGACCAGGTTCGACACGGTGGCGCCCTTCTCCCAGTTCAGGACCGAGGAGTCCGGCGGCGTCGGCCGGACGGCCTTGCCGTTCCCGTAGGCGTCGGCTGCGTTCGGGTCCGGCGCGACCGAGAGGTGTCCGCTGCCCTGGGTGTTGGTCACCGTCGTGTTCAGGACGAGGGCCTCGGCCGACCGCCCGACGATCCCCCCGGCGTACTGCTGGTAGTAGTCCTGCCCCTTGAGCGGCAGGGACAGCGACCGGCTGTCCCACACGCGCCGGGGCTCCACCGGCCGGTAGGCGGACTTGCCGTCGGCGCTGTAGTAGCCGGTGACGTCCACGATCACGTCGGCCCCGGACCAGGAGCCGTTGCGGACGGTGACCTTGCCGTCCGCGCCGACCGGCACGATCACCGCGTTGGCCACCGTCTGCCCCGGCTCGAAGTTCAGGTTCGACGTGGCCGACGGCTGCCCGCCACCCGGCGAGACCGTCAGGTGGCCCGAGCCCTGCGGGTTCGTCACCGTGACGTTGAGCGCCACGGCCGCCACCCCCTGGACCGGCAGCCCGCCCTGGCCCGCGACCTGCAGGTCGAAGGTGCTCTGGCCGGCGGCCTGCCCCTGCGCGGTGCCCTTGCCCTCGCGGGTGTCGGCGATCCGCGCCGGCTTCACCGAGGTGTACCCGTTCGCCGCCGCCTTGGTGAAGTAGCCCGTCACGTCGGCGATCAGGTCCACCGTGCCGCCGCTGCGGTTCACCAGCTCGACGTACCCGTCCGCACCGACCGGCACGATCGCCAGCGTCGGCACCGTCCTCCCCGCCGCGAAGTTCACGTTCGAGGTGGTCGGCTGCGACGTGCCGGAGGCGAACGCGATCACGTGCCCGTCCGCCACGGCGTTGGTCGCGGTGATGTTCAGCGCCACCGCCGACACCCCCGCCGGGATGCCGCCGCGGCCGGCCACCTTCACCCTGGTCGCGGCGTTCGGGCCGACGGCCCCGACGTACGGCGCCCCGGTGCCGTCCCGGGTGTCCAGCAGCCGGGTCGGCGCGTACGGGGTGAACTCGGAGCCGTTCAGCACCACCTCCGCGGTGGTGGTGGCGGTCAGCTTGCTGGTCTGGTCGGTCGCCGTGACCGTGATCGTGTGGGTGCCGGCCTTCCTGAACGTGTGCTTGAAGTGCCCGTACGCACTGGCGTTGGCCGCGTCCGTTTCGACCGGGCTGCCGTCGCCCCAGTCGAGCTGGTAGCTGATGGAGCCGTTGGGCAGGTCGGTGGTGACGCCGGTGGCGACCCCCACGCTGAGCGAGTCGGTGCTGTAGGAGCCCACTCCCACGGTGAACTTCGGCGCGGCCGACGGTGCCGAGGACGGCGCGGCGGCCGCGGTCTTCTGCTGTGCGGCCCCGACCCCCTTGGCCGCGAGGTCCTGCTCCGCGGCGGCCTGTCCGGCCTGCTCCGCGGTGGCCCCGGCGGTCGGAGCGGCGGCGGTCGCGGCCCCGCTCGGAGTGGCGGACGGGCTCGCCGCCTGCGCCACGGCGGGCACGAAGCCCACGACTGCCGCGACGACGGCGGTGGAGATCATGAAACGGTGACGGTACACCGGCCCCCCAGTGCTTGAACGAGTTCAAAAAAGCCTGGACCGGAGCCTACCTGAACAGCAGTTCGAGCCGAACGGGAAGTCGGCCGTCCGCTCCCGGGGAGCGGACGGCCGGCGCACCGCGCATGACGTCGCGTCAGCTGGTCTCGTACCGGCCGAACACGTCGATGATCAGGTTGGTCGGCGACCAGCTCCGGTTCCAGACGTCGATCGTGTCGGTGTTCTTGAGGCTCGCCTGCACGAGGTTCGACACGGTGGCGCCCTTCTCCCAGTTCAGGACCGAGGAGTCCGGCGGCGTCGGCCGGACGGCCTTGCCGGTCCCGTAGGCGTCGGACGTGTTCGGGTCCGGCGCGACCGAGAGGTGCCCGCCGCCCTGGGTGTTGGTCACCGTCACGTTCATGACGACGGAGTCGAACGAGCCGAAGAGCTGCGGCACGTAGTGCCGGTAGTAGTCCTGGCCGGCGAGCCCCAAGCCCCAGGTCCGGTCGTCGTGCGCCCGCGTGGGCTCCTCCGGCATGTAGGCGGCCTTGCCGTCGGCGCTGTAGTAGCCGGTGACGTCCACGATCACGTCGGTTCCGGACCAGGAGCCGTTGCGGACGGTGATCTTGCCGTCCGGACCGACCGGCACGATCACCGCGTTGGCGACCGTCTGCCCCGGCTCGAAGTTCAGGTTCGACGTGGCCGACGGCTGTCCACCGCTCGGGGAAACGGTGAGGTGGCCGGAGCCCTGCGGGTTCGTCACCGTGACGTTGAGCGCCACGGCCGCCACTCCCTGGGCCGGCAGCCCGCCCTGACCCGCGACCTGCACCGCGAAGGTGCTCTGGCCGGCGGCCTGCCCCTGCGCGGTGCCCTTGCCCTCGCGGGTGTCGGCGATCCGCGCCGGGTTCATCGAGGTGTACCCGTTGGCCGCGGTCTTGGCGAAGTAGCCCGTCACGTCGGCGATCAGGTCCACCGTGCCGCCGCTGCGGTTGGCCAGCTCGACGTACCCGTCCGCGCCGACCGGCACGATCGCCAGCGTCGGCACCGTCCTCCCCGCCGTGAAGTTCACGTTCGAGGTGGTCGGCTGCTTCGCGCCGGAGGCGTAGGCGATCACGTGCCCGTCCGCCACCGCGTTGGTCGCGGTGATGTTCAGCGCGACGGCCGTCACCCCGGCCGGGATGCCGCCGTTGCCGGCGACCTTCACCTTGGTGGTGCCGAACGCGGCGACCGCGCCGGCGGCCGGGGCCCCGGTGCCGTCCCGGGTGTCCAGCAGCCGGGTCGGCGCGTACGGGGTGAACTCGGAGCCGTCCAGCACCACTTCGAAGGTGGTGGTGTCGGTCAGCTTGCTGCCCGGCTCGGTCGCCGTGACCGTGATCCGGTGGGCGCCGGCCTTGGCGTACTTGTGCTTGAGGAACACGTCCTCCGTGCCCAGGCCGTGCGCCGAGGTCGCGGGGGTGCCGTCGCCCCAGTCGACCGTGTAGTTGACGACGATGTACTTCAGGTCGGTGGAGACTCCGGCGGCCATGCCCATGCCGTGCGCGTTGGAGGTGGACGCACCCGTGAACACCTTGAAGTACGGCTCGGCGGCCGCGGCCTTCGGCGCGGTCTCGGCCTCGGCCTTGACCTCGGCCTTGGCGGCGGCGTCCTTCGCGGAGCGCTCGGCGGCGGCCTCGACGGCGGCCTCCTGCTGCGCGGCCGCCTCCTTCGCGGCCCCGGCCCCGACCCCGGCGGCCGGAGCGGTGGCGGTCGCGGCCCCGCCGGGAGCCGCGGACGGGCTCGCCGCCTGCGCCACGGCGGGCACGAAGCCCACGACTGCCGCGACGACGGCGGTGGAGATCATGAAACGGTGACGGTACACCGGCCCCCCAGCGCTTGAACGAGTTCAAAAAAGCCTGGACCGGAGCCTACCTGAACAAAGGTTCGGACCCGGCGGAATATCCGGCCACCTCCCGGCATCGGCCGGTGAACGGCACGGAGAACGGACGGGACGACCGCACCGGACCGTGCGGCGAACCGGCGGAACCGACCGGCCCGGCCGGCCCGGAAAGCGGCACAGGCCCCCCGCCCGACATGGGCGGAGGGCCTGTGACCTGCGTGTTCGTTGTGCCCCAGGCAGGATTCGAACCTGCGACACCGGCTTTAGGAGAGCCGTGCTCTATCCCCTGAGCTACTGAGGCGGGGCCCGCGTGCTGCCGGGCCGTTCACAGCGTACCGGATCGGGGCTGGGGCTCGGGGTGCGTCCTGTGGATCTTGTCGGATCGGGCCTCGGCGGCGCGGACCGGGCGGGATCCGCGGGAGGCGCCGCACGGCGGCGGAGGGGGTGCGGGTGGCCGACGGCGTGTCAGGGCGGGTCAAGTAGCCTGCCGGGCAGGGCGGGATCCGCCCCGGCGCGTCGCGTGAAGGAGACGAAGGACTCGATGAGACCTGCTGTGCGCCCGGTGGGCCGGCTGTTGGGGCAGGTGTGGGTGTGGCCCGCGCTGGTCATGCTGGCGGTGGGCGGGTACCGGCTGGGAACGCCGGACCTGTGGCGGGACGAGATGGCGACCTGGACGGTCTCCACCCGCTCGCTGGGCGACCTGCTGCGACTGCTCCAGCACGTGGACGCCAGCAACGGCGCGTACTACCTGCTGATGCACGGCTGGACGGCGGTGTTCGGCGACTCGACGCTCTCCCTGCGAATACCCTCCGTGCTGGCGATGGCCGGGGCGGCGGCGCTGGTGGCGCTCACCGCCCGACGGCTGTTCGGCAGCAAGGTGGCGGCGGTCGGCGCCGGGCTGCTGCTCGCGGTGCCCCCGGAGATCTCCCGGTACGCCCAGGAGGCGCGCTCCTACGCGCTGGTGACCTGCGCGATCGCGGCGGCCTCGTACTTCCTGCTGCGGGCCCTGGAGCGGCCGACCTGGCGGCGCTGGGCACCGTACTGCGTGGCCATGGCGCTGGCCGGCGCCGGGCACCTCGTCTCCTTCAGCACCGTCGCCGGGCAGCTGGGGCTCCTGGCGCTGCACCTGTGGCGCACCCGTCCGGCGGTCGACCGGCGGCTGCTGTGGCAGTACCCGCTGGCGGTCGCCGTGGCGGCGCTGCCGGTGCTGCCGGTGGTGCTCCTGGGCAGCCGGCAGTCGGACCGGCAGCTGGGCTGGATACCGACCCCCTCCCTGCGCGGCCTCGCCTACTTCGGCGAGCGCCTCTTCGGCTCGGACCTCGTCTTCTACGCCTTCGTCCCGCTGGCGCTGCTGGCACTGGCACTGCCCGGCCGGCGGATCCAGGCCTGGCAGGCGCTCCTGCTCGCGGAGCTGCCGGTGGTGGGCGTCTGGCTGGTGTCCCGGCTGACCGACACCTCGTACTTCCTCGGGCGGTACCTGCTGTTCACGGTGCCCGCCTGGGCGGTGCTGGCCGGCGGCGGCGCCGGGGCGGTGTACGGCGCGGTGGCGGCCCTGGCCCGACGGCGCGGCCGGGCGCCCCGGGGGGCCGTCGCGGTGGCCGGGCTGCTGACGGTCGGGCTGCTCGCGGCGCCGGCCGTGGTCGCGCTGCCGAAGCAGCCCGAGATCCGGTACGCGGACTCGCACAACGGCTCGGAGGAGCCGTTCAAGGCGGCGGCCCGGGAGATAGCGGCCGGCTACCGCACCGGGGACGGGATGGCGGCCCCGCTGGGCGACCAGGCCTGGGCGATGGCCTGGCCGGGCGTCAGCTACTACCTGCCCCGGGACGTCGTCCCCTTCCCGGTCTTCGTCGCGCAGAGCGCCGACGACGCCGAGGACCTCTCCCCGACGCCCTGCCCGCAGCCGGCGGACTGCCTGGGCGGGGTGTCCCGGATATGGCTGCTGGTCCTCGGCGACACCGAGGACCCGCTGGGCGCGATGCCGACCGACCAGGCGCAGGTGCTCCGCACCCGGTACGGCGACCCGGACCGGGTGACGCCGCTCGGCGGCCTCACGCTCGCGCTGCTCGACCGGGACGTGTAGGGGGCGGAAGGAACGGAAGAAGGGGAGCCGGTGTGGACCGGCTCCCCTTCTTCCGTCCCGCGGTCGGCGCCTCAGCGCCTCAGCCGCTCAGCGCCTCACAGCGTGCGCAGCAGGCGGGACTGGATGGACGGCGGGTTCAGGTCGGCCTGGAGGGCCACCGGGACCTCCGCCTTGTCCTCGCCCGCGCCCACCCGCAGCGTGCCGACCTCCGTGCCGGCCAGCGCGCGGTGGCCGATCTTCGAGGTGTCCAGGGTGACCGTGCCGGAGATGCCGGGGAAGCCCGCCACCACCAGGTCCTTGGTCGCGACGACCGCGACCTTGCCGCCGATCCCGTCGTCCACCGAGCCGACGACGTCGCCCTTCTTCACCACGGTCTGGCCGGTCACGCCGTTCTGCGCGGCCTGGATCTGCTTGCCGCTGACCTTCAGCACGGTCGGCAGGATGCCGTCGCCCGGGTTGGGCGAGGTGGCCTGCTGGCCCAGCGTGACGCCGAGGATCAGCCGCTGCACGCCGCCGATCTCCTTGTAGGCGGCCCACATCAGGCAGCCGCCGGCCGGGGTGCTGGAACCGGTCTTGACGCCGATGACGCCGGTCTTCGGGTTGATCAGGTTGTTGGTGTTGGAGATCTTCACGTTGTTGAAGTTGGTCTCCGGGGTGGAGACGATCTGCCGGAAGATCTCGTCCTGCATGACCTGCTTGGCCAGCTTCAGCTGGTCCTTGGCGGTGGACTTGGTGTCCGCGCTGAAACCCGCCGGGTCGGCGTAGATGGTGTTGGTCATGCCGAACTTGGTCGCGGTGTCGTTCATCAGCTTGACGAACGCGTCCTCGGAACCGGAGTGGAAGCGGGCGAGCAGCCGGGCCACGTTGTTGGCCGAGGGCAGCATCAGCAGTTCCAGCGCCTGGTACTCGGTGATGACCTGGCCCTCGGTGAGGGTCACCCGGGACTCGTCGACGTTGCCGGACTCCTGCGCGGCCTGCTTGTCGACGGTGATCTTCGGACCGCTCTCCCCCTTCTTCAGGGGGAACTTCTGGAGGATCAGGTAGGCGTTCATCACCTTGGTGACGCTGGCGATCGAGGACGGCGTCTCCTGGCCCGAGCTGCCGAGGCTGCCGACGCCGACCACCTCGGCGGCGGACTGGCCCTTGGCCGGCCAGGCGAGGTCGAGCACGTCGCCGGAGAAGCTGTAGCTGCCCGCGGCGGTCATCTTCAGCTTGGGGTCCGGCAGCGGACGCAGCAGCTGGGCCACCGCGAGCGCGCCGAGCACCACGGCGAGGAAGACGGTCCAGATGGTCACCCGCTTGAGGGCGCGCCGCAGCGGCGAGACCGGGCGGGCGTTGAGGGAGGCCAGGACCTCCATCGCCTCGGCGGTGTTCTCCGGCGACGGCAGCGGCTCCGGGGCGGGCAGCGGCTCGGGCTTGGGCAGCGGCGGGACCGGCGGCACCGGCCGCGGGTCGGGCTCCGGCAGCGGCTTCGGGGCCGGTACGGGGGCGGGCTCGGGGGTCGGCTTCGGCAGCGGCGCCGGACCGGGGGTCGGCTCGGGCTCGGGAAGCGGCTTGGGCTCGGGCTTGGGCTCGGGCTTCGGCTCCGGCACGGTGCCGGTCCCGGGGACGGCGGCGGAGGCGCGCAGCGGCGCGGGCTTCTCCAACTTCTCGGCCTGCCCCGGCCGCTGACCCGACTGGCCGGGCTGAGCGGGCTTGGTCAGCGCGAGGGTCACGGAGCCGATGGCGGGAGCGCCGTCGTCGTCGCCGGTGTCGCCGGTCTCCTCCGGGGTCTCCTCGGCCTTCCCTGCCTTCTCGCTCTTCTCCGCCTTCTCCGTCTTCGCGGCCTTCGCAGCCTTCGCAGCCTTCTCGACCGGCTCCGCCGTGGCGGCTTCGTCGGTCTCGTCGGCCTTATCGGCCGCTTCGTCGGCCGGCTCGTCGAGCTTCTCCGCCACCTTCTCCACCGGTGCGGCGGCAGGCTCGGAGCCGCCCTCGGAGCCGGTCTCCCCCGACGGCTCGGCCGCCTTCTCCCCGGCCTTCCCCGCCACCGCGGCACCTGTCCGCATGGCGAGACGCGGGTCGGCGGCGACCGGACGCCCGGCGGGCTCCGTCACCTCCGCGGTCTCCGACGAGGACTCCTTCTCCTCGCCCCCACCTTCGGAACTCCCCTTGCCGGCAGCCTTCACCAGCTCCTCGGGCAGCCGCAGCGCGGTGGTCCGGTTGTCCACCGGCAGTCGCAGCATCGTCGTCCGGCTGTCCACATCCCGGACGCGGAGCTGCACGGTCGAGCCGCCCTTGGGCGCCGTCGCCGGGGCGTCGTCGGACGCCTCCGGGGCGGCCTCGGCGGAGGTCTCCGCGGGGCTCTCCGAGGCGGTGCCGGAGTCGGCGGCCGAGGAGGCGTCGGAGGAGGCGTCGGAGGAGGTCTCCGCGGTCGCCCCGGTCTCAGCCGCGGCTGACGCCCGGTCGGCCGCCGCATCGGAGCCGCCCCCGGCCGGCCCGGCGGCGCAGGCCGCCGCACCGGTCCGTTCGGGTTCGCGGTCCCGCTGCCGCTCGTCGCCGTCCCTCAGCACCCTGTCGGGGGACTCGCCCACGTATCCCAGCCTCCTCAACGCCCGGCGGGGCACCAGCGAACCCGATTTCGGGAAGCCGACGCCCCGCCCCGTGTACCTGTACAGTCTCCGCCACCGGCGGCCGTTCCGGCCGCGCACACCCCGCCCGACCGGCGCTTATTGTCGTCGCCCGGCCGCGCCGCGGTCTGTTCACCGCTCAGACGCAGGGCCCGCCGCCGCCGGTTCCGCGCCTTCACCGCAAGGTCACGATTCGGAGGCGTACTCGACAAGCCCGTGTGAGAGGCGTCACCCTGTCTCTCATCCACGCGGGGAGGCTTGGATGGGCAAGAGCCGCAGAACTGTTCCCGAGGAACTCTTGCTGCTCGCTTTGGACCCGACCACGGGTACCACGGCGCAGCCGCAGACCCTCGACCTCGGACTTGCCGGGGCCCAGCTCGTCGAGCTGTCCCTGGCCGGACGGATCGTACCGGAGGGAGACCGGATCGCCGTCGTGCTCGCACGGCCGACCGGCGACCCGACCCTCGACCATGCACTGGAACTGCTGCGCCGACGCGGCAGTCCGGTCCGCGCGGCGCACTGGATCGGCGGGCCCCGGCTGGGGCTGCGGCAGACGTATCTGGCGCACCTGGAGCGCTGCGGCATGGTCACGGCCGTACCGGGCCAGGTGTGCGGTGTGCTGCCGACGACCCGGTACCAGGCGTCCGACGACTGCACCAACGCCGCGATCAAGCAGCGGCTGGACACCGCGATCCGCACCGGCGTCCCGCCGGATCCGCGGACGGCGGCGCTCGCGGCGCTGGCCCACTCGGTCGGCCTGGGCAAGCACCTGTACCCGGGCAACGAGGGCCGGTCCTCGCGGTCGCGGCTGCGCGACCTGATCCGGTACGACCCGCTGGGCGGGATGGTCGCGCACGCCGTGATGGACGTGCAGAACGGCCTACCGGCTCAGCAGAACCGTTCTTCCCAGGGTTCCGGGGCCGCTTCCGGCCGTCCTGGCGCCCGTACGGCGGGCCGGGGTTCGGGCGGGCGGGTCCCCGCCTCCCGGGTCGGCGTGCGCTGATCACAGCGGCGTGCACTGATCTCGGCGGAGCGCACTGACCGCGGCGGTCCGCGCGGCCCGGCGGGCAGCCATCACGGCGCCCGACACCACCGGCCGCACGCCCGCCGCACGCCCGCCGGCACCGGTCGCGCGTCCGACGCCAACGGCCGCGCACCCGGCGGCGCACGCCGCCCCGCTCGCACCGCCCGAGGGCGCTGAGCGACCCGACGCACGACCGGTACCACCGGCGCCAGGAGCACGACGCGCACCGGCCGCACCGGACGCACCACCAGCACCACCAGCACCGAGGGGCGGTCGCCCCGCGACGCGAGTCGCCCGGCGACCGCCCCTTCGCCGTCCCCGGACGCCCGGCAACCGCCCGCCCCCGCACGCACCGGGGCAGGTGCGGGCCGGTCCGGGGACGGCCTCCGCAGTACCTGTCCGAGTCGTCCGAGCCGCATTACCACCTGGGGGCTTTCGCTGTCTCGCGGAAGTGCTTTTCCGATGATCTGTTCTACCGCGCTGCTGTGATTCCCCGGCGCCGACCTGGCCCAAGGTGACATGCTGCTCCAAGTCAGGGGGGTTGGTCCCAATGTCCGAAGTGTTCCGAGGACTGCCGTTCCAACGAGCACCAGAGGTCCGGCCGGAGGTCGAAGTGTCCGCCAACGTCAATCCCACCGTGCGCCGTCGGCGCCTCGGTTCGGAGCTGCGCAAACTCCGTGAGGGCCTCGGCATGACGGCGGAGGAGGTCGCCGGCCGGCTGATGGTCTCCCAGTCGAAGATCAGCCGGTTGGAGAACGGCCGGCGCAGCATCAGCCAGCGCGACGTGCGCGACCTCTGCGACGTCTACAAGGTGCCCGACGACCAGTTGCGCGCCAGCCTGATGGAGATGGCCAAGGAGTCCCGCCAGCGCGGCTGGTGGCACGACTTCAACGACATGCCGACCCCGTACAGCGTCTACATCGGGCTGGAGGCCGAGGCCTCCTCGATCCGCGCGTACGAGTCCTCCTTCGTCCCCGGCCTGCTGCAGACCGAGCACTACGCCCAGGCCGTGGTCGAGGGCACCCAGCCGGACACCGACGCGGTCGCCGTGCAGCGCCGGGTGCAGGTCCGGATGAAGCGCCAGGAGCGCGTCCACGGCGAGAACCAGCTGGGCAGCCTGTGGACCGTCATAGACGAGGCGGTGCTGCGCCGCGAGGTCGGCAGCAAGGCGGTGATGGCCCAGCAGCTGCGGCAGATGCTGGAACTCAGCCAGCGCCCGAACATCACCATCCAGGTGATCCCGTTCTCGCACGGCGCCCATCCCGGAATGACCGGGACATTCTCGCTGCTGGAGTTCCCCGAGTCAGCCGATTCCACAGTTGTCTACTTCGAAGGTGTGACGAGCGATCTCTACCTGGAGAAGGAGGCGGACGTGCGCCGCTATACCGGTCTGTACGACTACCTGAGAGCGGCCGCACTCGGTGTCTCGGAGAGCCGGTCGCTGATAGCCGACATCGAGAAGGAATTCCACGAATGATCACCCCGTCCGAGTACGGAACCCCTTGGCACAAGAGCAGTCACAGCGGGGGCCAAGGCGCCTGTGTGGAGATCGCCGTCCCCGGCGCGGGGGAGGTGGCCGTCCGGGACTCCAAGGACCCCCGGGGCCCCCAACTGCGCTTCTCGACCGAGGCGTGGAACACCTTCGCCTCGGCGGCGGCGGGCGGCGCCTTCGGCGAGCTCCCGGGCTGACCCCCTCCGGTTCCGCACTCGGACCAGTTGCCCGTAGCGGTGTCCGTCGCCCGTCGGCGGCCGGCGCTACGGGCAACTCCCGTTCCGGGGGCCGCCCCGGCCCGGCCCGGCTCCGGTCCCGAGGGCCGGTCCTGAGGGCCGGTCCTGAGAGCCGGTCCCGGTGCAACTCCGGCTCACAAGGCCCCGGTTCAGCCCGCCACCGGGTAGCGGGTGGTCCAGTTGGCGCCCTCCGGGGTCCGCCGGTCGTGCAGTTCGGTGCCGTGCACCAGCTCCATCACGAAGTCGTCGGCGAGTTCGAGGATCGCCCCGCGCCCTTCGAGCCCGGCCAGCAGGCCCGGCGGCAGCGCGGTGTCCCCGTGCAGCGCCCCGAGCAGGTTGCCGCAGATCGCGCCGGTGGAGTCGCTGTCCCCGGAGTGGTTGACGGCGAGCAGCAGGCCCGAGCGGACGTCGTGCGCGACGAGGGCGCAGTAGACCCCGATCGCCAGCGCCTCCTCGGCGACCCAGCCCTCCCCCAGCGCCTCGACCCGCTCGGCGGACGGCTCGCCGGCCCGCACCGCGTCCAGGGCGGCCCGCAGCGCCGCGGTGGTCTCCTCGTGCGCCGACCGCTCGGAGAGCAGGGCGAGCGCGAGGTGGACGCCCTCCTCCAGGGTGCCGCCGCGGGCGACGGACTGGACGATCACCGCGAGCGCGCCCGCCGCGAGGTAGCCGGTGGGGTGGCCGTGGGTGAGCACCGAGCACTCCACCGCGAGCTGGAACACCAGGCCCGGCTCCCAGGTGGTGAGCAGTCCGAAGGGCGCCGCCCGCACCACCGTGCCGCAGCCCTTGGAGTGCGGGTTCTTGGGGGCCTCCAGGGTGCCGAGCCGCTCGGCGTGGGCCCCGCTGAGGCCGGACAGGCAGCCCTGGCCGGGGGCGCGCTGGGCGTACAGCCACTCCTCGCGGCCGAGCCAGCCGAGGTCGGGGCGGCGCTCGTCCGGGCCCCAGTCGCGCTGGGTGGCGGCCCAGCGCAGGTAGGCCAGGTGCAGGTCGGTGGGCGGGTGCCAGCTGCCGGTGTCCCGTCGGATGTGGGCGCGTATCAGTCCGTCGACGGTGAAGAGGCTGAGCTGGGTGTCGTCGGTGACGGCGCCGGTGCGCCCGTACGCGGGGACGTAGCCGGTGACGCCCTGCGGGCCGTGCTGGGCCCGGATCTTCTCCAGCGACTCGAACTCGACGCCGGCTCCGAGCGCGTCGCCGATGGCACCGCCGAGCAGACAGCCCCGCACCCGGCTGCGGTAGTCCTGCTGCTGGGCGCGTGACCACAGTGGCATCACGACGGGGCGCCTTTCCTCGGGCGTGTGGGGGTCCGCGCGACGCTCGGCCGGGCGCGCGCCCTCGCACTGTATTCGAAGAGCCGGTCGGACCGGCCCCGTCCCCCGGACTTCGGCGCACCCGTCCCCGGGAGTTCACCGCCCCGTCCCGGCCGCCGCCCGGCCGCCGCCCGTACGGCGGCCGGGGCGGCGGCCGGGACCGTCGCGGGCCTCAGTCCAGCACCGGCAGCAGCTCCGGCAGGTGCCCGTCCGAGGCCAGCGCCGCGGCCCGCCGTTCGGCCGGCACCTCGCCGTAGGTGGTGGTGCGCTGGCGGTGCGGGCGGCCCACCGCCTCGGCGATCGCCTGGAGGTCGCGCACCGACTTGTAGCTCCCGTACGCCGAGCCGGCCATCCGCGAGATGGTCTCCTCCATCAGCGTGCCGCCGAGGTCGTTGGCGCCCGAGCGGAGCATCTCGGCCGCGCCCTCGGCGCCCAGCTTGACCCAGCTGGTCTGGATGTTGGGGATGTGCGGGTGCAGCAGCAGCCGGGCCATCGCGACCACCGCGCGGTTGTCCCGGGCGCTCGGGCCGGGCCGGGCGATGCCGGCCAGGTAGACCGGGGCGTTGGTGTGGATGAACGGCAGGGTCACGAACTCGGTGAAGCCGCCCGTCCGTTGCTGGATCTCCGCGAGCAGCCGCAGGTGGCCGAGCCAGTGCTCCGGGGTGTCCACGTGCCCGTACATCATCGTGGACGAGGAGCGGATGCCCAGCTCGTGCGCGGTGGTGACCACCTCGACCCAGGTGGCGGCCGGCAGCTTGCCCTTGGTGAGCACCCAGCGGACCTCGTCGTCGAGGATCTCGGCGGCGGTGCCCGGGATGGTGTCCAGGCCCGACTCCTTGGCGCGCTGCAGCCAGTCCCGGATCGACAGCCCGGTGCGGGTCGCGCCGTTGACCACCTCCATCGGCGAGAAGGCGTGCACGTGGATGCCGGGCACCCGCTCCTTCACCGCGCGGGCGATGTCGAAGTAGGCGGTGCCGGGCAGGTCCGGGTGGATGCCGCCCTGCATGCAGACCTCGGTGGCGCCCACCTCCCAGGCCTGCGCGGCCCGGTCGGCGACCTGCTCCAGGGAGAGGGTGTAGGCGTCCGCGTCGGTGCGCCGCTGGGCGAAGGCGCAGAAGCGGCAGCCGGTGTAGCAGACGTTGGTGAAGTTGATGTTCCTGGTGACGCAGTAGGTGACGTCGTCCCCGACGGCGTCCCGGCGGACGTCGTCGGCGATCCGGCAGAGCGCGTCCAGGGCCGGGCCGTCCGCGTGGAACAGGGCCAGCGCCTGGTCGTCGGTCAGCCGCGCCGGGTCGTCCGCGGCCACCGCCAGGGCCTCCCGGAGGTCCCCGGCGAGGCGCTCGGGCGCGCCCTTGGCGAGCACCTGCTCGCGCAGCACCTCCCAGTCGCCGTACACGTCCTCGAAGTCGGCCCGGCGGTCGCCGGTACGGCCCTCGGTGTCGACGGCGGTGTGCAGGTCGGTGCGCCCGTACGACTCCGGCAGGTCCTCGGGCTCCTGCCAGGGCAGGCCGCGGACGACGGCGTCCGGGTTCGCCAGGCCGGTGGCCGGGTCGGCCAGGGCGCGCACGTGCGGCAGCACCCGCGGGTCCAGCCAGGGCTCGCCGCGCAGCACGTACTCGGGGTAGACGGCGAGGCGCTCGCGCAGGTCGAAGCCGGCCGCCGCCGAGCGCTCGGCGAGGCGCTCGATCTGCGGCCAGGGGCGCTCGGGGTTGACGTGGTCGGGGGTGAGCGGGGAGACCCCGCCCCAGTCGTCGACGCCGGCCGCGATCAGCCGCTCGTACTCGCCGTCCACCAGGTTCGGCGGGGCCTGGAGGCAGGCGGCCGGGCCCATCAGGTGCCGGGCGACGGCCACCGTGGCCACCAGCTCGTCCAGTTCGGCGTCCGGCATGCCGCGCATCGCGGTGTCCGGCTTGGCCCGGAAGTTCTGCAGGATCAGCTCCTGGACGCCGTGGTAGGCGCGGGAGACCCTGCGCAGCGCGAACAGCGACTCGGCGCGCTCCTGGTGCGTCTCGCCGATGCCGATCAGCAGGCCGCTGGTGAACGGGACGGAGCTGCGCCCGGCGTCCTCCAGCACCCGCAGCCGGACGGCCGGTTCCTTGTCCGGGGAGCCGAAGTGCGGGCCGCCGGGCTCGCTCCACAGCCGGGTGGCGGTGGTCTCCAGCATCATGCCCATCGAGGCGGAGACCGGCTTGAGCCGCTGGAAGTCCGTCCAGCCCAGCACCCCGGGGTTGAGGTGCGGCAGCAGGCCGGTCTCCTCCAGGATGCGGATCGACATGGCGCGCACGTAGGCGATGGTGTCGTCGTAGCCGTGCGCGTCCAGCCACTCGCGGGCCTCGGGCCAGCGGTCCTCGGGCTTGTCGCCGAGCGTGATCAGGGCTTCCTTGCAGCCGAGTTCGGCGCCGCGGCGGGCCACCTCCAGCACCTCGTCCGGGGACATGAACATCCCGTGCCCGTCCCGGCGCAGCTTCCCGGGGACGGTGGCGAAGGTGCAGTAGTGGCACTTGTCGCGGCAGAGCCGGGTGAGCGGGATGAAGACGCTCTTGGAGTAGGTGATGACGCCGGGGCGGCCGGCCGCTTCGAGTCCGGCGTCGCGGACCCTCGCGGCGCTCGCGCAGAGGTCCAGCAGGTCCTCGCCTCTGGCCTGCAACAGCACGGCGGCCTCGGTCACGTCGAGGGCGACGCCGTCCCGGGCGCGGCGCAGGGCGCGGCGCATCGCGTTCGCGGTCGGCGGGGTGCTGGAGTCCGTGGCGGTTCCGTCCATGGCGCGACCCTACGCCAGGGGTGGTACCGCGGGTGGATGCAACCCTGAGGCGGCATCAGGGTCGGCGTACCCACGAAGGTCAACCCGATCTGGCCCCACAGGGCGATGACGGCGGCGGCGCGGCGGCCTCTAATGGAAGGGCAAGGCCAACCACACGTGTTCGCGGAGGAGTTGAGGACGCCATGACCAATGAGAAGGCGGCGGGGGACGATCTGGACGCCGGTACGCCGTACCGCTCCCGACGGCGCGTACTGATGCGCGCCGGGGTGCCGGTGGCGGTGGTCGCCGCGATCGCCGCGGGGGTGGGACTGGTCCCGGCACTGGCCGCCGACAGCGCGCCCGACCTGCCGGCGGTGAGCGCGGAGCAGCTGGTCGCCAAGGTGCTCGGCTCCGAGACCCAGGCGCTGTCCGGGTCGGTCGCCATCTCGACCGACCTCGGCGTGCCCGGCCAGCTGCTGAGCGGCGCCGCCGGCCTCGGTGGGGCGGTCGGCGGGCACGGCGGTGACGGCGGGGGCTCCACCGCGGACCCGCAGTCCAAGCTGCTCGGCCTGCTCGGCGGGGACCAGACGCTGCGGATCGCGGTGGACGGCCCGGACCGCCAGCGGGTGGACGTGCTGGAGAAGATGGCCGGCTACTCCATGGTCCGCAACGGCGACCAGGCCTGGGCCTGGGACAGCTCGTCCAACTCCGCGGTGCACATGACCGGTCGGGCCGCCGGCCAGGAGCACGCCAAGACGCCGCTGTCCGAGCTGCCGACCACCCCGCAGGAGGCCGCCAAGCAGTTCCTGGCCGCGAGCGCCGGCACCACCTCGGTGACCGTCGCCGGGACGGCCAAGGTGGCCGGGCAGAACGCCTACCAGCTGAGCGTGAAGCCCACCCAGTCCGGTTCGACCCTCGCCGAGGTGCGGATCGCGGTGGCCGCCGACAACGGGGTGCCGCTGTCGGTGGCGGTGAAGTCCATCGACGGCAGCACCGTGCTGAACGTCCGCTTCACCCAGGTGTCCTTCGCCCGGCCGGACGCCAAGACCTTCGACTTCACCGCCCCCAAGGGCGCCAAGGTGACGGAGCAGAAGGCGCAGGACGCGGCCAAGGGCGCGCCGGGCGACGCCCGGGAGCACGTGGGCACCGGGGCGCCCGAGGGCCTCGACGTGATCGGCGAGGGCTGGACGACGGTCCTCGCCACCCGGCTGCCCGCCGCGGTGGACGGGGCCGCGGACGGCGCGCCGAAGGGCGACGCCAAGGGCGGCAAGCACGGCGGCCACGGGGCGGGGGCCGGTCAGTCGCTGAACCCGCAGTCGATGGTGAAGTCGCTCGGCAAGCCGGTCGCCGGCGGCACCCTGGTGAGCACCAAGGTGCTCAACGTCCTGCTCACCGACGACGGCCGGGTCCTGGCCGGCGCGGTGACCCTGCCGGTCCTCCAGCACGCCGCCGGGGTGAACTGACGGATGACCCAGGCTCCCGTAACGGGGGACGTTACGGAGCCGGCCGGGGGTCCGGGCGCCGCGTCGCGCCCGGCCCCCGCGCCCGTGCCCGCTCCTACCGCTCCTACCGCTCTTTCGACTCCCACTCCTTCGGCTTCCGCTTCTGCTCCGGCTTCCGACGACGTCATCCGGACCCGCGGCCTGACCAAGCGCTTCCGCGGCGGCCAGCTCGCCGTGGACGGCCTGGACCTCGCCGTGCCGCGCGGCTCCGTCTTCGGCTTCCTGGGCCCCAACGGCTCCGGCAAGACCACCACCATCCGGATGCTGATGGGCCTGATCGCCCCCACCTCGGGCGCGGCCACCGTCCTCGGCGAGTCGATGCCGCAGTCCGTCGCCACCGTGCTGCCCCGGGTGGGCGCGCTGATCGAGGGCCCGGCCCTGTACGGCTTCCTCACCGGACGGGACAACCTGGTGCGCTTCGACGCCGCCGACCCGACCGCCGACCCGCGCACCCGCCGCCGGCGCGTCGACACGGCCCTGGACCGGGTCGGTCTGAGCGCCGCGGCGGGCAAGAAGGCCCGCGCGTACTCGCTGGGCATGAAGCAGCGCCTGGGCCTGGCCTCCGCGCTGCTCCAGCCGCGCGAGCTGCTGGTGCTGGACGAGCCGACCAACGGGCTGGACCCGCAGGGCATGCGGGAGATCCGGACGCTGGTCCGGGAGGTCGCGGCGGAGGGCACCACGGTGTTCCTCTCCTCGCACCTGCTGGACGAGATCGAACAGGTCTGCACCCATGCCGCGGTGATGTCCCGGGGCCGGCTGGTGGTGCAGGGCACCGTCGCCGAGCTGGCCGCCCGGGCGCAGGGCCGGCTGGTGGTCCGCACCCCGGACGTGGCGCGGGCCGCGGAGGTGCTGGCGGCCCACCGGGTCACCGCCCTGGTGCCCGGCGAGGACCGGGTGGACGGCGAGCCGGGCGTCCTGGACGAGGAGGCGCTGCCCAGGCTGTGCGCGGCGCTGGTCGGGGCCGGGGTGCGGGTGCACGGCTTCGGGCTGGAGCGGGGCACGTTGGAGGACGCCTTCGTGGCGCTGACCGGGGAGGGCTTCGATGTCGCGGGCTGAGGCACCGGCCGTGGGCGGGACGCTGCCGTTGACGACCGGCCGGCGGCCGCAGACGGCGGCCGGGTTCCTGGCGCTGTTCCGCAGCGAGCTGCACCTGACCTTCCGCCGGATGCGCACCAAGGTGCTGCTGGGAATCCTGGCGGCGCTGCCGATCCTGATCGGGGTGGTGGTCAAGCTCAACACGGACAGTCCGCACCAGGGCGGCGGCGGTCCGAGCTTCATCGCGCAGACCACGCAGAACGGGCTGTTCCTGGTCTTCACGGCGCTCGCGGTCGCGCTGCCGGTCTTCCTGCCGATGACGGTCGGCGTGGTCGCCGGGGACTCGGTGGCGGGCGAGGCGGCCGCCGGGACGCTGCGCTACCTGCTGGTCGCC
Source organism: Kitasatospora sp. NPDC001119 (assembly GCF_053598475.1). Lineage (NCBI taxonomy): Bacteria > Bacillati > Actinomycetota > Actinomycetes > Kitasatosporales > Streptomycetaceae > Kitasatospora > Kitasatospora sp. NPDC001119. The sequence goes on from NZ_JBSFKI010000028.1 coordinate 102,562, forward strand.
CCGGCCGGGCGGACCAGGCTGCTGGCCGCCAAGTTCACCGCCGGGCTGGTGTTCTGCCTGGCGGCCACGGCGGCGGTCGCGGTGACGGCACTGGCCGCGGGCGCCCTGCTCTTCCCGCTCGGCCGGGTCACGCTGATCTCCGGGGACACCATCGGCCTCGGCGACGCGCTGCTGCGCGCGCTGCTGGTGGCGCTGGTGGTCGCGGCCTCACTGGCCGGGCTGGTGGCGATCGGGCTGTTCGTCTCCACGCTCACCGGCAGCGGCATCGCGGCGATGGCCGCGACCGTCGGGCTGGTGGTCACCGTCCAGATCCTGGACGTCTTCCCGCAGCTGCACGCCGTCAGCCCGTTCCTGTTCTCCCACTACTGGCTGAGCTTCGCGGACCTGCTGCGGGCGCCGATGTACTGGGACGGGGTGCTGAAGGACCTCGGCCTCCAGGCCGCCTACGTCGCCGTGTTCGGCTCGGCGGCCTGGTCCCGCTTCACCAGCCGGGACATCAGCGCGTGACGGCCTCCGGGGCGGCCGCGGGGGTGGCCGCGGGGGTGGCCGCCGCCACGGGGGCGGGCTGCGGCACCGCCGCGGCGGCCCGCACCGCGCGGTCGGCCCGCACCTGGCGCAGCGCGTCCCAGGTGAGCAGCGCGAGCGCGACCCAGACCAGGCCGAAGCCGGCCCAGCGGGCGGGCGGCATGGACTCGTGGAACACCGCGACGCCGATCAGGAACTGGAACACCGGCGCCAGGTACTGCAGCAGGCCGAGCACCGTCAGCGGCACCCGGACGGCGGCCGCGCCGAAGAACAGCAGCGGGATCGCGGTGATCACCCCGCTGAGCATCAGCAGCCCGGAGTGCCCCCAGCCGTACGAGCCGGCCACCGTGTGCCCGAAGGTGCCGCGCCCGCTGACCTCCAGGTAGACCAGGTAGCCGAGGGCGAACGGGAACATGAAGGCGCTCTCGGCCGCCAGGCTCTCCAGGCCGCTCAGCCCGACCTGCTTCTTCAGCAGGCCGTAGGTGGCGAAGGAGAGCGCCAGGGTGAGCGCGATCCAGGGCAGCTGCCCGTACGCGACGGACAGCACCGCGACGGCGGCGGCGCCGATGCCCACCGCCGTCCACTGGGCGCCGCGCAGCCGCTCCTTGAGCACCAGGACGCCGAAGCCGATGGTGACCAGGGGGTTGATGAAGTAGCCGAGGCTGGTCTCGACCACGTGGCCGGCGTTGACGGCCCAGATGTAGACGCCCCAGTTGACCGAGATCACGGTGGCCGCGCCGGCCAGCATGGCGAGCCGGCGGGGCTGGCGCAGCAGCGGGCGTATCCAGCCCCAGTGCCGCTGGGCGACCAGCAGCAGGACGACCGCGACCAGGGACCAGACCATCCGGTTGGCCAGGATGTCGTCCGCGGCTCCCGGCTCCAGCAGCGGCCAGAACAGGGGGAAGAGGCCCCAGATGCCGTACGCGGCGACGCCGTACCAGAGGCCCCGGCCGTTGTCCTGCTGGTCTGTTCCCGCCATGGCCGAGTGCCCTCCCGCGCGCGTGTGTCGATGGCGACGGTAGCGGGCGGGAGGGGCGACTGTCATCTCCGTTTCCGGATTTTGGTCATGACATTGCCTGCATGCTGGACCCGTCCGGAGTTCCGGGAGCTCAGGGCGGGTGCCCCGGGGGCCGGGAGCCGTCGTCTCAGGCGTCGAGGGCCGTGCGGACGGACTCGGCCAGCGGGACGGTCGGGCGGCCGATCAGCCGGGCCAGGTCGCCCGGGGTGCCGGCCAGCTCGCCGCGCGCGATGCCCGCGTCCACGTCCACCAGGGCCTCGGCGAAGCCCTGCGGCAGGCCCGCGCCGACCAGCGCGTCCAGGTGCTCGGCCGGGGTGACGTCCCGGTGCCCGACCGGCTTGCCGGAGGCCTTCGCCAGCTCGGCGGCCAGCTCGGGCAGGCTCCACGCGGCGTCGCCGCTCAGCTCGTACACCCGGCCCTCGTGGCCCTCGCCGACCAGGACGGCGACCGCCGCGTCCGCGTAGTCCCGGCGCGGGGCGGTGGCGACCCGCCCGTCCCCGGCGCTGCCGAGCACCACGCCGCGCGCCACCGTGCCGGCCGCGTCGCCCAGGTAGTTCTCGGTGTACCAGCCGTTGCGCAGGAACGCGTGCGGCAGCCCGGAGGCCAGGATCAGCTCCTCGGTCGCCTTGTGCTCGTCGGCCAGCCGGAAGGTGGCCGCGCCGGGAATGCTGGTGTAGGCGAGCAGCGCGACCCCGGCGGCCTTGGCGGCCTCCACGACGGCCCGGTGCTGCGGGATCCGGCGGCCGACCTCGCTGCCCGAGATCAGCAGCACCCGGTCGCCCTCGGCGAAGGCGCCGGCCAGGGTCTCCGGCTTGTCGTAGTCGACCACGCGGACGGCGACGCCGCGCGCGGCCAGGTCGGCGGCCTTCTCGGCGGAGCGGACGGCGACGGCCACCTCGCTCGCGGGGACCTGGGCCAGCAGGCCCTCGACGACGAGACGACCGAGCTGGCCGGTGGCACCGGTGACGACGTACATGGTGAAGCTCCTCGGGGTTACGTTTTGCGGTTCTGGCCTCGGAACTCACCCTAGGGGTGGCACTAACCTTTCGAAAGTACGCACTTCAAAGTAGGGTACTGACATGAAGGTAAGCGAGATGAAGGCCGGCGGGCTGCCACCCGCCGACGTCTTCGACCGGATGTGTCCGTCCCGGGGCGTGCTGGAGCACGTCACCAGCCGCTGGGGCGTGCTGGTCCTGGGCGCGCTGAACGAGCGCGGCTACCGGTTCAGCGAGCTGCGCCGCAAGGTCACCGGGGTCAGCGAGAAGATGCTCGCCCAGACCCTCCAGACGCTGGAGCGGGACGGCTTCGTGCTGCGCGAGGCGCACCCGGTGATCCCGCCGCGGGTCGACTACAGCCTCACCCCGCTGGGGCGCGAGGCGGCGGAGCTGGTCGCGGCGCTGGCGCACTGGTCGGAGCGGCGGGTGCCGGAGGTCGAGGCGGCGCGCCAGGGGTACGACGGACGGGCCGCCGCCCTGCGGTGAGGCCGCCTCCCCGCGGTGATCGGGCGGGCCGCCGGCCTCGGCTACCGCTCCGCGACAAGGGCGGCGAGCCCGTCCAGGACCCGGGCCAGGCCGAAGGCGTAGGCGTGGTCCGGGCTGTACGCGCCGCCGTGCGCCTCGCCGGCCGCGGCCCCGACCCGGGCGGCGACCGGGTAGCGCTCGGCGTCGAAGACCCGGGCGAGCAGGTCGGCGTTGGCGGCCCACCACTGCTCGTCGGTCATCGCGCTGTCCTGCCGGGCGGCGCGCTCGTCGGCGGCCATCCGGGCACAGGTCTGGACGAAGCCGAGCAGGTGGGTCAGCGCGGCGTCCAGGTCGACGTCGGGCAGACCGGTGCCCTCGAAGGCGCGCAGCTCGTACTCGTACTTGGCCATCAGGCCGGGCCCGAGCGGCGGGCGGCTGGTGGAGACGGCGGCGACCCACGGGTGGGCGCGGTGCAGCTCCCGGTTGTCGTCCGCGACGGCGGTGACCCGGGCGCGCCAGCCCTCCCCGGCCGGGGTGCTGCGGGGCATCGTGGCGTAGACGGTGTCCAGCATCAGGTCGAGCAGCTCGGCCTTGCCCGGCACGTAGGTGTAGAGCGCCATCGGGGAGAGGCCCAGCTCCTGCGCGACCCGGCGCATGGTGACGGCGTCCACGCCCTCGGCGTCGGCGAGGGCGATCGCGACGGCGGCGATCTCGCCGGTCGAGCGCGCCTGCCGGGGCCCGCGCCGGCCGGGCTTCTCCTCGGCGGTGAGCCCCCAGAGCAGGGCCAGGGTGCGGGCCGGGTCTCCTGCGCTGCTGCGGTCGGTGGCCATGGGGCCATCGTTTCACGCACCGGCCGGGGGCCCTGACGGCGCGGACGGCTACCGTCTCACCATGACCAGCCCGACCACCCCTCCCGGCCGTCCCGGCCCTTCCGGACCGGCCGAGCCCGAGACGCTCCCCGGGACGGACACCGCGCAGACCCTCCGCCCGCGGGTGACCTGCCGCCGCTGCCACCGGCCGCTGCACGACCCGGAGTCGCGGATGCTGCGGCTGGGCCCGGAGTGCCGGGACCCGGCGGAGCGGGTCGCCCGGTACGACGTCGACCAGGAGCCGCTGCCCGGGGTGGGTTAGCCGCGCCCCACTGAGCCTCAGCCCCGGCCGAAGAGGCGGCGCAACCGGCCGCGCCGGGGCTCCTCCTCCGCGGCCGCCGCTGCCGGGGCCTGCGGCTCCGCGGCCTGTGGCTCCGCGGCCTGTGGCTCCGACTCCTGCGGCTCCGGCTCCGCCCCCGCGTCGGCGGCGTCCTCCCGGGCCGTCAGGTGGCGGGCGAGCGCGCGGTCCTCGGCGGACGTCCAGGGCGCGGCGAGCACCAGCGCGGACAGCGAGCGCAGGATCGTCACCGCCCGGGTGCGGCGGGCCCGGGCGCCGTGGTGCAGCCGCTGCCGGAGCAGCTCGGCGATGTCGGCCCTGGTCCGCGGCTGCGTCCAGCCGATCGCGACCAGCGCGAAGCCGGCCGCCTCGACCACCCAGTCCTCCGGCCCGAGCAGCAGGTCGCGCAGCACCCGGCGGCGCTCGGAGCCCTCCCAGGGCTGGTCGGCCCGGTGGTGGGCGATGCCGAGGCAGGCGAAGACCTGGACGGCCCGCACCCAGAGTTCGGGCTGGTGGGCGAGCAGGGCGCGGCCGAGGTCGTCCTCGCGCGGCACCGGCGGGTGGACCAGGACGCCGAGCAGGTCGTCCAGCGGCAGTCCGGCCAGCCGGACGGCGTGGTCGTAGGCGGCGGGGACGGTCGGCCAGAAGATCTCGGCGGTGGCCCGGACGAGTTCGGCGCTCTGCGGCGCGGGCGGGTCGACGGCCGGGCGCGGGTCGGTGCCGTCCCAGGCCCAGATCCGGGTGGTGGGCTCGGTCAGCGGCAGCCGGGGGTCGGGCTCGCCGACGGCCTGGTAGCGGACGGTGGAGCGCGGCAGCGCGAGCCGGACGGCCAGCACCGAGCTGGGCGGCTCCACGGTGGAGGCCGTGCACTCGATCTCGGTGTCGCGGCTGGTGTCGGCGGCGGCGAGCACCTGGTGCAGCACGTTGACGGTGGCCTCGGTGGCGCCGGAGACCAGGCCGAGCCAGGGCTCCCGGTGGCTCAGCCGCTCCAACAGCTCCTGGGCGTACCCGTGTTCGGGGTGGGCGCGGTGGTGGTCGGCCAGGGCGAGCAGGTGCGCCGGGTCGCCGTCGAGGGCGTGGCGCAGCCCGTACCGGGCCGGGCCGGCCTTGGGGTGGTCGGGCACGGCGGCGAGCACCCGGTCCAGCCAGGGCAGGCCCTCGGCGGGGCGGCCGAGCGCGCCGTACAACTCGGCGACGTCGACGGCGAGGTAGCTGTTGGAGTCGTCGAGGTCCGGGGCGACCCGCTCCAGTTCGGCCTCCCAGACGGCGAGCGCCTGCTCCGGGCGGCCGGCCGAGCGCAGGGCGTTGCCGAGCATCACGGCGGGCAGGTAGCCGGGGGCCGACCGGTGCGCCCGGTCGGCGAGTTCGACGGCGCGGGCGGTGTCGCCGAGCCGGCGGGTCAGGCCGGAGGCCATCGCCAGCAGCAGGACGTGGTCACCGTGGCGGTCCAGCACGGCCTGCACGAAGTCGTGGAACGGCCGTACGGCTTCGGCCGGTTCGGCCGGGAGCGGGTCGGGCAGCGCGCCGGTCGCGCGGGCCACCGCCTGGGCGACGGCGTCCGGGTCGACCAGGCCGGGCAGGTCCTCGCGGGCGAGCCAGGCGGCGTGCGCCCAGGGGCGGGCCGGCTCGGCCTGGATGGCGGAGGCGAGCAGTCCGACGGCGGCGTTCCAGTCCCCCGCCGCGGCCTCCACGTGGGCCCGGCAGACCGCCGTGCCGAGGTACACCCGGCCGTCCAGCGGGAACAGCTCGCGGGCCGCCGCCGGTCCGCCCGCCGCGGCGCACAACTCGGCCAGCGCCTCGTGCAGTTCGGGCAGTTGGGGGGCGGCGAGGATCGCGTCGCCGAGGTGCTCGGCGGCGTGCGTCAGGTCCCCGGAGTCGATCGCCAGCCGGGCGACCGCGACCTCCCCCTCGGCGGCCAGGCGCTCGGCGCCCTCGTCGTCGGTGTGACCGCTCATGCGCCCCTGCTCCCCCGGTTGTGCCGTCCCACTCGGAAGGAGGCTATCCGGTACGACCGACAGCCCGGCGATCACCCCGAGGGCGGCCGGCGTCCAACGACCGGATCGGATACGACCCGTACGAGTGGTTTAGACCTCCGTTGGACATATTTGACGCTTTCCGCCCGCCAGGATGGCGGAGGCCCTTCGCGAACCTTCGCGAGCTGTCGAGACCCTTCGCGACTCTTCGCGGATCTTTGTGACCTTTTGCGCGAATCTGCGCGTCCCTGCAAACCGTCCCGAGCCGTCCCGAGCCGTCGCGAGCCCTCGCGAGCGAAGTGCCGCCCCCGCCAAGGAAACCCGAGGAACGAGGAAACCGATGAAGCTTTCCCGCACCCTGTCGCTGGCGGCCTCCGCCGCCGTGCTCAGCACCCTCGCCGTCGCCGGCCAGACCGCCCCGGCCTCCGCCGCCGGCTCCTTCGTGGTGAGCGAGGCCCAGTTCAACAAGATGTTCCCGAACCGGAACGCCTTCTACACGTACAAGGGCCTGACCGACGCCCTGGGCGCCTACCCGAAGTTCACCACCACCGGCGACACCGCGACCCGCAAGCGCGAGGCGGCGGCCATCCTGGCCAACGTCAGCCACGAGACCGGCGGGCTGAAGTACATCGTCGAGCAGAACACCGCCAACTACCCGCACTACTGCGACACTTCGCAGCCGTACGGCTGTCCGGCCGGGCAGTCCGCGTACTACGGGCGCGGGCCGCTCCAGCTGAGCTGGAACTTCAACTACAAGGCGGCCGGCGACGCCCTGGGCATCGACCTGCTGCACGACCCGTACCAGGTCGAGAAGAACCCGGCGACGTCCTGGAAGACCGCGCTCTGGTTCTGGAACACCCAGAACGGCGCCGGCCGGATGACGGCGCACGACGCCATCGTCAACAACAAGGGCTTCGGCGAGACCATCCGCACCATCAACGGCGCGCTGGAGTGCGACGGCAAGAACCCGGACCAGCGCAACGACCGGATCAACCTCTTCAAGCAGTTCGTCGGCGTCCTGGGCACCGACGTGGGCGGCGGCAACCTCTCCTGCTGACGGGCGCCTCGGCCGCCCGGTGCCCGGGGTCCCGGTGCGGCCGATCAGCCCGTTCATCGAACGTCGACCGCCCGTCGACCGCTTGTCCACGCCCCACCCCGACCGTGATCACCTGCCGGCCACCGGGGCCGGCCCCCTCCGAGGAGCTGAAAATGATCACGAAGCGGATCGCACGGGCGTCGACACTGGCCCTGGCAACCGCCGCACTGGCCGGCACGTTCACCGTCGGCGGCGCGGGCAACGCGTTCGCGGCGTCGGGCGGCGGCTGCAACGGCAGCACCCAGCAGGCGTGCGTCAGCGTCAACGGGAGCACCCTGGTCGCCGACGCGTACACCAACTTCGCGAACTCCAACTGCACGGTCGATCTGGTCCTGTACGACCGGAGCACCGGCTACCGGTGGGACACGATGGCGGGCTGCGGGCTCGGCTGGTCCCACTACGTCGGCACGCAGGTCCCCAACCCCACCCCGGGCCACGTCTACCAGACCCAGCTCATCGTCAACTGGGGCGCCGGGAACGTGGGCGTCACGTGGAGCCCCGAGCTGACCGCCTGACGCCTCCGGGCCGTCGCGGAGCGGGAAGTCGGCCGGGCCGACTTCCCGCTCCGTGTTCGGCGGCTCAGCGGGGCACCGGGGTGGCGCCGGTCGCGGCCAGCGAGAGCTCCCAGAGGCGGGCCGCCCCGTCCGGGTCGACGGCGTACGGGCGGACGCCGCCGTCGTCCATCGGGGTGTCCGGGCCGGCGGGGCGCGCGACCTCGCAGTCCTCCAGGTAGAGCCCGCCCAGGCCGTCGAGCAGCGGCGAGGTGGCCGCCCACAGGCCGGTGGCGGCGCCCTGGGAAGGGGACTTGAAGTCCGCGCCGATCACGGTGCCCCGCTCGTCCACCCAGCCGCGCTCGACCTGCTCCTGCCGGGTCATCTCCCGCTGGAGCCCGGTGATGATCTTCCCGGGGTGGAGCGCGAACGCCCGGACGCCGTCCGCCCGTCCGAGCGCGTCGAGGTGCACCGCGAACAGGGCGTTGGCGGTCTTGGACTGGCCGTACGCCAGCCACTTGTCGTAGCCGGTGCGGAAGTGCGGGTCGTGCCGCCGGATGTCCGTCAGGAAGTGCCCGGCCGAGCTGTTGACGACGACGCGGGCGCCGTCCGGGGCGGCGGCCAGCAGCGGGTACAGCTCGCAGGCGAGCAGGAAGTGCCCGAGGTGGTTGACGGCGAACTGCCCCTCCCAGCCCGGCCCGACGCGCCGCTCGGGGGTGGCCATGACGCCGGCCACGGCGAACAGCAGGTCGAGGCGGTCCGTGGTCTCGCGGACCAGCCCGGCGGCGGCGCGGACGCTCGCGGGGTCGGCGAGGTCCATCGGGACGATCCGGCTCCCGGTTCCGGCGAGCGCGGCGCGGGCGGTGTCCGGGCGGCGGGCCGGGACGATCACCTCGGCCCCGGCGGCGGCCAGTGCCCGGGTGGTCTCCAGGCCGAGGCCGGAGTAGCCGCCGGTGACGACGGCGGTGCGGCCGGAGAGGTCGAGGCCCGCCAGGACCTCCTCGGCGGTGGTGGCGGCGGAGAAGGGCGAGCCGATCGGCTGCTGCTGGTACTGGAGCTGAGTGGTGGTCATGGCGATGACCGTAGGAAGTGGAGCGCGGTCTAGATCAAGCCCGACTCCCGCGTTCTTCCTATGCTCTGACGCCATGACGGAACTCAGCATCGGCGAGGTGGCCGAACGCACCGGGCTCAGCGTGCACGCCCTGCGCTTCTACGAGCGCGAGGGGCTGCTGGTCGGCCCGGTGCGGCGCACGGCGGGCGGGCGGCGGCGGTACGCCGTGCTGGACGTGCGGTGGCTGGAGATCTGCGTCAGGCTCCGCGAGTCCGGCATGCCGCTCGCCGACCTGCGCCGCTTCGCCGAACTGGTCCGGCAGGGCCCGGGCAACGAGGCCGAACGGCTGCGGCTGCTCGACGCCCACCGGCAGCGGGTCGACGAGCGGATCCGGGAGCTGGAGGAGTGCCGCTCGCTGATCGCCTGGAAGACCGCCGTCTACGCCGACCACCTGGAGCGCGGCGAGGCCGCCGGGCTCTGGGACCCGACGGCGGAGAACCGGTCGGCCCGGGCCTGATCCGCCCGGCACCACGGCCGGCGCTACCATCGGCCCGGCTCATGGGGCCCTCGGGTGCCCGGGGCGGGCCACTCGAACGGGGGGATCCAGGAATGGCGTCCGACGCGGCCGACACCACCGACGCCGCAACCACAGCCGACATCGCCGACATCGCCGGAACGACCGACGGCGACGCGACGACCGGCACCGCCGACGGCACCGGCACCGGCGCCGGCGCCCGGAAGCGCGGCGGCCGACCGGGCCTCCGGACGGCGGCCGCGGCGGCCCTGGCCGTCGCCCTCCTGGGCGGCCTGTGGGGGCTGGGGTTCCTCCACCTCCCGAAGCCGGGGCACGAGCCGGGCGGCCCCGGAAAGCCGGCCGAGTGCGCCGCGCCCCGCCCCACCGACAAGCCGGGCTACCCGGCGCTCTGCGCGGCGCTCAACCGCCCCGACCTCCCGGCCCTGCTGGGCACGCCCGAGGACCGCGTCACCGTCGCACAGCCGGCGCCGATCACCTTCGGCACGGACGTCATGGCGGAGGTGCGGCTCACCCACACCGTCGTGAGCCTGCTGGACAGCAGCACCTCGCTCGAGGACACGCGCGACATGCGGCGGGTCTACACCTGGCCGGCCACCGTCCTCGGCCACCCCGCCGCGACCTACTGGTCCAACGCGACATCGGTCATCCCCGGCGGGAAGCTCGGCCCCGCCACGCGGAACATCGTCGTCGCCCAGGACCCGGCGGCGCCCGGCGGACGGGCCTTCGAGGTCGTCGTCTTCCGCGACGACGGCCTGACGCCCAACGAGGCGACCCTGACCCGGCTCGCCGAGACGGTGCTGCCCACCGTCCCGGGCTGGGTCCCGGCCCCGTAGCCGGACACGGCGGGCCTCCCCCTCAGGCGTCTCCCTCGTCCTCGTCCTCGTCCTCGCCGTAGGGCGGGATGGTCCAGCGCAGGACCGTCCCGCCCGCCCCGTCGGCTTCGAGGGTGACCGGGAAGGCCTGGCCCCAGTCCCGCCCGCCGTGGTGCCGGACCGCGTGGTCGCCCTGGCACCAGTCGATCCCGAGCACCTGGCAGCCGCCGACCTCGATCGCGCCCACGCGCAGCGGGTGGTGCAGGCCGGCCCGCCGGAAGGTGAAGTAGTCGACGTGCTTCTCCACCGAGGTGGCCACTCCCCTGCCGGGCAGGCCGCCCCGCCAAGCGCCGATCTCGGCCTCCAGCGCGACCGCCTCCGCCACCGGGAGGTCGAGCCACCCGTACGGGCCCCCGTCACCCTCGTACGAGGGCATCCGCTCGCCGCCGAACCGCTCGTGCGCCTCCTGCTCGTACCGGCCCCAGTAGGAGAGGTCGGCGAGCCCGTCGGCCGGTTCGTCGTCCAGGCTCGTCCACGCGTCCAGCCCGACGGCGTCGCCGACCACCATGCCGCTCCGGTCGACCGGCAGGTCCCCGAGCAGTACCGGGCCCTCCGCACCCTCCGGCCAGGGCAGGCCGAGGGCGATCTCCAGCGTCGCGATCGTCGGCTCCTCGTCGAAGGCCGAGGGCTCGGTGGTGGCCCGCACCGCCAGCGGCCGGTCGGCGGCGGCCGGGACGGCGACCGCCTCGCACTCCTCGTCCCGCAGGTGACCGCCTCCCGTCTTCGCCGCCGCCGCGGCCCGCACCGGCAACGGATCCCCCAGCTCCCGCCAGTAGTCGATCCAGGTGGCCATGCCGAGCACCACCACCCCGGAGGGCGCGGTGACGAATCCCAGGTCAACGAAGGTTTCGGGCATCCGTCGATTATCTCCGGGCAGGACGTCGCCCCGTCGCCTAGCCTGGCCCGGTGAATCTTGACGATCTCGCGTGGCAGCGGCAGTTCGACGGCGGGATAGAGCCCGCCATGGCGGAATACCTGGCCCGACAGGGGCAGTTGGAGCTGCTGATCGAGACCGCACGGGACCGCGGTGAGTGGTTCTGCGCCGAGGTGGCGGTCGGTGAGCTGTGCGCGGTGGGGGAGTTCGAACGGGCCCTGACGGTCCTGGAGCCGTTCGTCGCGGTCGGCTGGCCGTTCGCCGTACGGGAGTCCGCCACGATCCTGGTCCGGCAGGGCCGGATCGAGGAGGGGCTGGCGCTGGTGCGTCCGGACGCGGCCGGCCTGGAGTCGGCGTTCGACTGCCGCTGGTTCGCCGGGGCGCTGGTGGAGGCCGGGCGGGTGGACGAGGCCATCGAGGTGCTCACGCCCCACCTCGGGGAGCCCTGGATCCTGGAGTCCCTGGTCGATCTGACCAGGGGGGAGAACCGTGACGCCCGCGTCCTGGAACTGCTCGCCCCGTGCGCCGAACGGGCCCTGGGCGGCACGGCGGACTGCCGGTGCTCCGCGGCCGGGGGTCGGCGCGAGTGCCGGCACCAGCCGTCGGAGGTGCTGGTGAAGTACAGCCGCGTCCTGGAGCGCATGGGCCGGGCGGACGAGGCGATCCGGCGGCTGGGCCCGGTCCTGCCCGCCGTCCCGGGCGTCGCCTGGCGGTACGCGGAACTCCTCGCCGACCAGGGCCGGTTCGAGCAGCTGCGCGAGCTGGCCACCGGCGAGCACGTGGGGCTCGCCCTGAACCAGTACGCGAAGGCGCTGGAGGAGCAGGGCGAGCTCCGGGAGGCCGAAGCCGTCCTGCACGAGGCCCTGGCAACAGACGCCGAGTACACTCGCCGACGCCTCATGGCCTTCCTGGCCCGCCAGGGACGCCTCGACGAGGTCGTCGACGTCGGACGGCCCACGTACGAGGACGCCGAAGGGAACCTCCTCCACGAGGCGATCGACCTGCTGATCAGGGCGGGCAGCCCGGAGCGGGCGCTGGAGCTCGTGGACGGCCTCGGCGCCGCGTACGTCGAGGCGCATGCCGACGTCCTGGGCTACACCCGGCTGCGCCTGCTCGCGAAGGCCGGGCGCTACGCCGAGGGCATCGCGGGGGCTCGGGCCCTGAGCGAGCGGGAGCCCGACCAGTGGGACACCACGCTGGCCTGGCTGCTGGATCTGGACGGCCGGCCGGACGAGGCCCTCGACCTGCTCCGGTCGTCCACCGAGCGCGAGGCCCACCGGGCGATCGCCCAGATCCTGACCAGGCACGGCCACTACGCCGAGGCCGTCGCCGTCATCCCCACGGTGCCCGCCCAGCGCGAGGCCTGGGACCGGCGCTGAGGCAGGGGGTCGCCGACCGGCCGGCCCGAATAGTTCAGTGAGAGAAATATTCAGGTGGACGGAGGCGTTCCGGCAGGAGCAGGCGCGGGAGGTCCCCGCGAAGCTGGAAGGAGTGCGGCGCCGTGCGCGTGGAGATCTGGACCGACATCAACTGCCCCTGGTGCTACATCGGCAAGGCCCGGTTCGAGCAGGCGCTGGCGGCGTTCCCGCACCGCGAGGAGGTGGAGGTCGTCCACCGCTCCTTCGAGCTGGACCCGAGGGCGCCGCACGAGGCCCGTCCGGTCGTGCCGCTGCTCGCCGCCAAGTACGGGATGAGCCTGGAGCAGGCCGAGGCGGCGGAGGCCCGGATCGCCGAGAACGCGCACGCCGAGGGCCTGCCGTACCTGCGCGAGGGGCGCGACGCGGCGAACTCCTTCGACATGCACCGGCTGCTGCACTTCGCCGAGGAGCACGGCCGGCAGGGGCAGCTGCTGGACGCGCTGTACCGGGCGAACTTCGCCGAGGAGCGGTCGGCCTTCGAGGAGGGCCGGCTGGTCGAGCTGGCGGTCGAGGCCGGGCTGGACGGCGAGGCGGCCGCGGCCGTCCTGGCCGACCCGGAGGCCTACGCGGAGGCGGTGCGCGAGGACGAGACCACGGCGAGCGCCATGGGGGCGACGGGCGTGCCGTTCTTCGTCCTGGACCGGCGCCTCGGCGTCTCGGGCGCCCAGCCCGCGGAAACGTTCACCCGCGCACTGGAGCAGGCCTGGGAGAGCCGGGTCGCCCTGCCGCTGACCCCGCTCGCGCCCAAGGAGTGAGGCGGGGCGGAGCAGGAAGTCGGCCGGGCCGACTTCCTGCTCACCCGGCTTGCCAGCGGTGGGCGTAGACGATGTGCAGGCTCGCCGGAACGCCCTTGGCCGCCCGCCCGGAGCCCCAGCCCTCGTGGTCGAGCTCGATGCAGTAGTGCTCGTCGGGGCGCCACCCGAAGCGCCACCCGGGGGCCTCGCGGGTGAACTCGTGGAGCTGGGAGCCCGACCAGCGGAAGGCCGTGGGACTGCCGGTGACCACCAGCGTGTGGGCGGCCCCGGAGAAGCGGAGCCGGTCCCGCCAGCCGGCGAAGTGGTGGCGTTCGTAGTCGATCTCCTCGTCGGACGGGAAGTCCGTCACCGGCAGGTCGACGGTGTGCGGCGTCCCGGCGCCGAGCCGCGCCCGGACCTCCTTCCAGCGCGACGCGGGGAAGCCCAGGCTGTGGTGGACCAGCAGGAGATCCAGCCGGTCCTCGGACGGGACGTCGCCCAGCCCGGCCGGACCGGCGTTGGCCCGCAGCGGCAGGTGCACCAGGGAGCGCCGGGAGCGGGCCGCCAGGGCCCAGGCGGTGGCCAGGTCCTCGGCGCCCTGCCGGTCGAGGTGCAGGTGCATGTACGTGCTGCCCGGGCCGGCGTACAGGAGGGCCCCGGCGGTCTGCCGCGCCGGGGTGACCACCCGGTACTCGTCCCGGCCGAGCCGCACCCGGTGGATCCTCGTTCGCAGTCTCACCAGGTCTTCGTACCGGAGACCGGCCCGGGCTGTCCTTCGGTTTTCCTCCGGCCGGGGCCGCGCGGCGCTGCTCCGCCACGAGCCAGGCACCCCGGGGTGTCCTTGCGGGATCCGGCTCCCTGCCCGGCCGGAGCCGCCCCGCGCGACAGTTCCGAAACATTCAACCCCCGTGTGTAAAAAGACCATTGAGGCTGCCTCGCCGTCTGGCACACACTGTGCACCGACGCCCTTCCGGGGGCGGGGTCATGACACACCAGGGGGTAGGGGCATGATCGACAAGGACACCGTCCTCAACCACCGGTACCGGCTGCTGGAGCAGCTCGGCCGTGGCGGGATGGGGACGGTCTGGCGCGCCCGGGACGCCGTCACGGAACGGGACATCGCCGTCAAGGTGCTCAACCCGGGCCTGCTGGAGGATCCGACCGCCACCGAGCGTTTCCGCCGGGAGGCGAAGGCCGTCACCGGAATCGGCCACCCGGGCGTCGTGGGCGTCCACGACTACGGGGAGAGCGGTGCGGAGGGCACCGACGGCACGGAGAGCACCGACAGTACGGACGGCGCCGACGGCCCGAAGGGCGCCGGCACCGGCCCGCGCTACGCCTACATCGTGATGGACCTGGTCGAGGGCCGGCCGCTCAGCGCGGTGCAGAAGGACGAAGGGCCGATGCCGCCCGAGCGGGCCCTGGCCATGGTGGCCACCGCACTGGACGCCCTCCAGGCCGTCCACCAGTCCGCCATCGTCCACCGCGACGTCAAACCGTCCAACCTGCTGGTGCGCGAGGACGGCGCCGTGCTCGTCGCCGACTTCGGCCTCGCCCTCGCGATCGCCGACTCCAAACTCACCACGTCGAACGGATTCATCGGCACCGCCTCCTACGCCTCCCCCGAACAGGTCGACCCTTCTCCCGACAACCCCGTCACACCCGCCGCCGACCTCTACTCGATGGGGGTCGTCTGTTACGAACTGCTGGTCGGGAAGCTGCCGTTCGAGGGCGGCCGCGCCATGCAGGTCGCGTACAAGCACGTCAACGAGCCGGCGCCGGAGCTGCCGGACACCTTCCCGCCGGCCGTCCGGGCGCTGGTCGCCAAGGCGCTGTCCAAGGCGCCGGAGGACCGGTACGAGAGCGCCGCCGAGATGGCGGCGGCGGCACGGGCGGCGGTCGGGCTGCCGGTCGGTGAGGCCGCACAGCGGCCGGTCAGGCTGTGGAAGAGCGCCCCGAGGGCGGGCGGTGCGGGCCCCGCTCCGCGGAGCGAGCCGGTCCCCTCAGCCGAACTGGTCGTGAAGGTGTCCCCGGTCGTCCAAGCGGACCCTCAGCAGACGGCCGAGCAGAGCCGCCGCCGCTCACGGCGGCGCCGCCTGCTGGTGCCGGTGATCATCCCGGTCATCGTCTCGTTGGGTACGGCGGGCGCCCTGCTGGTCGACCGCAACCCGTTCAGCGCCGACGCCGCGCCCGGAAGCCGGTCGACCACCGCCGTGACCGCCCCGCCGCCCGGGGGCACCGGTGTCCCGGACACCGGTGCCCCCGTCGAGAACCCGGCCGCCACCCCGGCGGGCGATCAGCTGCCGGGGACCACCCCCGACCAGCAGACGCCGCAGCAGCAACGGCCCGTGCCGCCGGCCTCCTCCGGCGGCAACGGGGGTACGAACGCGGGCAACGGCGGAGGCGCGAACAGCGGCGGCACGACCGCCGGACAGAACGGAGGCACCCAGCCCCGCCAGACACCGGCCAACACCCCCGCCCCGCAACCCCCGGTGACCAACAACCCCGCCCCACAGCCTCCGCCGCAGAACTCCCCCGGCGGGACCACCGCACAGCCCGGCGGCGGCAGCGCCCCGCCACCGGAGTCCCCGGCCCGCCCCGCGGAGTGCGGCGGAACCAACTGGACGCGCATCATCAGTGTCCAGTCCGGCCTGCCGATCGGGCTGGCCAACGACAACCTGAACGCGAGCAACCCGGTCGTCCTGGGCGGCGCCACGCAGTACGGCTGGGTCGTCAGCTACGACAACTGGAACGAGTACCACGCCTGCAACTCCGCAGGCTACCGCCTGATCAGGGGCGCCCCCTTCAACAACGCGGTGACCCTCGGCAACGGCCTCGACTTCGCGTACCGGTGGACCGTACAGCCCGCCGCCTCGGGCGGGTACACCCTGGGCGACGGCACCAACTGCATGACCGCCGGCGCGCAGGGCAAGCCCATCACCATGACCACCTGCACCGACAACCTCGCGAGCCAGCTGTGGAAGTTCCAATGACCGCAGGGGTGTCCACGCGCCCGCACGGCCTCGCAGTCAGCGGACCGGAAGGCCTCGCGAACGGGCGGCGAGCCAGGCGGCGGCACGCTGTCGTTCCTCGCGGTTGGAGGAGCGACCGTCGTGACGCGCGATCCACTCCAGGTGTCGCAGGACGTTCTCCGAGCGGTCCGGGTCGCGCACCGCGAGCACGTCGATGCCGGTCTCGCCCGTCGAGGCGCCGACGTACACGCCGCCGTCCAGGGCCATCATGCCGAAGCCCGGGTGGCCCGAGCGCACGCCGAGGAACGCCGATGCCGCGGCTCGGCCCATGATGTCCCAGCGGTCCAGGAGCCGGACCCGGGTCCACTGCGCCGGTGCGTGGCTGCGGCCGTGCATGTGTCGCAGCCGTTCCTGGTGTGAACGGGTGCCCTGCGGGAGCTGCACGAGGAACTCGCGCCGGTGGTCGAAGAGGCCCGAGGAGACCGCGAGGTCGTACCAGTCCGCGTTGAGCCGCTCGACCAGCCGTGGGGTCTCGTACCGGTGGGAGAACCCTCCGGCCACGTCCTCCCGGTCGTAGCCGCGGACGAAGGGCACCGTGCCCGCCGGTGCGGCGTCCGGGATCACCTGCAGACCGGCCCGGTACAGCGGCCGGTACACCTTGCGGTCACGTTCCTGGATGCCCATCGGCCCACGTTCTACCAGGGGCCGGCAAGCTCCGGCCAACCGTTTTCCCGCACCTGATCGGCCGGGTGGCTCCGGGGTGCTCCGGGCCCTCAGTCGTAGAAGAACTGGCGGAGGTCCTCCGCCGAGCCCGGGCCGAACAGGAAGGTCTCGCACCCGGCGAGCGCCCGGGGCGGTGGCGGCCCGTCGGCGGGGAGCCGCCGCAGCCAGGCCGCGCCCTGCTCCCCCACCGCGTGGACGGCGGAGAGCAGTTCGGCCATCCCCGCCGGGCGGGGCGGGGCCGCTCCGGTGACGGGGGCGAGCTCCCACCCACCGGCCCGGGCGGCGAGCCGCACCGCGCCCGCCCAGGTGGCGATGCGGCAGAGGCGGTTGCGCAGGGGGAGTTCGACGGACGGGTCCAGGTACCCGAGTCCGACGGTCGCGGCGGCGAGGTCGTCCATCACCCGGCGCTCGACGGGGGTACGGATCCAGTGGCCCTCCTGGGCGTCCTCGATGGCGGCGCTCCACCACTCCCAGGCGCTGTCGAGGCGGGCCGCCGCCTCGGACTCGGCCTCGGCCGCTGTCCGCGAGGGAGGACCCGGCCGGGACGCCTGCGGCCGGTACAGGTGGAACAGTTCCGGATCACCCTCGTCGAGGCCCTGGACGAGGCCGACCGGCTGCCACCCGGCCCGGTGCAGGAGCCGTCGCATCGGCTGGTTGGAGACGTTGGTCGAGGTGAACAGCTTCGGGGTCTCGCAGGAGGCCGCCGCGGCGTCCAGCAGCCGGCGGCCGACGCCCCTGCCGCGCGCGGCGGGCGAGACCATCAGCATCGTGACGAAGCCCTGCTCGAAGAACGTGTACTCGGTGACGCAGTAGCCGAGGAGCCCGGACGCGTCTTCGGCCACGAGCACCGGGCCCGGGGCCTGCCGGCACCACCGCCGGATGCCCGCCGCCCGCTCCTCGTCGCCTTCGAGGGCGACCGAGTCGATACCGGTCAGCCCGTCCGCGTCCGCGTCGGTGCCGCGCCGAACGACGAAGTCGCCGAAGTCGCCGAAGTCCACTGTGTCCATGGGGACATGCTGCCAGGTGGCTCCGGTACGAACCTCTACTGCGGCCCCGCTCCTCCGTAAACGACCCGGGGGTGCAACCGGGTCGCCTGCCAGGGCGAGTTACGGCCGGCGGCCTCGCGGTAGGCGACGCGCTGGACGGCGAAGAGCAGCCGGTAGAGGTTGAGGGCGGTGTCGGAGTCGTCGGCGGCGAAGCCGAGGTCGTGGACGAAGTTCTCGAGCTTGGGCCAGTCGAAGTCGTCGGGGACGGGCGGGGCGACGGCGACGCCGAAGAGCGCGTTGAAGGCCGCGGCCACGGCGTAGTGGGTGGCGGCGAGGGCGTTGAGGACGTCGGGGTCGGCGGCCGGGTCGAGGACGGGGTCGGGCACGTCAGGTCTCCTCTTGGTCGGGCCTTGCAAGCTTGAGCGTGGTGACGACGCCCGGGGCGACGGTGGCGAACGCCAGGGCGAGGAGGGAGAGGAAGGCGGCGGCGATCAGGAACCGCACGAGCGCTCGCGGTCGGCGTCGAAGAGGAGGGTGAGGAGGTTCATCAGCGTCGAGGCCGGCGCCGTGTTGAAGGCGACCAGGACGCGGCCGTCCATGGTCGTGTCCGTGGTGGCGGAGGGGAAGATCAGGCCGAACGCGCGGCCGCGCTCTTGGAGTTCGGCGAGGAGGATGCGGACCTGGTCCTCGGTGTAGCCCCGGATGCGGGGGTCGGTGGGCTGCATGGGGAAGCGGCGACGGTTCACGCGGAGGCCTCCAGTTCGAACCAGACGACCTTGCCCGTCTTGCGGGGTTCGGCGCCGAGGCGGTGGGTGAGGGCACGGACGAGGAAGAGGCCCCGGCCGGAGGGGGCGAGCGGGTCCGTGGGGAGGTGGACGGTGGGGAAGATCGGGTTGTTGTCCGCGACCGAGACCCGCAGACGGGGGCCGGTGAGGGCCAGCACGACCATGGGCGCAGGGGTGCCCCCGTGCCGCCAGGCGTTGACGAAGACTTCGTGGAGGGCGAGTTCGGCGTCGGCGATGACGGACGGTCGCCACCCGGCCGAGGCGAGGAGGTCGGAGAGCTCGCTACGAGCGGTGGAGCAGTCCGGAAGGTTGCAGGCACGCATGAGAGACCCCAAGGGAGGAAGAGGGGAATCGACGAAGGTGACGCTTCACCGTGTGATCGGTGCAACACTGACGGTAGGGGATCGGATGCCATCCATGCAATCGAACTAGCAACGATGCATACAATCGCGCTGGCAAGCCACCCACCCCATGCGAAACACTTCACCGACGAGGAGGGACCGCCAGTGGCATACAAGGGGCCGATCAGCCAGCGTCAACGGCGTTTCGGCGAGGAACTGCAACGCCTGCGCACGGCAGCCGGGTTGTCCGCGCCGGAGGCCGGCGCGCTTGTGGGGATGAAGGGTCCGGCGGTGAGCCACACCGAAGCCGGGCGGATCACCCTCAACTCCGAACGCCTTGAGACCTGGCTCGATGCGTACGGCTGCACAGACCCGGCCTACCGCGCAAAGCTCGCCGATATGGGGCGGAGCAGTGGGAAGGGCTGGTGGACCAACTTCGCCGACCGGGTTCCGACCCTGCTACTTGATCTCGCAGAAGCCGATCACAGCGCAGCCTCGATGGACAACTTCGAGACGTTCTACGTCCCTGGTCTTCTCCAGGTGCCTGCCTACATCGAAGCGATCTTCGAAGATGCCGACCAGCATCGCAAGTTGGATGTCGAAGCCGAGATCGAGTTCCGAAAGCAACGGCAGCGCATTCTCACAGACTTGCCACGCCATGAGTTCCGATTCGTCATCCATGAGACAGCGTTGCGAATGCGATTCCCTGGCGATGCAGTCATGAGGCAGCAGCTTGTGCACCTGCTGGAAATCTCTGAGCTGCCGAACATCAGCATTCAAGTCTTGCCGTTCACCGCCGCGCAGAAGCCGCCCTCCACCGGCCCGTTCGTGCTATTCGATCCCGGAGCCCAGGCGCTCTCCACGGTCGTCGTGGATCACCCAAGCCACACCGAGTATCTTGGCGACCAGCATTCGATCGAGATCTACCGTAGGACCTTCAACCAGCTGAGCGAGCTGGCCTTGCCGCCTGTCGACCAGTCCCTGACGACGCCCTCCTCACGCGACTCGTGGGGACTCATTCGACATCTTCTCTACTTGTTGCAAGCTTGAAAGGCGCCCAATGTCCGAACTCCGTTGGCAAAAGTCATCGTTCAGTGGATCGAACGAGGGCGGCAACTGCGTTCAACTCGCAGTCGGAGCCGACGAACTCCGTTACCTCCGGGAGTCGGACGACCCTTCCACCATCATCACCACCTCGACCACCAAGCTCCGGGTTTTCCTTCTCAGCGCCAAGGCCGGCGAGTTCGACCACCTCATCTGAACCACGCGACGGGGGCGGGACGGCGATACCGCCATCCCGCCCCCTGTCTCTGCCGCAGGAAGTCACCGTGACCCCGAACGATCCCTTCACCGCTACCTCCGTGAGGCCGTCCTGGGATGAACTCCCCGTCCCGGCACAGGAGTCCGTCGAGACCCACCTCGGCGCACCGGTCACCGGCGCCCGGACCCAGGCCGGCGGGTTCAGCCCCGGCCTGGCGGTCCGCGCCACCCTCGCCGACGGCCGAGCCGTGTTCCTCAAGGGAACCGCCACCGACCACCCCGTCCACGGGAGGTACGCCACCGAGGCAGCCATCAACCGAAGCCTGACCCGGCAGGTCCCCGTGCCGAGGATGCTCGTCTCCTGGGAGGCCGGCGGATGGCTGCTGATGGCCTTCGAGGACATCGACGGCGGCCACCCCGACCTCGGCCCCGGGTCGGCCGACCTCCCCGCCGTCGTCCGGCTGCTCGACCGACTCCCCAGGGCGGTCAGCCCGTCGCCGATCCCCGACGCCCCGTCCATCGTCTCCGTCCTCGGGGGCGGCTCCCGCAGCTGGCGGGCTCTCGCCGACCAGCAGGCCGAGCTCGACCCGTGGTCCACCCGGCACATCGAGCGGCTCGCGGCCGTCGAGCACGACTGGCACGCCGCATCCGCCGGGGTCTGCCTCCTCCACGCGGACCTGCGCGCCGACAACATGCTCATGCGCGGTGACGACGCCCTCGCCATCGACTGGGCCTACCTCCACCAGGGCGCCGCCTGGATCGACCCGGCCTTCCTCGTCACCCAGCTGATCCGCGCCGGCCACACCCCGGCCCAGGCCGAAGCCCTGCTCGCACCCGTGGCCTCGTGGGCCGCCGCCCCGCCGGACGCGATCACCTCGTTCGCGGTGGCCCAGGCCGGCTACTGGGAGCTGAACTCCGGGCTCCCGGCCCCGCCGGGGGTGCCGTACCTGCGCGGCTACCAGGCCTCCATGGCCGCCATCGGCCGGACATGGATCGCGCACCGGACCGGCTGGCACTGACCGAACTCGCAGCACCCGCAGCGCTGTTCGCGGAGCCCACCAGCAAGCACGAGCCCTGCCGCTGATCCCCGCCCGCTCGTTGGCCTCCAACGAGCGGGCGGACCTCGTTTCAGCCCGCACTGTTGGCTGGTTCCGGCCTTCCCAACGCGACTGCCGTCTCAGGAAACTTGGAGAAATTTCTCCAAGAAGGAGCAACCATGAAGTTGCGGTTCGTGGGCAGCACCAGCGGTGGCGGCGGTTGCCCAGCGGTCTACGAGACCGATCGCCACACCTACGTCGTACAAGGTTGGCGGATCGCCCCGGACGACCCCGCACGCCAGGATCTCCGCGACCTCGCTCCGACCGAGGACGCCGTCGAGGTCCCCCGTCAGCTCTTGGAGCGGTTCGCACCCAGGCAGCCGCAGCCCTCACCCTCCGAGTTGCTCACGGGGGATGACTTCAACGCACTCTTCCGGGACTTCGCCCACACGGCACGCCGCCTGGAGACCCGCACGCACTACGACATCGAGGACGAACGGGAGTCCTTCGACCAGTTCCTGAGCGGTTCGGACGTCGATCTCGGCTGGTTCGCGCCCTGGCTGGACACCATGCGCCGGCAGACCACGGCGGGCAGGACCGTCGCCCGTGTGCGCGTGGTCCCAGCGAAACTGACGGACTATCTCCGCTACGAGCTGTTCCTCGCCAGGGAGAACACCCGCGCGGGCGAGGACATCCGCTACCTCGAACGTTCCCTGGCCGACGACCTGGTCCTCCCCGACCGGGACTTCTGGCTGTTCGACTCGCATACACTGGCGATCCTGCACTTCACCGACGCCGGGACGATGCTCGGAGCCGAGATCGTCACGGACCCGGCAGTCGTCGTCGAGCACGCCCGCTGGCTCGATGCCGCCTTCCACCACGCCCGTCGGTACGAGGAGTTCGTCAAGGAGCATCCGCCGCGTTGAGCATCGCAAGACAGGGGATTCACGAAGCCCGCCAAGAGCTCGGCCGTCGCCTGCGTGCGATCCGTACCGCGGCCGAGATCGACGGGCGTACCCTGGCGGGCCGCCTCGGGTGGCCCGCCAGCAAGGTCTCCAAGCTCCAGCTCGGGCGCCAGACCCCCACCATCGCTGACATCCAGGTGTGGACCAGCGCTTGCGGCGATCCTCAAGCCGCCAACGAACTCGTCATCCTGCTCCGCGACCTCGACGACCGCTATGCCCGGTGGCGCCACGAGCTTCAACACGGTCACGCGGCCGTCCAGCAGTCCTGGGCCGACATGGAAGCGACTGCGCAGACCATCCGCGCCTTCGAACCCTGCTGGGTTCCCGGGCTTCTCCAAACCCCGGACTACGCTGCCGCCCGTTTCCGCGAGCACGCCCGACTCAACGACAGCCCACCGGACACCGATGCCGCCGTAGCCGGCCGCCTCGCCCGTCAGGAAGTCCTCTACTCCCCCGGCAACCGGCGCTGGCACATCCTCCTCACCGAGGCCGTGCTCCGCTACGGCACCGCCTCGCCTGAGGTCATGCGCGCGCAGATCGATCGATTGGTCTCCGCCACGACCCTGCCCGCGGTACGCCTGGGCATCGTTCCGTTCCGCACCCGACTTCCGGTGTCCCCCGCCCACGGATTCTGGATCTTCGACGATGAACGCGTCGTGGTCGAGGTGATCAGCGCCGAGCTGCGGCTGAGCCTGCCCGAGGAAGTCGTGCAGTACCGCAAGGTCTTCGACCTGCTGGCGCCCAGCGCCCTCTACGACGCGGACGCCCGACGGATCCTCACGTCCCTGGCCGAGAGCTGGATCTGAGAAATCCTCAGAAATCCTGCCGGAGATTTCCACCACCCGCGCGAAACTGGTGACGCGGCCGATCTGAACCCTCGCCCTGCGTGGGGTTTGGCAACCGTGCTCCCCACCGTTTCGCGACGAAGGGTTGTGACCCCATGGACATGACCGCGCTCTACGCGGCCGACCTCACCGGCATCGCCTTCCGCTCCTTCTGCGGCGGCAACCAGGGCACCGACAACGACGAGTCCTGCCTCACCCTCGCCGTCGTTCCCGGCATCGCCGACGCGTTCGCGCTCGGCCACTCCGAGAACCCTGGCGTCAACGGCGCGATCCGGGTCAGCCGAGCGGAGCTCGTGAGCTTCGTGCGCGGCTTCGCCGTGGCCGAGGGCATCACCCTCTGACGCACCCACCGTCTCCTCACCGGGCCGTCCCGAGCCGTGCTCGGGACGGCCCGGCCCAACTCCCGGAGGCACCAGGTGCACTGGCACACCTATCTGTGGTCGGGGGACGGGCAGCAGCTCAAGAACGAGGCCCTGAGACGGCCCGAACCCGATGCCGGCTTCAGGACCTCGGCGATGCCGCCCATGATGACCGGCTGGTGGCTGCTGAAGCCGACTTCTCTGCTCTCCTCCACTCTCACGACGCCGGAGCACACGGTGGCCTGGCTACGGAGCCGCTACGCGGATCACCCGCCACCACCCGCCCAGGCCGAACAACTCGCGCTCGACCTACGGGCCGCCCACGCCACCGAGGCCCTCACCGCCGGCTCCGACGTGGTGTGGTCGTACTGGCAGCACGAGAACGGCCCGCGCTTCCTGCACCTGGCCGCTGTCTGCTGCCCCAACCGGCTCTGGCCCTCGATCCCTTGCCCGGATCCCCTGGCCGCCACCGCTCCTGGAGTGCCATGACCCTGGACCTCTTCGTCGACGACCCCAGCCGGGTACTGGCCGCGTGGCCGACCGCCCCGTTCCACAACAACCAGGGTCGGTGGCACGAACCCCCGCCGCTGACCACGTCCGAGATCCGCGGCACCATCGACGCGAGGTGTATCCGGCCCGACGAGATCGTCCTGATCAGGAACGGCAAGGTCACCCCGCAGAGCCTGTATGTCGAGGACGGCCGGATCATCCCTTCCGTCATCTGGGAACGCCACGACCACGGCGACACGATCTCCTTGCGGAACGTCCAGGCCGTGTTCCCTGCGGTTTCGGCCCTGCACGCCGGCCTGCACGCCGAACTCGGCCACCCGATGCACGTCAGCGCCTACCTGACCCCACCCGGTGCCCAAGGCCTGAGCCATCACTGGGACTCCTACCCCGTCCTCGTGGCCCAGGCCGAGGGCGCCAAGACCTGGCCGATCCACCGCCCGGTCGTCGAGAACCCGTTGCCCGAGCACCTGAGCTTCCCGAAGACCGGATTCACCGACGAACAGCGAGACCACGTCCGAACAGCGCCCTCCGACTTCGAGACCACCCTCCACCCCGGTGACACTTTGTGGGTGCCGCGGGGCTGGATCCACGCCCCGTACCCGGTCGGCGCGGCCACGTCCCTCCACCTGACCTTCGCCATCCGAGAGCTGACCCACCACTGGCTCGCCCAACGGCTCGTCGCACAGGCAATCACGGACCCCCGCATGCGGCAGGCCCTTCCCATCGGCCCTTCCGCCGGCTGGGACATCGCCGAACGAACGGCGGCCACAGAACTGCTCACAACAGTTCTCAGCGCCAAGGCCGACGAATTCGATCACCTCGCCTGAGGCAGTGTCTTTCCCCGGACCAGCCCTCCGTCGACTGGCCCGGAAATGCGAAGAACCCCCATCCGGGACCCGGATGGGGGTTCTTCTGAAGAATTGTTCGGCGGCGTCCTACTCTCCCACAGGGTCCCCCCTGCAGTACCATCGGCGCTGTAAGGCTTAGCTTCCGGGTTCGGAATGTAACC
>NZ_JBSFKI010000029.1:0-125972 GCF_053598475.1 Kitasatospora sp. NPDC001119
AGCTTCCTACGCCCCTGCGGCTTCCGCTCCCCGCGGATCTCGAAGTCCATCGCACCCCTTGAGCTGAGGTGTTGCGACGACCGTTAGAACCCAAGCACGGTGGGGGCGGGGCTTCGTGGTGTCGGGTAACGCTTCGGCATCCTCCGCTCCGCCCACCATTGACACCCCTACGACAGGGCGCTTACGGTCCTTCCCTAGCGACTGGAAAGTTTCCTAACAGTTCGTCCGAAACCCGCCCGCTCCCCACGCCGGGGACACCCGCGGGACGTCGACGACCAGCCGGAAGAGGAGGATGCCGGGCATGACCAAGAGCACCGCCAAGGCCCCCCTCGCCGGCACCCCCAGTCTGCTGCGCGCCATCAACGACCGCGCCGCCCTCGAACTGCTGCTGGAGAACGGGCCGCTCTCCCGTACCCAGATCGGCACCCTCACCGGGCTGTCCAAGCCCACCGCCTCCCAGCTGCTGGCCCGGCTGGAGGCGGCCGGGCTGGTCCTGCCGGTCGGTACCACGGCGGGCGGGCCCGGCCCCAACGCCCGGCTGTACCAGGTGAATCCGGCCGCCGGGTACGTCGCCGGACTGGACGTCACCAACAGCGGCATCGAGGTCGCCGTCGCCGACATCACCGGCACCACGCTGGCCGGGCACACCGTGCCGACCAAGGGCGTGCCGGCGGCCGCGACCGTGCCCACCGTCGCCGCCGCGGTGGCCGAGGCGGTCCGGGCCGCCGGTCTGCCGGAGGGCGCCCTGCGCACCGTCGCGATCGGGGTCGGCGGCGCCCCCGACCCGGTCACCGGCAAGCTGCGCTACGCCTCCCACCTGCCGGGCTGGCACTCGCCGCGACTGGTCGAGGAGCTGACCGAGGCGATCGGCGCGCCGGTGTCGATCGAGAACGACGTGAACCTGGCCGCCGTCGCCGAGCGCTCCTCAGGCGCCGCGGCCGGCTTCGAGGACTTCGTCCTGCTCTGGGCCGGGGCCGGGGTCGGCGCGGCGATCGTGATCGCCGGGCGGCTGCACCGCGGCTTCACCGGCGGCGCCGGGGAGGTCGGCTACATGCCGCTGCCCGACTCCCCGGTCGAGTGGGACGCCCGCCGCCGCAAGTTCGGCGGGTTCCAGGCGCTGGTCGGCGCGCCCGCCGTCCGGTCGCTGGCCCGTGAGCACGGGCTCGGCGCGGCCACCGCGCAGGAGTCCATCGCCAGGGCGCTGGCCACCCCCGGCGCCGGCGACGCCTTCCTCGCCGAGCTGGCCGGGCGGCTCGCCGTCGGGCTGGCGGTGATCGTCGCCGTCGTCGACCCCCAGCTGGTGGTCCTCTCCGGTGTGGTGCCGAGCGCGGGCGGCGAACGGCTGCGCGCGCTGGTCGAGGACGAACTGGCGCGGATCTCCATCGCCCGGCCGGAGGTCCGCAGCACCGCCCTGTCCGGCTCGCCGGTCCTGCTCGGCGCCCTGCAACGTGCCCTGTCCGACGCCCGCGAGGCGGTCTTCTCCACCCACTGACGCCCGCCCCCGATCAACTCGACGCACCCACTGACGCTCCCCCTGTCACCTCGCCACCTGCACCCACCTCTCCCCAACCCCCGAACGCGGGACCCGAGGCAACGAGGCCTGCCCGCGCACCCCCAGGAGGATCCCGAAGTGCACGCCACCACCTCCCGCAGAGGCCGCCGCACGATCGCCGCCGTCGCCGGCAGCGCCGTCCTGGCCCTGCTCGCCTCCGCCTGCACCGGTTCCAGCGACTCGGGCGGCTCCGACGACTCGGCCAGCGGCAAGGACGTCACCATCACCTTCTGGCACGGCTGGAGCCAGGAGAACGAGAAGAAGGCGATCAACGACAACATCGCCGCCTTCGAGAAGGCCCACCCCAACATCCACGTCAAGTCCGTGGACGGCCTCGAGGACGACAAGGTCAACCAGGCCCTGCGGGCGGGCGGCTCGGACGCGCCGGACGTGGTCTCCTCCTTCACCACCAACAACGTCGGCATGTTCTGCTCGACCAAGGCCTTCGTCGACCTCAAGCCGATGCTCCAGAAGAGCGGCATCGACCCGGTCAAGACCTTCCCGGCCGCGATGCTCAACTACACGCAGTTCCAGGGCAACCAGTGCTCGCTGCCGCTGCTCGGCGACGCGTACGGCCTGTACTACAACAAGAAGGCCTTCGCCGACGCCGGCATCGCGAACCCGCCGAAGACCTTCAGCGAGTTCGCCGAGGACGCCGCCAAGCTGACCGTCGCCGACGGCGACTCGTACAAGCAGCTCGGCTACATGCCGCTGTACCACGGCTACGAGTCCACCACCGAGCACTTCCTCGGCCAGTACGGCGCGACCTACTTCGGCGCCGACGGCAAGTCGAACATCGCCACCGACCCGAAGGTCGCCGCGATGTTCAAGTGGCAGAAGGGCCTGGTCGACCAGCTCGGCGGCTACGACAAGCTGGAGAAGTACCGCGCGACCTTCGGCGAGGAGTTCAGCGCCAAGAACCCCTTCCACACCGGCCAGGTCGCGATGGCCCTCGACGGCGAGTGGCGCACCGCCTCGCTCGCCAAGGACAAGCCCGACTTCGAGTGGGCCACCGCCGCCTTCCCCGTCCCGGACGACCAGGCCGACACCTACGGCCGCGGCTACCAGACCGGCACCATCATCGGCATCGCCAGCACCAGCAAGAAGCAGGCCGCCGCCTGGGAGTTCGTCAAGTACCTGACCACGGACACCGACGCGGTGGTGAACTTCTCCAACGCGATCCACAACGTGCCGAGCACCTTCGAGGCGCTGGACTCGCCGAAGCTGGTGAGCGACCGGAACTTCAAGACCTTCCTGGACGTCGCCAAGAACGCCCACTCCGGCACCACCCCGCCGGCCGTCAACGGCGGCAGCTACCTCATCACCCTGCAGAACCTCGGCTACGACTACGAGTCCGGCAAGCAGGGCGACCTCCAGGCGGGTCTGGCCGCCACGGCCAAGCAGATCGACACCGACATCGCCCAGGCCAAGTAGGCCGGGGAACGGTCCACGGAGCTCCCATGTCACTCGCGTTCGGCACCCGCAAGGGAAGCGACGAGGCCGACGCGGGACCGACCGGCCCGGCGGCGCCCTCCACGCAGCACCTGCTGCGCCGGAAGCGCCGCCGGGAGGCGGCCCGCACCCTCGCCTTCCTCTCCCCCTGGCTGATCGGGTTCAGCGTCTTCTTCGCCTACCCGCTCGTCTCCACCGCCTACTTCTCCTTCACCTCGTACAACGGCTTCGGCGCCCCGACCTTCAGCGGCCTGAAGAACTGGGACTACGTCTTCAACCACCTGCCGACCTTCTGGCAGGGCCTGCGCAACACCCTGTGGCTGGTCGTCGTGATGGTGACCCTGCGGGTCGTCTTCGGCCTGGGCATCGGGATGCTCATCACCAAGGTGAAGACCGGCGCCGGCTTCTTCCGCACCGCCTTCTACCTGCCGTACCTGGCCCCGCCGGTGGCCGCCACCGTCGCCTTCGCCTTCCTGTTCAACCCCGGCACCGGCCCGGTCAACCACCTGCTGGGCGAGCTCGGCCTGCCGCAGCCCGGCTGGTTCGCCTCCGCGGACTGGTCCAAGCCCGCGCTCACCCTGCTCGCCATGTGGGGCGTCGGCGACCTGATGGTCATCTTCATGGCCTCGCTGCTGGACGTCCCCCGGGAGCAGTACGAGGCGGCCTCGCTGGACGGCGCCGGCCCGTTCCAGCGGTTCCGGTACGTCACCCTGCCGAACATCTCGCCGATCATCATGTTCGCGGTGGTCACCGGGGTGATCCAGACCATGCAGTACTACACCCAGGCGATCGTCGCCGGGAAGGTCGCCAGCGGCATCGCGGGCGGCTCCGGCCAGCCCTTCGAGCCCGGCTTCCCGAACGGCTCCACCTGGACCCTGCCGCAGATGGTCTACAAGCTCGGCTTCCAGAGCTTCAACTACGGCGCGGCCTGCGTCGTCGCCCTGGTGCTGTTCGCCATCTCGATGGCCGTCACCTCGATCCTGCTCCGCCGCCGGTCCGGCTTCATGGCGAGCGACGACTAGCGGCCCGTGAGGACCTGATCATGACTCTTGGCTCCACGCTCACGAGGGCCCCGGCCGCGGCCGGCCCCTCCCGCCCCGGCGGACCCGCCGCCCGGGCCGCCCGCCGCCGCGCGGCCCTCAACTGGGTGGCCGTGCACGCGCTGGCCATCGCCGCCGCGCTGTTCTTCCTGCTGCCCTTCGTGTTCGTCTTCCTCACCTCGGTGATGTCGGACCGGCAGGCGCTCACCACCGACTACTGGCCGACCAGCTGGAACTGGGGCAACTACGGCAAGGTCTGGGACACCCCCGGCTTCCTCACCTGGTGGCGCAACACCCTGCTGTACGCCGTGGCCGGCACCGTGCTGACCGTGGTCTCCAGCCTGCCGGTGGCCTACGCGCTCGCCAAGTTCCGCTTCCGCGGCCGCAACCTGGCGCTGATGGCGGTCATCGCGATGATGATGCTGCCGCCGCAGGTCACCGTCATCCCGATGTACCTGTTCTGGTCCAAGCAGATGGGCCTGAGCAGCTCGCTCTGGCCGCTGATCATCCCGATGGCCTTCGGCGACGCGTTCACCATCTTCCTGCTGCGCCAGTTCCTGATGACCATCCCCAGGGAGTACATCGAGGCCGCCCGGATCGACGGCTGCGGCGACCTGCGCACCCTGCTGCGGGTGGTCCTGCCGATGGCCAAGCCGGCCATCGCCGCGGTCGCGCTGTTCCAGTTCTTCTACTGCTGGAACGACTACTTCGGCCCGCAGATCTACGCCAGCAACAACCACGACTCCTGGACGCTCAGTTACGGGCTGGAGTCCTTCAAGGCCGCCCACCACACCAACTGGAACCTCACCATGGCCGCCACCATGATGGTGATGGCCCCGGTGATCGTCCTCTTCTTCTTCGCTCAGAAGGCCTTCATCGAAGGCGTGACACTGACAGGGGTCAAGGGCTGATGTCCGCACTGAAGTTGGCAATCGTCGGCGGGGGTTCGACGTACACTCCGGAGCTGATCGACGGCTTCGCCCGGCTGCGCGACACCCTGCCGGTCGGCGAGCTGGTGCTGATCGACCCGGCCGCCGAGCGGCTGGAGCTGATCGGCGGCCTGGCCCGGCGGATCTTCGCCCGGCAGGGCCACCCCGCGGTCGTCACGGTGACCACGGACCTGGCGGCGGGCGTCGCGGACGCCGACGCCGTGCTGCTCCAGCTGCGCGTCGGCGGGCAGGCGGCCCGCAACCAGGACGAGACCTGGCCGCTGGAGTGCGGCTGCGTCGGGCAGGAGACCACCGGCGCCGGCGGGCTCGCCAAGGCGCTGCGCACCGTCCCGGTGGTGCTGGACATCGCCGAGCAGGTGCGCCGGACCAACCCGGACGCCTGGATCGTGGACTTCACCAACCCGGTCGGCATCGTCACCCGGGCGCTGCAGACCGCCGGCCACAAGGCCGTCGGGCTGTGCAACGTCGCGATCGGCTTCCAGCGCAAGTTCGCCGGGCACCTGGGCGTGGACCCGGAGCTGGTCCGGCTCGACCACGTCGGGCTCAACCACCTGACCTGGGAGCGCGGGGTGACCCTGCTGGACGCCCCGGGCGCCACGACCGGGCGCGAGGTGCTCCCCGAGCTGCTCTCCTCACACGGCAAGGAGATCGCCGAGGACCTGCACCTGCCGCAGGCCGTCATCGAGCGGCTCGGCGTCGTGCCGTCCTACTACCTGCGGTACTTCTACCAGCACGACGCCGTGGTGGCGGAGCTGAGGGAGCAGGGCTCGCGGGCCGCGCAGGTCGCCGAGATCGAACGGCAGCTGCTGGAGCTGTACGCCGACCCGGCCCTGGACACCAAGCCCGAGCTGCTCGGCAAGCGCGGCGGCGCCTTCTACTCGGAGGCGGCCGTCCAGCTGATCGCCGCGCTGCTCGGCACCGGCGGCGGCACGTCCGTCCAGGTGGTGAACACCCGCAACGACGGCGTGCTGCCCTTCCTGCCGGACGACGCCGTCATCGAGGTGCCGGCCGAGGTGGACGCGCGGGGCGTGCGCCCGCTGCCGCAGCGGCCCGTCGAGCCGCTGTACGCCGGACTGGTCGCCGCCGTCACCTCGTACGAGCACCTCGCCCTCGACGCCGCCCTGCGCGGCGGCCGCGACCGGGTCTTCGACGCCCTGCTCGCCCACCCGCTGGTCGGCCAGATCGAGCTGGCCGACCAGCTCACGGACCGCCTGCTCGCCCACAACCGCGAGCACCTCGCCTGGGCCTGACCCGGCCCGCTCCGCGCCGTCCGGCGACCGCCCCCGGTCGCCGGACGGGCACCGCGAGGAGACCGTCCACCCCCGGCCGGGGACCTTTCGGCCGGGCCACCCGGCCGGGACCACCGCCGGGCACCCGGCCGACGACCAACGGCCCGGGCCACGTACGAGCCGCGGGGACCTGATGACCCACCAGCCCGAACCACTCCTGCCCGGCGTCCTCGCCATCGACGCGGGGAACTCCAAGACCGACGTCGCCCTGATCGGCACCGACGGCAGCATCCTCGGCACCGCCCGCGGCGGCGGCTTCGAACCGCAGAAGATCGGCGGCGCGGCGGCCGTCGCCGGCCTCGCCCCGCTGGTCGAGCAGGCCGCCGCCGAGGCCGGCCACCCGTCCTGGAGCGGCGTGCTCACCGGCCACGTCAGCGCCTGCCTGGCCAACGCCGACCTGCCGGTCGAGGAGGAGGCGCTGCGGGTGGCGCTGGAGTCCCACCCCTGGGGCGCCGGCAACACCGTCGTCAACGACACCTTCGGCCTGCTGCGGGCCGGCACCGACGGCCCGCGCGGGGTCGCGGTGGTCTGCGGCGCCGGGATCAACTGCGTCGGCCTGCTGCCGGACGGCCGCACCGCCCGCTTCCCCGCCCTCGGCGAGCTCACCGGCGACTGGGGCGGCGGCTCCGGACTCGCCGTCGCCAGCATGTGGCACGCCGTCCGCGCGGAGGACGGGCGCGGCGGGCCGACCGGGCTCGCCCGCGCCATCGCCGAGCACTTCGGCCTGCCCGGCGCCGGCGCCGTCGCCGAGGCCGTCCACCTCGGGCACCTGCCGAACGCGCGGCTGCACGAGATCGTCCGGGTGCTGTTCGCCGTCGCGGACGAGGGCGACGAGGTGGCGCGGGGGCTGATCGACCGCCAGGCCGACGAGATCGTCCGGCTCGCGGTGGTGGCGCTCCGCCGCCTGGACCTGCTGGACGCCCCCACCCCGGTGGTGCTGGGCGGCGGCGTGCTCGCCTCCCGGCATCCGCTGCTGCTGGACAACGTGACCGCCCGGCTCGCCGAGGCCGCGCCGCTGGCCGAGCCGCGCGTCGTCGTCGCCCCGCCGGTGCTGGGCGCGGCGCTGCTCGGCCTCGACCACCTGGCGGCGGGCGCGCGGGCGCAGGCCCGGGTGCGCGAGGCGTACGAGGCGGGCCGGCAGGTGGCCGCCTGACGGCCGCCACCTGCTCCCCTGCCGCCGCCTGACGGCCGCTCATCGGCTCCCCTCCCCCGCCGGATCCGCACATCCGGCGGGGGAGGGGCCCTGGCGGGAACCACGGGCCGGGCCCCGGTCGTGTTAAGCGGGTACCGCCAACCGCCGCCGCCCGGGGAGACTTGTGTCATGGCCACCCCCCGCATGCTCCTCGCCGCCGCCCTGCTGGCCTGCGGCGCCGCCGCCGTCCTCACCGGCTGCACGCCCGCCGACTCCGGCCCCACCGTGGCCGCCGCCTCCGCCGCCGCGCTGGCCGACGAGGGCGCGGACGACCTGCTGGACGAGGACGACGGCCTCTTCTACGAGGAGGAGGAGTACTACTCCGGCTCGGCCGAGCCGTCCGCCGCCTTCTCCTCCGCCTCGCCCGACTCGTCCGCTTCGCCCGACGTGCCCGCCCCGCCGGACTCGCCGGACGCGCCCGCGTCTCCCGACGAGCCCTCCGCCGAGCCCTCCACGGAGTCTTCCGCCGGGCCCGGGTGCGCCGTTCCCACCGGCCGCCCCGGCCACGAGTTCCTCGTCGTCGTCTCCGCCGGACCGGCCGAACTCACCGCCCGGTCCGCCCGCTTCAGCTGCGGCTCCGCCCGCTACGAGCCCGTCGGCAGCCCCGTCCACTACGGCTTCGCGGGGGCGGGCGTGGCGGCGACCCTGGTCGACGTCACCCACGACGAACCGGCCAGGACCGTCCGCCTCGACGAGCTGATCGCCCACATCGACGACTGCCTGGCCGAGCGCGAACCGGCCGACCCGTACGGCTGCCACGGCAACGCCTACGACGTGGTGCTGGACTCGCACGGCCGGATCATGCGGATCGGCGAGGTCGAGGGCCCCTGAGTCGGCCTTCGGCGGCGACCTGACGGCGCATACGGTGTAGAAGCGCCTCTCAACTGTTGGCATTCGGCTGCGCTACGCGCATCAACCCACGTCCAGCTGCGGGCTTTTGACGTTCGCTACGTCCGCCCGGGCGTTCCTTGGGGCGGGTCTTACCCTTTGCGTGCTTGAAGCGGTTTCGGCGGCGGTGCTTTGCTTCCGGCGGTCGGCGGTGAACCGGTCCCCCATCCCACCCCGCTGGTCGTCCCTGACGGGCCGCCGGCAGGTCCGGCTCGCCGTCGTCGTGCTCCTCCCCCTTCGTCCCCCACCGTGCCGCCGCGCCGTACCCGGTCGCGGCCGGCACCAGAGAGGAACCCTCACGATGGGCATCTCCCCCACCTCCCGCCGGATGCGGCTGCGGGCCCTGACCGGGCTCAGCGCCCTGGCGCTGGCCGCCGCCGGCTTCGCGGCCGCCCCGGCCGCCCAGGCGGCCCAGGACAACCGGCCGGCCGGCGAGTTCGCCGGACAGCCGCACCCCTACCGGCACGGCGCGCACCCGACCAAGGAGGCCGGCAACTCCGCGAAGGCCGCGGGCAACAACCTCAGCTACGGCGGCGGCGTCGACGGCATCGGCGTCACCACCGGCGCGCCGAAGGTCTACCTGGTCTTCTGGGGCTCCCAGTGGGGCACCCAGGGCACCAACTCCAGCGGCTACACCACCCTGACCGGCGACCCGAAGGGCGAGGCCGTCCGGGCGCAGCAGCTGTTCAAGGGCCTCGGCACCAACAGCGAGACCTGGTCCGGCGTCATGACCCAGTACTGCGAGGGCGTCGCCGCGGGCGCGACCAGCTGCCCGACCGGTTCGACGCACGTCGGCTACCCGACCGGCGGCGCGCTGGCCGGCGTCTGGGTCGACGGGTCCGCCGCCGCGCCGGGCCAGGCCAGCGGCAACCAGCTGGCCGCCGAGGCCGTCAAGGCGGCCGGGCACTTCGGCAACACCACCGCCGCCTCCAACCGCAACGTGCAGTACGTGGTGCTGTCGCCGACCGGCACCCACCCGGACGGCTTCAACACCCCGAACGGGGGCTTCTGCGCCTGGCACGACTGGAACGGCGACACCACCCTGAGCGGCGGCGCGGCCTCCTCCCCGTACGGCGACGTGGCGTTCACCAACGACCCGTACGTGACCGACATGGGCAGCTCCTGCGGCCAGAACTACGTCAACAGCGGCAGCGCGGGCACCCTGGACGGCGTGACCATCGTGTACGGCCACGAGTACTCGGAGACCATCACCGACCAGAACCCGGCGGGCGGCTGGACCGACTCGACCGGGTACGAGAACGCCGACAAGTGCTCCTGGAACGGGGTCGGCGGGACGGGCGGCGCGCAGAACGTGGCGTTCGCGACGGGCTCGTTCGCCATGCAGGGCACCTGGTCGAACGGCGTGAGCGGCTGCCAGATCTCGCACGCGGTCGTCCACTGACGACCGGGTGAGGCGAGCGCCGGAGTGGGCCGTGCGGGCCCGCTCCGGCGCTCTCGCGTGACGCGCTCCACGCGCTTTACGCTCCTTGCGCGCTTTACACGCTTCTACGCGCTGACCAGCCCGAACTCGTAGGCCTGGATGACCAGGTGGACCCGGTCGCGGGCGTCGAGCTTGGTGAACAGCCGGGCGACGTGGGCCTTGGCGGTGGCCACGCTGATGGTGAGCTCCGCGGCGATCTCGGCGTTGGACAGGCCCCGGCCGACCAGGGTGAGCACCTCGCGCTCGCGCTCGGTGACGGCCTCGGCGACCGGCCTGCGGGGCCTGGCCGCGGCGTCGGCGTCCGGGCGGGCGGCGAACTCGCCGATCAGCCGGCGGGTGATACCGGGGGCCAGCAGGGCGTCCCCGGCGGCGACCACCCGGACGCCGTCCAGGATGGTCTCCAGGGCGAGGTCCTTGACCAGGAACCCGCTCGCCCCGGCCCGCAGCGCGCCGTAGACGTAGTCGTCGTCGTCGAAGGTGGTGAGGACGAGGACGTGGGTGGGCAGGTCCGGGTCGGCGGTGATCCGGCGGGTGGCCTCGATGCCGTCCATGCCGGGCATCCGGATGTCCATCACGGCGACGTCGGGGTGCAGCCGGGCGACCAGTTCGACGGCCTCGGCGCCGTTGCCGGCCTCGCCGACCACCTCCAGGTCGGGGGCGTCGGCGATCAGCACGCGCAGGCCGGTGCGGATGAGCGGCTGGTCGTCGACCAGGACGACACGGATCACGGTCCCACCTCCACGGGGGTCTCGACGGCGGTCCCGACACCGGGCTCGACGGGGGTCTGCACGGCCGGGGTCTCGGGGAGCGGCAGCCGCGCGGCGACCCGGAAGCCGCCCTCGGGGCGCGGGCCGGCCGCGAACTCGCCGTCCAGCAGGGCGACCCGCTCGCGCATGCCGGCCAGCCCGTAGCCGGTGCCGGGGGTGCCGGTCGCCGCGCCCGCGCCCAGGTCGATGACGGTGACGTCGAGCTCCCGCGGCCCGTACCCGACGGTGACGTGGCAGTCCCGGGTGCCGGAGTGCTTGACCACGTTGGTGACCGCCTCCTGGACGATCCGGTAGGCGGCGAGGTCCACCTCGGACGGCAGCGGACGGGCTTCGCCGCGGCGGGTGAGCGCCACCCGCACCCCGGCGCCCGCCGCCTTCTCCACCAGCCGGTCCAACTCGCCCAGTCCGGGCATCACTTCGAGCGGCGCCGGCTCCCCCTCGCCCTGCCGCAGCGCGCCGAGCATCCGGCGCAGCCCGGCCAGGGTCTCCCGGCTGGTGGCCTCGATCGCCTCCAGGGCGGCCCGGGTCTCGGCGGGCTGGGTGTCCATGACCCGGCTGCCCATGCCGGCCTGGATCGCGATGATGCCGATGTTGTGGGCCACCATGTCGTGCAACTCGCGGGCGATGCGCAGCCGTTCGGCGGTGATGGCCTGCTCGGAGGCCCGGCCGCGCAGCGCCTCGGTGTGGGCCCGGCCCTGGTGCACGGTGTTGCCGATCAGCCAGGCGATCAGCACGGTGGCCGCGAAGCCCCCGTAGGCGAGCGGGTTGACGGGGTAGTCGTTGACGGCGCCCCAGAGCAGCAGCCCGGCGAGGGTGGCGAGCGGCAGCGCCAGGGCGGTGAGCGAGACCCGGCGGGAGCGGGTGGCCGCGCAGTAGCCGACCACCGCGTCGGCGATCAGGAACTGGAGCGGCGCCGCCTCCGGGACGCCCCACATCCCGAGCGCGAACATCCCGCCCCCGAGCGCCACCACGACGGCGAGCAGCGGCAGCCGGACCAGCAGCGTCGCGACCAGGGTGGTGACCACCGCGGTGACCACCATCGGCATGTCCTCGGGATTGCCGTGGTAGTTCAGCAGGTGGTGCAGCTCGTTCTCGCGCGTGAAGAAGCGGAACGCGACCAGGGCCGTCCACAGCGCCCCCACCCACACGCCCGCGGGCAGGCGCCTGAGCAGCGGCGGACGGGGTTCGGTGATCATGACGCGATGGTAGCGGCGGCCCGGACGGCGGCACATTGGCCCGGGGGCGTAATCCCCGGGGCCAGTGCGGCCGCCCGCGGTTGTGGCCCGCGGCCCGATGCCCGGGCGGGGGCCCGACCGGCAGCGTTGTCCCCGTGATCGAGATCGAGCGACTGACCAAGCGGTACGGCGCCACCACGGCCGTCGACCAGTTGACCTTCACCGTCCGGCCCGGCACCGTGACCGGCTTCCTCGGCCCCAACGGGGCGGGCAAGTCCACCACGCTGCGGATGATCCTGGGCCTCGACACCCCCACCGGGGGGAGTGCCACCGTGGCCGGGGTGCCCTTCGCGAACCGGCCGCGCGGCCTGCGGCACGTCGGCGCCCTGCTGGACGCGGGCGACGTGCACGGCGGGCGCAGCGCCCGGGCCCACCTGTCGGCCCTGGCCCGGAGCAACCGCATCCCGCTCCGGCGGGTGGACGAGGTGCTGGCGGAGGTCGGGCTCGGCAAGGCCGCCGGGCGCCGGATCGGCGGCTACTCGCTGGGCATGAAGCAGCGGCTCGGCATCGCCGGCGCGCTGCTCGGCGACCCGCCGGTGCTGCTGTTCGACGAGCCGCTCAACGGGCTGGACCCGGAGGGCGTGCTCTGGGTACGCGGGCTGTTCCGCCGGCTCGCCGCCGAGGGGCGCACCGTCTTCGTCTCCAGCCACATGATGGCCGAGATGGAGCACACTGCCGACCGGCTGGTGGTGATCGGGCGCGGCCGGCTGATCGCGGACGAGAGCCTCGCCGAGTTCTCGGCCCGCAACGCGGTCTCCTCGGTGGCCGTCCGAGGACCCGAACTCGCCTCGCTGGCCGGGGTCCTGCGCGCCGAGGGGGCCGAAGTACGGCTGACGGAGCCGGGGTTCGGGACCGTCACCGGGATGCCGGCCGAACGGATCGGCGAACTCGCGCTGCGGCACGGCGTGGTGCTGCACGAACTGGCCGCCCGGACGTCGTCGCTGGAGTCGGCGTTCATGTCCCTGACCGCCGACAGCGTCGAGTACCTGGCAGGAGAAACCCGATGAGCAGCATGGCCCTTGGTTCCACCGGTTCCGGCGGTTCTGCCGGTTCCACCGGTTCCGTCGCCGAGCCGGCCCCCCGGTTCCTCGACCTGCTCGCCGCCGAGTGGATCAAACTGCGCTCGCTGCGCTCCACCTACTGGGTGCTGGCGCTGGCCTCGCTGGTGGCGATCGCGGTCAACGTGAACGCCGTCCACACCGACCTGACGTACATCGACCACCCGCCCGCGCCGATGCCCGGGCGCTCCCCGTACACCTACGACCCGCTGTTCCACGGCCTCGGCAGCATCGCGAGCGACCTGATGGCGGTCGCGGCCGGCAGCCTCGGGGCGATCACCGTCTTCGGCGAGTACACCACCGGCCTGATCCGCACCACCTTCGCCGCCGTCCCGGACCGGCGCGGCGTGATCGCGGCCAAGGTGCTGCTGATCGGCGGGATCACCGCGCTCGCCGGGCTCGTCGTCTCGGCGGTCTCCTTCCTCACCATCAACGCGATGCTGGCCTCCCGGCACGTCGGGCTCTCCATCACCGACGAGGGCTGCCTGCGGGCCGTGCTCGCCTACGCGGCGATCGTGCCGGTCTGCGCGCTGATCGGGATGGCGCTGGGCGCGCTGCTGCGGCACGCCACCGCCTCGATCGTGTCGCTG
Source organism: Kitasatospora sp. NPDC001119 (assembly GCF_053598475.1). Classification (NCBI taxonomy): domain Bacteria; kingdom Bacillati; phylum Actinomycetota; class Actinomycetes; order Kitasatosporales; family Streptomycetaceae; genus Kitasatospora; species Kitasatospora sp. NPDC001119. The sequence goes on from NZ_JBSFKI010000029.1 coordinate 13,455, forward strand.
GTGATGCTGATGTTCATCCTGCCGATGATGTTCGGCGGGGACCGCTACCGGTGGCTGAAGGAGATCGGCACCCACCTGCCGCTGGCCACCGTGCAGCGGCTCACCATCACACCGAACTCCAGGACCACGATGGGGAAGTACGCGCCGAGCGTGCTGGACTCGTGGATCACCATGGGGGTGTGGGGCGCGGTGGCGGTGGCGGTGACGGTGGTCGTGGTGCGGCGACGGGACGTGTGAGGTATCGGGGTGCCCCGGGCCTCTGGTCGCCCCAGGTCTCGGGGCATCCCAGGCGGCGGGTCACCCCGGGCCTCGGATCACCCCAGGCCGAGGCGCCGTGCCGTCGCGGCGGGCAGCGGGTACGGGCGCTCGGGCGGCAGCAGCCGCTGCGCCTTCGCCGCCTGCCCGCCGCGGACCAGCGCGGCGATCCGCTGCACCTGCGGGGTGAGGTCGGTGAGCCCGACGACCCACTCCTCGGCGTAGCGGCGGACCAGCGACCGGCCGACGCCCACCTGGATGCTGTAGTGGTTCAGCGCCGCCCCGCGCAGCGACCGCTCCGGGTCCCACTGCACGTGGACCTCGGCGCGGGCCACCTCGTCCGGGTGCGCGGTGGTCAGGACGGCGCGGGCGAGCGCCTCCTCCCAGCCCTCCCGGGTGATCCGGACCGCCAGCACCCTGGTCTGGCCGGGCTTCTGCGCCCAGTTGCTGCGGTGCATCAGCCAGCGGAACGAGGGCTTGATCCACGTCATCCGGTGGAAGCCGAACGGCGCCGTGAACCGGCCCGCCGCCAGCGCCGCGTCGGCGATCGCCGGCGGGTAGGCCTGGTAGAGCACGATCGTCCGCCCGTCGTGGTCGGCCCGGATCTCGCGCAGAGCGGTCATCCCGCGCCACCCCCTTCCGCCCCGGCACGCTGCCCATCCGGCCACGCTGCCAGCACCGACGGCACGGTGCAACGGGATTAGGGCACGCCTACGGGCGCGGCGCTACGGCCCCCGGACTCAGGCCGCGGCGGTGCCCGCCTTGGTGCGGAAGGCGCCGAGGGTGGCCGACGGGACGCCGCAGGAGGGGAGGAAGGAGGCGGCGCCGCCGTGGTGGGTGCGGACGCGGTCGAGGAAGACGGACATGGCCTCGGCCGGGGCCTCCAGGAGGGGCGCGGGGATGGTCAGGTTGCGGCCCCGGGAGTCGGTGACGCGGGAGGTGGTGCGGTCGTTGAGGGCGGTGCGGTGGCGCTCGGCGAGGCCCGCGAAGATCTGCGGGAGGGCGTCGGCGGTGCGGGTGTAGTCGGCGACGATGTGCTCGGCGGGGACGCCGAGGAGGTCCAGCAGGAGGGCGGTCAGCAGGCCGGTGCGGTCCTTGCCGGCGGCGCAGTGCAGCAGGACGGCGCCGGGGCGGACGGTGGCGTCGACGGCGGCGGCCACCGCGTCGGGCGCGGACTCGGCCAGCAGGACGTAGAAGTCGCCCAGGTCGGCGGCGGTGGCCATGGTGCCCATCCGCGCGGTGAGGGCGTCGGTGGCGGGGTTCACCGGGGCGGCGACGACGGATATCCCGGCGGACTCGGCGGCGGCCCAGTCGGCGGGGTCGGTCTCGCGCGGGTCGCGCAGGTCCACGATGGTGCGGATGTCGCAGCCGCGCAGCTGGGCGACGGTGGCCTCGTCGGCGGCCGGGAACGGCTGGGCGGAGCGGTACAGCACACCGGGGCGGACCCGCCGGCCCTCGGGGTCGCCGAGGGCGGCGGCGTCGCGGAAGTTGACCAGGGACATGCGGGAGGCCTTTCGGTGGGGCCGCACCCGGGAGGAGACGGGGAGATCCGGAGGCGGAGACATCTAGACGTCTAGATGTGTAACCCCTCGGGGGGCCGCCGGGCAAGCCTCGGTGGCGCGGGTCTCGCCGACGCGGGCCTCGATCGGTACATCCTTCTATCCCACGCCCATCGCCCGCCCACGGCGACCCGGGGGCCGCGGTGTCCCGTACGGCACGTCGCCCGGGCGGCACGGGCGGTGACGAGGGGCACAGGCGGCACGGGCGGCCCGAGCCGCGCAGGCGGCCCGGGCGGGCTCCGTAGGATCGGGCCCGTGGCGACGAACCCCCCGGACACCCCGAGCTCCCCGAACACCCCGGTGTACCGCCGCCTGGCCCGCCGGCTCCAGGAACGCGTCGACGCCGGCGCCTACCCGCCCGGCACCCGGCTGCCCAGCGAGCCCGAGCTGAGCGCCGAGTTCGGCGTGAACCGGCTGACCGTACGGCAGGCGGTGGCGGAGCTGGAGCGGGCCGCCGTGGTGGAGATCCGCCGGGGCGTGGGCACCTTCGTCCGCCCGCCCGCCGTCCGGGTGTCGATCGCCGTGGACCCGCGCAGCCAGCGCTTCGACCTCGGCAGCGTGCCCACCGCGCTGCCGAACGACGAGTCCACCGACGGCGAGTTCGTGGTGGCCGCCCCGCCCGTCACCGGCTCGGCGCAGGACGCGGAGGCGGCCCGCCAGCTGGGCCGCACTCCGGCGGAGCTGTCCCGGGTGGACTCGGTGATCCGGCTGGGCGGGCGGGCCCGGGCGGCGTGCAGCTACTGGGTGCCGTTCGGCCCGCTGCCCGCCGAGCTGGTCCGGCCGGGCCGCCCCGGGAACCTGGTGCCGGACCTGGCGCGGGCCGCCGGGGTGGAGCTGGAGTACGACTGGCGGGCCTTCGGCGCCGTCGGCGCGGACCTCGCGGACGCCGAGCTGCTGGGCGTCCCGCCGGGCACCGCGCTGCTGGTGCGCGAGGGGGTCAGCTGCACCCCGGACGGCGCTCCGGCGCTGTACGTACGGCGGCGGATCGACGGCAGCAGCGCCCGCTTCGTCCTGCACTTCCGGGACCGGTAGCGGGGGCCGCCGCGGCTGGCGGGAGCGGCCGGTGGCCGGGGCCTCCTCGGCCGGTGGCAGGGGCCGGTGGCCGGGGCCTCCTCGGCTGGTGGCAGGGGCCGCCGGCCGTTCCCGGCCGGAGCGCCCCTGATAAATTCAGCGCCGAAATACCGGGCCGCACGGGGGTTGGCAGGACAGGGTGACCGAGGAGATCGACTACGACATACCGACCGAGCTGGCCGAGGTCTACCTCGTGCTGCTCGCCGACGTCTCCCGCACCGGCCGGCTGCTGCGCCGCGAGGAGCTGGAGCGCCTGCGAAGGCTCGGCGAGCACTGCGCCGAGGCCGGGCACGGGCTGCGCGAGGTGGTCGCGCACTGCCTGGCCGCGGCCCGGCGGGCCTGGCAGACCCTGCCCGGGACGACCTCCGCGAGCAGCGTCACCGAACTGCGCCGGACCGGCGACGCGGTGCTGGCCGCCACCGACGCCGCGCTGGCCGCGCTGGGCGAGGGCCACGAGCGGGCCCAGCGCCTGGCCGTCCGCCAGGAGGAGGCCGCCCGGCGGGAGTTCATCGACGACCTGCTGTTCGGCCGCAGCGACCTCGGGCTGCTCGCCGAGCGCGCGGAGCGGTTCGGGCTGCGGCTGGCGGGCGCGTACACGGTGGCGGTCGCGGTCGGCGACGAGCCGTTCGCGGACGTCCATCCGCTGGTGCACCGGGTGGAGCGGGAGCTGGCCGGGCGGTTCGGCGAGCGGGACGTGCTGCTGGCCAGCAAGGACGGCCGGCTGGTGTGCATCGCCCCGGACTCCGAGCGGGCCGTGCTGGAGGCCTTCGCCGAGCTGACGCTGCGCCCCGGGAGCGGCCGCGGCTACCAGCCGGTCCGGCGGGTGGCCACCGGCCGCCGGCACTCGGGGCCGAGCGGAGTGCTGCGCAGCTACGAGGAGGCGCTGGACGCCCTGGACTACGCGCAGCGGCTGGGCCTGCCGGCCCGGCAGCTGCGGGCCGAGGAGCTACTGGTCTTCCCGGTGCTGATGCGCGACCGGTCGGCCATGGCCGACCTGGTGCGCACCGTGCTCGGCCCGCTGACCGAGGCGCGCGGCGGCGCCCGTCCGCTGCTGGACACCATCGCGGTGCAGGCGGAGGCCGCGTACGTGAACGCGGAGGCGGCGCGCCGACTGGGCCTGAGCGTGCGCACCCTGGGCTACCGGCTGGAGCGGATCAAGGCGCTCACCGGGTACGACCCGGCGGACGCGCTCCAGCGTTTCACCCTGGAGACGGCGGCCATGGGGGCGCGGCTGCTGAACTGGCCGGAACAACCGCTGTAGTGCGTGGGACTACCGCTATAGTGCGCGGAACAACCGTTGTAGTGCGCGGAACTACCGCTGCGGTACGCGGCGTTACCGCCGTGGTGCGCTGGACTACCGCCGTAGTGCGCGGCACGACGGCCGTAGTCCCCGCCGCCCAGGGAAGGGCCGCCGCGGTCCCGCCGCGCGAAACCCGCGCGGCGCCGCTGCGACCGTCCGGCGCCCGTCCTGTTGCCTGGTTGTTGCAGTGTCACGCGGGCCGCGTGTACCAGGGTGTCAAGAGGGCGTAAAGATTGCCGGATCCTGGCAATGTGCGACGGGCCCCGGCGCTGTCATGATCTCCCCGGTGCCGAAGCGCGGCGCCGGTGGAGAGGCGGGGGAGGGTGGCCGGGATGGGGGGATTCTTCGCGGCCGCGCTGGCCTTTCCGACGGCGCTGTTCAGCTTCGCGCTGGTGGTGGTGGTCGGGTACTGGTTGCTGATGCTGTTCGGCGGCCTCGTTCCCGGCGCCGTGCACGGGGGGCACGACGCCGGGCACCACATGGACGTCGGGCACGCGGGGCACCACCTCGGTGCCGAGCACGGGGGGCACGTCGGACACGGGGGGCACGGTGCCGGGGGGCACGGTGCCGACGGGGGACCCGACCGGCCCGGCGAGGGCCACCACACGGGCGTGCTGGACGCGCTGGGACTGGGCGGGGTTCCCGTGACGGTGGCGGTGTCGCTGCTGGTCGCGCTCGCCTGGTTCGTCAGCCTGGCCGGCACCGTCCTCACCTCGGGGGCGCCGGCGCGCGGCGGCGTGTTCGTCGTCGCGCTGGCCGCCTCCTGGGCGGGCACCCGGGTGCTCGTCCGGCCGCTGTCGCGGCTGTTCCCGCAGGACCGGCCGGCCACCCGGGGGGACTTCGTCGGCCGGGTCTGCGTGATCCGGACCGGCCGGGTGACGGCCGACTTCGGGCAGGCCGAGGTCACCGCGGAGGACGGCTCCACCGCGACCGTCCAGGTCCGCACGGCGGAGCCCGAACCGGGCCTGACGGCCGGGCGGACCGCCCTGATCTTCGACTACGACGCCGTGGGCGAGCACTTCCTGGTGGCGCCCTTCGAGCCGCCGTCCACCGGCGTCTGATCCCCGGCCTCCCGTTCCCCGGCCGGCCCTCCGCCACCGCACTTCCCTTTCGCACCACCTCTTCCCATCGACTCCTCGCACCACCTCTTCGCTCCAACTCGCCATCTCGTCAAAGGACTCCGTGATGGACACCATCGCCGTGGGTTTCGGCGTGCTCGTCGCCGTCGTGCTGCTCATCCTGCTCGCCATGCTGCTGTTCGTGGGCCGCCTGTTCCAGAAGGTCGAGCAGGGCAAGGCACTGATCGTCTCCCGGACGAAGAAGGTGGACGTGACCTTCACCGGCGCGATCGTCCTCCCGGTGCTCCACAAGGCGGAGTTGATGGACATCACCGCCAAGACGGTGGAGATCCACCGGGCCGGCCGGGACGGTCTGATCTGCCGGGACAACATCCGCGCGGACATCCGGATCTCGTTCTTCGTCCGGGTCAACAAGACCGTCGAGGACGTCATCAAGGTCGCGCAGTCGATCGGCACCGCCCGGGCCAGCGACCCGCAGGCGATCCAGGAGTTCTTCGCCGTCAAGTTCGCCGAGGCGCTCAAGACCGTCGGCAAGCAGCTGGACTTCACCGACCTGTACACCCACCGGCACGAGTTCCGGGACCAGATCATCGCGGTCATCGGCACCGACCTCAACGGCTACACCCTTGAGGACGCGGCGATCGACCACCTGGAACAGACCCCGATGAACCAGCTGGACGCCGACAACATCCTGGACGCCCAGGGCATCCGCAAGATCACCGAGCTGACCGCGATCGAGCACGTGCGCACCAACGAGTACCAGCGCACCGAGGAGAAGGAGATCACCCGGCAGAACGTGGACGCCCGGGAGGCCGTCCTGGAGCTGGAGCGCCGGCAGGCCGACGCCGAGATCCGCCAGCGCCGCGAGATCGAGACCCTGCGGGCCAAGGAGGACGCGGTGATCGCCCGGGTGCAGGAGGAGGAGCGGCTCAACGCCCAGACCGCCTTCCTGCGCACCGAGGAGCTGCTCGGGGTGCAGCGGGAGAACCAGGCCCGCGAGGTCGCGGTGGCGCAGAAGAACCGCGAGCGGGTGATCGCGGTGGAGAACGAGCGGATCGAGAAGGACCGTCTGCTGGAGGTCGTCGGCCGCGAGCGGGAGACCCAGCTCGCCACGATCGCCAAGGAGAAGGAGCTCGAGTCCGCCAAGCGCGAGGTCGCCGACGTGGTCCGCGAGCGGGTCGCGGTGGACCGCACCGTCGCCGAGCAGGAGGAGGCCGTCAAGACCCTGCGCGCCACCGAGGAGGCCGAGCGCGTCCGCAAGGCCGTCGTGATCCAGGCCGAGGCCGAGGCGCAGGAGAAGCTCGTCAAGGACATCAAGGCCGCGGAGGCCGCCGAGCAGGCCGCCACCCACAAGGCCCGCGAGGCGCTGGTGCTGGCCGAGGCCCGGCAGCAGGCCGCCGAGCTGGACGCGGCCGCCAAGATCCGGATGGCCGAGGGCGTCCGGGCGGAGGCCGCGGCCGAGGGCCTGGCCCGGGTCCAGGTCCGCGAGCAGGAGGCCGCGGCGGTGGAGAAGGTCGGCCGCGCCGAGGCCGTCGTCCAGGCGGAGAAGGCCAAGGCCGCCGCGCTGGAGATCGGCGGCCGGCTGAAGGCCGAGGCCGAGGGCCTGACCGAGAAGGCCGCGGCGATGGCCAAGCTGGACGAGGCCTCGCGCGGGCACGAGGAGTACCGGCTGCGGCTGGCCGCCGAGAAGGACGTCCGGCTGGCCGGGCTGGACACCCAGCGGCAGATCGCCGAGGCCCAGGCGGCGCTGGTCGCGGCCGGGCTGGAGAAGGCGAAGATCGACATCGTCGGCGGGGACTCGGTGTTCTTCGACCGGCTGGTGCAGTCGGTGTCGGCCGGCAAGAGCGTGGACGCCTTCGTCGCCCACTCGCAGACCGCGCAGACCCTGGCCGGGCCCTGGCTGGACGGGCGGGCGAGCTTCACGGACGACCTCACCCGGGTGCTCTCCTCGGTCTCCACGGCCGACGTGCAGAACCTGACGGTGTCGGCCCTGCTGATGAAGCTGATCGGCTCGGGGGCCGGCGACCAGGCCGGTCAGCTGCGCCAACTGCTGGAGTCGGCACGGAAGCTGGGCGTCGCGGAGACCCCGATCGGGGCGCTGGCCGGCGGGCTCGCCTCGGCCAACGGCTCCAAGTGATCCGCTGAGCGGGCACGCCGACCGCGCTGGCCGCGGCTACCGATCCAGCCGCATCGATCGCGGCAACCGATTCGACCGAGTCAACTGAGGAACGTGACCGTGACCGTGGACGCCCTCGACGCCCGGCTCGACGCCGGCACCTACGAGGTCCTGCGCGACCGGCTCGCCCGAGCCGCCGCCGAACTCGCCGACCGGGCCCAGGCGTTGAACGCCCGCCGGGTCGCCGAGTTCGGCGGCGGGGAGCTGCGGCTGGCCGGCACCGGACGGCTCACCACCGACCGGGCCTGCCTGCCGCAGGACCTCACCGCCGCCGGCGGGCTGCTGCTGCTCGCCACCCGTCCGACCGAATCCGGCGACGGCGCCGGGGACTTCACCGACGTCCTCGGCCTGCACCACCCCGACCTCTCCCCCGCGCCCGCCGAGGGCACCCTGCTGGACGACCCGCGGCTGCGCCAGGACCTCGCCGACCTGCGGCGCTACTTCCGCGACGCCCGGCTGGAGCGGCTGCGCGCGGTGGACGGCCGGCTGCTCGCCGTCTTCCGCACCGGCCCGACCGCCGCCGACGTCCGGGTGCTGCGCTGGCGCCTGGACGACGGCCTCGCCGACGACGCCCAGCCGTCCTACCTGGACGGGCGCGGCGAACGCGACCACACCCCCGCCGACGGGCAGCAGCTGCCCTGGACCGCCCTCACCCGGGACGACCAGCTGCCCGCCGGCCCCGGCCGCCCGCCCCGTGCCGACCTGGCCGGCGAACTGCTCGTCGGCGTCGACGGCGGCCGGCTGACCATCACCGCCCCGGACGGCCGGGAGCTGCACCGCGAGCCGCTGGCCGAGGCCCTGCAGACGCTCGCCGACGCCCGGATCGCCCACGCCCGGCTCGGCACCCTGCTGCTGGTGCGCGTGCGCCCGTACCAGGAGGAGACCGAGCGGCACCTGGTGGTGCACCTGCCCACCGGCACCGTCACCCGGATCGACGCGCTCGGCCAGGCCTGCCTGCGGCTGCCCGCCGACCAGGGCGTGGCCTTCCCCGGCGGCTGCCACCTGGTGGACGGCACCGTGCGCACCTTCGACCAGCCGGTCGACGGCCTGCGCTACGAGCGCACCCTCCTCTCGCCCAACGGCGAGGACGTGCTGTACGAGTTCCGCTCCCCCGCCGACGGCCGCGCCCTGCTCCAGCCGTACAACAGCGTCCGCCAGGAGGCCGCCGCCCCGCTGCCCTGCCAGGGCTACGCGTTGCTCGCCGACGGCACCCTGATCGCGCTGCGCCCGGCCGAGGACGGGCCGACCCGGCTGCACCCCGTCCAGCTCTGGCAGACCCCGTTCACCAGCGAGCGCTTCGCCGCCGAACAGCCTTCCGGCAGCGGGCCGTTGGCCCGGATCGGCAACGCCGACCTGGTCCGCGGCCTGGCCGACTGCCTGGCCCTGGCCCGGCTGGCCGCGGCCGGCGCCGACACCCCGGCCGGCCACCAGGCCGTCCTCGCCGCCTGCACCCGCACCGCCGACCGGCACCACTGGCTCGGCCAGGACGGCCTCGGCGACCTCGCCGCGCCGCTCGCCGAGATCCGCGACACCGCCCGGCAGGTCGTCGCCGAGTACGAGGCCGTCGCCCAGCTCACCGCCCACGCCGCCCGGCGGACCGACGAGGCCGCCGAGCACGTCGAGGGCCTGCTGCGCACCGCCCGCGGCGAGACCCTGGCCGACGCCGCCGAGTGGGTCGACCGGCTGGCCGGACTGCGCCGCGCCCAGGGCCGCGTCGAGGCGCTGCGCGACCTGCCGCGCGCCGACCCGGAGCGGATCGACGGGCTCGCCGCGCACCTCGCCGAGGGCCTGGCCGAGGCCGCCGACCGCGCCGTCGGCCAGCTCGCCGAGCCGACCGCCTTCGAGCCCCACCGGCAGCGGGCCGGCGAGCTGGCCGAGCGCTGCGCCGCCATCGCCACCGCCGCCGAGGCCGAGCCGCTGGGCCTCGAACTGGGCGGCCAGAGCGAGGCCCTGCAGACCGTCTCGGAGCTGGTCGGCACCCTCGACCTGGCCGACGCCACCACCCGCACCGCGATCCTCGACCGGCTCGCCGACGTGCTCGGGCTGCTCAACCGGGCCCGGTCCGCGCTGACCGTGCGCCGCCGGGAGCTGCGCACCCGCGAGGCCGCCGCCGAGTTCGCCGCCGAGACCGCCCTGCTCGGCCAGGCCACCACCGCCGCGCTCGCCGCCGCCGACACCCCCGAGGCCTGCGACGAGCAGCTCGGCCGGCTGCTGCTGCGGATCGAGCAGCTGGAGACCCGCTTCGCCGACGCCGACCCGGCGCTCGGCGAGCAGCTCACCGCCCGCCGCACCGAGGTCCACGACGCGCTCACCGCCCGCCGCCAGCACCTGCTGGAGGAGCGGGCCCGGCGCGCCGACCGGCTGGCCGCCTCCGCCGGGCGCGTCCTCGACACCCTGCACCGCCGGCTGGCCGGTCTTGACACCGCCGCCGAGATCGACGCCGCGCTCGCCGCCGACCCGACCGCCGTCAAACTCCGCGACCTGGCCGGGCAGTTGACCGCGCTCGGCGACCGGGTCCGGGCCGAGGAGCTGACCGGACGGCTGCGCGCCGCCCGCGGCCGCGCCCACCGGGCCCTGCGCGACCGCGCCGAGCTCGCCGGGGACGGCCCCGGCACCCTGCGGCTGGGCCGGCACCTGTTCGCCGTCACCACCCAGCGCCCCGAACTCGCCCTGGTGCCCTGGCGCGGACGCCCCGCCTTCACCCTCACCGGCACCGACTACCGCTCCCCCGTCACCGACCCGGCCTTCACCGCCACCGAGCGGTACTGGGACCGCCCGCTGCCCTCGGAGACCCCGCGGCTGTACCGCGCCGAGTACCTCGCGGCGAGCCTGCTGCCGACCGTCGAGGCGGCGGCGCCGCTCACCGACGCCGAGCTGCTGGAGCACGTCCGGCGGGCCGCCGAGCAGCGCCCGGACGAGGGCTACCAGCGCGGCGTGCACGACCACGACGCCGCGCTGCTGCTCCGCGCCCTGCTCCGACTCGACGCCGAGGCCGGGCTGTTGCGCCACCCGGCGGGCGCCCGGGCGGCCGCCCAGCTGTACTGGGCGCACGGCGCCGACGAGCGGCAGCGGCTGCTCTGGCACACCCGGGCCCGCTCGCTGGGCCTCGCCCGGGACGCCTTCGGGGGCGCCCCGGCGCAGGCCGCGCTGGACGCCCTCGCCCGCGAACTCTCCTCCGCCGTCGCCGACTTCGTCCCGGGAGCGGCGCCCGCCGGGCCCTACCTGGTGGCCGAACTGGCCGCCGCCGCACCCAGCTTCGCCCACTCGACGGGCGCCGCCGCACTGCTCGACAAGTTCCGCGCCGCCCCCGAGTCGGCCGGTCTCACCGAGGCGCTGGCCGCACTGCCCGAGGAGCCCGAGCTGCTGCCCGTACGGCGCCAACTCGCCGCCGCCTGGCTGGAGTCGGGCGCCGTCGACGCCGATCCGGCCGACCTCGCCGAGGCCGCCGCCGCGCTGCTCTGCCCGTCCCTGCCGCGCCGCCCCGCCGAGGGGGCCGTGGGCGCCCGGATCACCGGGCTGCTCGGCGACCACCCGCGGCTCGCGGGCGGAGCGCTCGACCTCCGGCTGGACGAACTGCTCGCCCGGGTGGCGGAGTTCGAGCAGGTCGAGGTGCCCGGCTACCGGGCCTACCAGCGGCTGCGCGGCGAACTGCTGGCCGCCGAGCACGCCCGGCTGCGGCTCGACCAGTACCGGCCCGCCCCGCTCAACGGCTTCGTCCGCAACCGGCTGATCGACCAGGTGTACCTGCCGCTGGTCGGCGACAACCTGGCCAAGCAGCTCGGCCCCGCCGGGCCCGGCGGACCGGTCGACCGCAGCGGCCTGCTGCTGCTGGTCTCCCCGCCCGGCTACGGCAAGACCACCCTGGTCGAGTACCTCGCCGAGCGGCTCGGCCTGCTGCTGGTCTCCGTCAGCGGCCCCGCGCTCGGCCACCGGGTCACCTCGCTGGACCCGGCCGAGGCCCCCGACGCGACCTCCCGGCGCGAGGTCGAGAAGCTCAACTTCGCCCTGCACGCGGGCGACAACGTGCTGCTCTACCTGGACGACGTCCAGCACACCTCGCCCGAGTTCCTCCAGCGCTTCATCCCGCTGTGCGACGCCCAGCGCCGGGTCGACGGCGTCTGGGACGGCGAGGCCCGCGAGTGGGACCTGCGCGGCAAGCGCTTCGCCGTCGTCATGGCCGCCAACCCGTACACCGAGTCCGGCCGCCTCTTCCGGCTGCCCGACATGCTCGCCAACCGCGCCGACGTGTGGAACCTCGGCGACGCCGTCGCCGGGCGCGAGGACCTGTTCGCGCTCAGCTTCGTCGAGAACGCCCTGCCCGCCAGCCCCCACCTGGCCCCGCTCGCCACCGCCGAGCGCGCCGACCTCGACACCCTGCTCGCCCGCGCCGGCGGCCTGCCCGGCGGCACCCTGGCCGGCGCCTGGCCCGCCGCCGAGGCCGAGCGGATGACCGCCGTCCTCGCCGGCCTGCTCCACCTGCGCTCCACCGTCCTGGCCGTCAACCGCGCCTACCTGGCCTCCGCCGCCCAGGACGACCGCGCCCGCACCGAGCCCCCCTTCCTGCTCCAGGGCTCCTACCGCAACATGGCCAAGCTCGCCCAGCGCCTCGACCCCGCCCTCACCCGCCCCGAACTCGACGCCCTGCTCACCGACCACTACCGCGCCGAGGCCCAGCCCCTGGGCGCCGACGCCGAGGCCCAGCTCCTCAAACTCGCCGAACTCCGTGGCACCCTGACGGAGGATCAGGCAGCCCGCTGGGCGGAGCTGAAGCGCTCGTGGCGGGGGTAAGGAATCAGGCCTTGCCGAGGACCATGTCCGCGAGTTCCAGCCACAGGTCGAGCTTGTGTGCCACCAGCTTGAACTTGTGCTCCGATCCGCGAAGTCGCTCGTACGAGGCGACCAGCAGGTGCGCGATCCGCTCGGTCTCCGCCGCGAGCCCGCCGTTGATGAGCTTCGTCCAATTCGGCGACGTCCTGCTCCCGTCGTGGAGCGTCTCCAACGGCAGCATCCGGCAAGCCGTCCAGGTCACCAGTTCGGGTGCGTACTCCAGCAGCTTCCAGCACCCCTTGCTGTTCCGCTTGAGCATCCGGGCGATCACCTTCTGGGTCTCCCGCCTGGCTTCAACGGCACGCTGGATGCTGATGGCGTGCAGGCCCTCATGCACCAGGCTTCGGTAGGCCGGACCGGTGATGTCCGGCCACAGCCCGTTCAGGCCCTCGACGGTCTGGAGCTGGTTGCTCAGGTACGGGCGCGGCGCGAGCGAGAGTGCGGCGAGCGAACGGAAGACATCCGCGGGCGTGAACCCCACCGGGTGCGGACCGGACACGATGCCCCGCCGAGGATCGAAGAATCCTCCCTCCTGCCGGAACTCCGCCTGGACGCGCAGGAGGTCGGGGCAGCGCACAAGGTTGTCCTGCGGCTCCAACGGGTTGATGTGATGGGCCACCTCATCACACAGCTCACGGCCCCGGTCGACATCCTCTCCGGTGACGACGACGACCCACAGGAGGGCCCTGCTGAGGTGCCCCGGAGGCAGCTCACGGGCGAGATGGGCCATCGTGACCAGCCGCTGGAACCCGTCGAAGCACTGCACGCCAGCGAAACCGAGCAGCCCGGAACCGCCGCCCCAGCCGGGCTCCCAGTGCGGGCTGCGCGAGGAGAGGACGATCGGCGCCCCGAAGAAGCCGACGTCCTCGGGCCGTTCGCGGAGGGCATTCGCGAATGCCTGGTTGACCTGGCTGTCCGACAGGTAGCCTCGCCGACTCCCGAGCACGAAGGCCGCGTCGGGCATGGCGGCCAGCGCCGCCAACTCGGCGGCCTCGATCAAGCACATCCATCGGTTGCCGATGGCCACGACATGGCGCGCCCTGAGGATGTGGCGGTCGAGGGCCGGCGGAGTGTCCGCCCCCCACGAGATTCCCAGCCAAGGACCGAGCGGTACGCGGTTGTTGTTCATGGCCGGTTCAACGTCGCGCGGACGGTCAGGTTGCGGCGTACGGCCGTCCCGGTCGGCCGAAACCCATCACCGCCGATCCGTTTGACCTATCAACCGCCTATTCCTCCCATCGGGGTATCCGCGGGCGGCGGGGGTAGGCGGCGGTGCGAGCCGGGTAACCCGCTGGCATGAGCGCTCAGGGACTCGATCTGGCCGGGCTGCGCAGGGTGTACGGGCGGGCGGGGAGCCGGTGGTTCTACACCCGGGTGGCGCGCAACGCGCGGCACTGGGGGTGGACGGAGCCGGGGCAGTCGAAGTGGCGGTTGTGGCGGGCGCAGCGGCAGTTGGAGGACGTGCTGGGGCGCAAGCTGGCGCTGCCGGCGGGGGCGCGGGTGCTGGACGCCGGGTGCGGGGCCGGGGTGGTGGCCCGGGCGATGGCCCTGCGCTTCGGGCTGGCGGTGACGGGGGTCGACGTCCTGGACTTCCACCTCGCCGAGGCGGCCCGGCTCAGCGCCCGGGCCCGGATGGGCGACCGGACGGTGTTCCGCTTCGGGGACTTCCACCGGCTCCCCTTCGACGACGGGGAGTTCGACGGCGCGTACTCGATGGAGACGCTGGTCCACTCCTACGACCCGCCCCGGGCGCTGGCCGAGCTCCACCGGGTGCTGCGCCCGGGCGGCCGGCTGGTGCTGCTCGGCCCGATGAGCACCGGCCCGCTGGACGAAATGGAGCCGGGCGCACGGGCGTTGATCGAACCGTACCTGGACGCGATGACGATGACCGGCTCCAAGGTCTACCACGCCGGCAACCTGTCGCGGCTGCTCGCCGAGGCCGGGTTCGAGGTCGAGGAGGCGCTGGACGCGACGCCGTACTACCTGCCGACCTCGGAGGCCGTGTACGCGTACTTCCGGCTGCCGTGGGAGATACTGCGGCGCTTCGGCGATCCGGCCAAGTGGCTCAATCTCCGGTCCACGGTGGAGATGTACGGCGTTCGGGAGCACGTCGCCTGGTACGTTCACACGGCTGTCAAGCCATCGAGGTGAACTCCGCGTGGACGAGCGCTCCGCCCCCCTGCCGTACCCCAGTGGCTGGTTCTGCGTCGGCCGGTCCCGGGACCTGCCGCCCGGGCGGGTGCGCACGGTCCGGCTGATGGGCGAGGACGTGGTGCTGTACCGGACCCGCCGGGGCGCGGTGCGCGCGGTCGGCCCGCACTGCCCGCACCTGGGCGCGCACTTCGGGGCGGGCGGGAAGGTCCGGGGCGAGGAGCTGGTCTGCCCGTTCCACGGCTTCGCCTTCGGCCCGGACGGCTCGTGCACCGGTTCGCCGGACGGCATCCGGTTCCGGGGCGCCCTGGCCGGGCGCCGACTGTGCGAGCGGGACGGCACGCTGTTCGTCTGGTGCGGCCCCGGCGGCGGCCCGGGCAACGGTTCGGGCGGCGGTCCGGACGGCGGCGCACCGGCCTGGGAGCTGCCGCCGGCCGTCGGGGTACGGCCGCTGGCGTGGTGGAGCGGGGACGTGCTCTCCCACCCGCAGGAGGTGATGGAGAACAGCGTCGACTTCCGGCACACCCGGGTGCTGCACGGCCTGGACACCCGGGAGACCGCCCCGCCCGAGGTGGCCGGGCCGCTGTTCACCGTCCACCAGCGCACCACGACCCGGTTCCCCGGGCTGGGCACGGTGAGCCTGGAGCAGCCGGTGACGCTGTTCGGCCTCGGGCTGATGCGCATGGAGGTCGAACTGCCGCAGGTGGGCGGCGCCTTGCGGGTGTGGGTGCTGCCGACGCCGGTCGCGCCGTGGCGGACCAGGGTGCGCTTCGCGGTGACTGCCACGATGCCGGTGCCGGGGGTCGGCGCGGCGCGGGCCGTCGACCGGGCGGCCTCCTGGGCGGCGCTCCAGGCCTCGGTGCGGATCATCAAGCAGGACCGCCCGGTCCTGGACCACAAGCGGTACCTGGCGCAGCCCCGGCTCGTCCCCGGGGAGCGCTCGATCGGGCTGTTCCGCCGGTGGGCGCGGCAGTTCTACCCCGGGTTCCACCCCGAGCCCGCCCCCGGGTTCCACCCCGACGCCCGCGCCGGGCTCCAGCCGGAGCCGGACGCCTCCTGAGCCCCGGCCGGCGCGGCCGGCGGCTCCCAGTCCGGGTCGGGCAGCCCGGGGACGGCCCGCCCCTCGGCCCGCCAGCGCCGGGCCAGTTCGGCGTAGATGGGCGTCTCCGGACCGGGTTCCGCTACGGGTTCCGGCACGGGCGCCGCCCACGACTGCTCCGGCGGCCGCTCCGGCGTTCTGTCCGGAACGCCGTGCAGGATCGTTTCCTCAGCCAGCGGCCGCTCCGGTTCCGGCAGCCTCCCAAAACCACTCACACCCGGCCAACGCGCCCCGCCCGTACCGGGACACGGCCACGTCAACCCGGCTCCCCGCAGGTCAACCCCCTGCGGGGAGCCGCCAGTGCGCAGGAAGTCGGCCCACCCGACTTCCTGCGCACGTCCTGTGCGCCGCCCCGCAGACGCGAGTTCGAAGACGGGCCCTACCGCCGCAGCCCCGCCGCCAGCAGCTCGGCGACGGTGGCGAGCTTCACCCGGGGCCGCCCCTCGGCCTCGCCCCGCTCGCGTTCCGCGCGGTCCACCGCCCGCAGCTCCCGCAGCCCGACCGCGTCCGGCCGCCGCTTGCGCACCAGCCGTTCGAAGTCGCCGCGCCCCGCCTCCGGGACGGGCAGCGCGCGGGCGGTCGCGTCGTCCAGCAGCGCGCCCACCGTCTCCCGGGCGCAGGCCCGGTTGGCGCCGATCCCGCCGGACGGCCCGCGCTTGGCCCAGCCCACCACGTACGTCCCCGGCAGCGGCCGTCCGGTCGCCGGGTCGACGACCCGCCCCGCCCGGTGCGCGACCGTCCCGGTCCGCTCGTCGAACGGCAGCCCGGGCAGCGGGACGCTCCGGTGCCCGATGGAGCGCACCACCAGCCCGGCCCGCAGCACGTCCCGCACGCCGGTGCCCTCGATCCGGCCGTCCGCCGCCGGGGCGGTCCGCTCGACGGTCAGCGCCTCGACCCGCCCCTCCCCGGACAGCTCGACCGGCGCCGACAGGAACCGCAGCACGATCCGCCGCCCCGGCCCGGGCGCCGCGTCACCGTCGTGCGGCACCAGCGGCAGCCCGGCGAGCAGCGCCGCCCCCGACGCCGTACCCGACCCCGCTTCCGACCCCCCTTCCGCCGCCGCCTCGATCGCCGCCCGGACCTCCGGGTGGTCCGCCACCACCACCTCGACGCCCGGCAGCCGCCGCAGCGCCAGGAACTCCGCCCTGCTCCACGCCGCCTGCCCGGGGCCGCGCCGGGCGAGCAGCACGACCTCCCGGACCCGGCTGCGGCGCAGCGCGGCCAGGGCGTGGTCGGCGATGTCGGTGGCGGCGAGCCGGTCGGGGTCGGTGAGCAGGATGCGGGCGACGTCCACCGCGACGTTGCCGTTGCCGACCACCACCACGCGCTCCGCCGACAGCTCCACCGCGTCGGCGGGCACGGTGGGTTCGGCGTTGTACCAGCCGACGAAGGCGGTCGCGGGCAGGCTGCCCGGCAGGTCCTCGCCGGGTATGCCGAGCCGGCGGTCGGCGGCCGCGCCGACCGCGTACACCACCGCGTGGTGGTGGGCGGCGAGCTCCTGGTGGGTGAGGTCCGTGCCGATCTCCACGTTCAGGTGCATCCGCAGCCGCGGGTCGTGGAAGACGCTCGCGAAGCTCTCCGCGATCCGCTTGGTGGACTGGTGGTCGGGCGCGACGCCGTGGCGCAGCAGGCCGCCGGTGACCGGCAGCCGGTCGATCATGGTGATCTCGGCGCTGGTGCCGCGCAGCAGTTCCTGCGCGGTGTACCCGGCGGACGGGCCGGTGCCGACGACGGCTATCCGCAGCGCGCCGACCTCGGCCGGCAGGCTGCGCGGGAAGCTGGGCGCGCCCCAGGCGTGGTCGTTGGGGTGGTCGCGGAACCAGTCGCGGTTGAGGTCGCCGAACACGGTGTCGGGTCCGCGCAGCCGGTCGACCGGGAACACCGCGTCCACCGGGCAGGCGTCCGCGCAGGCGCCGCAGTCGATGCACGCCCGCGGGTCGATGTAGAGCGTGTCGGTGGTGCCGAACTCCGGTTCGTCCGGGGTCGGGTGGATGCAGTTGACCGGGCAGACGGACACGCACGAGGCGTCGTTGCAGCAGGTCTGGGTGATCGCGTAGGCCATGGCCGGGGTGGGTCCTCGCTGCGCGTGGGGGATGGGGCGGCTCGGTGGTGACGGTCCGTCAGAGCATGTGCACCCGGCGGTAGACGGCCGCCGAGCGGCTGGTGAGCAGGCCGGTCTCGGCGAGGAAGGCCATCAGGTGCCGGGAGCTGGTGCGCATCATCGCCTTGCGGTGCTCGCTGGCCCGCACCTCGGCGAGCGCCCGCTGCACGTCGAGCCCGGCGGCCTTGTACACGCCCGGGTGCACCATGCTGGTGACGATGACGTACGCGCCCACGGCGATGCCGGTGGCCGAGGCGCGCCGGCGGGCCGGGCTCGCGTGGCGCATCCGCTCGCGGATCTCCTGCCTGGCGAACTTCATGTGCCGGGACTCCTCGACCACGTGGATCCGGGACGTGCCGCGGACGATCTCCAGCACCTTCTCGCCGCGCATCCAGTCGCGCTGCATGACGTCGAGCACCTCTTCGGCCACCAGGATGCCGCCGTAGGCGAGTTCGCCCTTGGCGAGCGCCTTGAAGGCGCGCCCGGCCTGGGCGATCACCTTGTTCGGCCGGTAGGCGGGAACGCCCATCTTGGCGCAGGCGCGGGCGAACATGATCGAGTGGCGGCACTCGTCGGCGATCTCGGTGAGCGCGAACTGGAACTCGGCGGTGGCGGGGTTCTTGAGGTACTGGTCGCGCAGCACCATCTGCTGGAGGATCATCTCGAACCAGATGCCGGTGTTCATGATCGAGCAGACCTCGTGCCGGGTGAGCGTGACCCGCTGGCGCTCGGTCATCTCGTCCCACAGCCGGGTGCCGTAGAGGGTGCTCCACTCCGGGTTGAGGCCGTAGTGGTCGTCCGGGAGGGGGGCGTCCCAGTCGATCTCGGTCGAGGGGTCGTAGGAGAGGGTGGCGGCCGAGTCCAGCAGCCGCTTCGAGACGTCGTCGTCGGCCGTGGTGTGGCCGTGCCCCGTCTGCCAGGTGAGAGCCATGGCTGCCTCCAGGTGCCTGTTCCGCGGGTTCCCGCTCACCCGCTTATTAGACGGACAGTACAATAAGAGCCGGTCGCCGAGAACCCCCTGCGCGACAGCGATCCGGCGCGTGACCGTACGGCTCACGCCCCCCTTCCGCCTCCGGGCACGCCCCCTTCCGTCTCACGGTCACGCCCCTCTTCCGCCTCCGGCCCCGTCCCCCTTCCGCCTCCGGCCCCGCCCCGCCTTCCGTCTCACGGCACGGCGAAGGGCGGGACCCGCCCGCTGCCGGGGTCCCGCCCTTCGCCGCAAGCCCTCCGGCGCGCTGCCGCTACCCGCCGATCGCCTGCCGCAGCGCCTCCGCCGCCTCGGCCGTCGCCTCCCGGAAGCGGTGGCCGATGCCGATGTAGCTGGCGTACCCGTGGATGAGGTCCGACTGCCGGCTCAGCCGCACCGCGACCCCGGCCTCCTCCAGCGCCCGCGCGTACGCCTCGCCCTCGTCGCGCAGCGGGTCGAAGCCCGCGGTGCCGATGTACGCGGGCGGCAGGCCGGTCAGGTCCTCGGCGAGCAGCGGCGACAGCCGCGGGTCGGTGCGGTCGGCGGGCGCGGGCGCGTACCGGTCGGCGAACCAGTCCATGTCGGCGCTGGTCAGGAAGAACCCGTCGGCGAACAGTGCGCGCGAGGGGCGCCGGGTCGAGGCGTCGGTCGCCGGGTACAGCAGCAGCTGGAACACCGGCGCGGGGCCGCCCCGCCGGACCGCCTGCTGGGCGGCGACGGCGGCCAGGTTGCCGCCCGCGCTGTCCCCGCCGACCGCGATCCGCTCCGGGTCCGCGCCCAGGTCGGCGGCCTTGGCGTAGGCGTAGTCGAACGCGGCCAGCGCGTCCTCGGCCGCCGCCGGGAACGCGTGCTCGGGCGCCAGCCGGTACTCCACCGACAGCACCCGCACCCGCGCCCGCTGGGCGAGGAAGCGGGCGACGTGGTCGTGGCTGGCCCGGCTGCCGACCACCCAGCCCCCGCCGTGCAGGAGGACCAGCAGGCCGGAGCCGGCCGCCAGCCCCTCCGGGGTGTACAGCGTCGCGGCCAGTTCGCCGTGCTCCTGCGGGATGCCGACGCTCCGCGCGGCCACCGTACGGTTGCGCGGCCCGCCCACCAGGTGCCGCGCGTGCTCCATCGCGGCGCGCGACGGCCCGACCCCGCCCGACATCACCAGGGACGCCCCGGACAGCCGTTGGAGCTTGAGTATCAACTGCGCGTCCAGCGCGAGCGTCTGCCCGTCGAGGACCACCGGCTTGCCCGCGACGGCCCGCCGCAGGCCCTCGGGCAGCGCGTACGCGGCGCGGACGACGGCGGCCTGGATCCGAACGGGCGGTGGGATCGTCATCTCTTCTGCCTCCTGACGGCGGCCCTGGAACGGTGTCGGGGCGGTTCTGCCGGGGCCGGGAGCCCATGATGGGCCCCTTCCAGCGGACGCGGAAGCCCCCTGGACGCCGTCTGAACCCGCCCTCGACCCTGCCCTCGACCCCGCCGCCCGCCCGCTCACCCCGTACTCGAGGCCACCTCCAACCGCCGTGCCCGGGAGGCCAGATGGCGCCGCTCCGGGGCGCTCGCCGTCCGGGCCGCCGCCTCCCGGTAGGCGCGGGCGGCGGCCGCCGGGTCGGTGCCGAGCCGGTCGAGCAGGTGCGCCCGGACGGCGAGCAGCCGGTGGTGCCGGGCCAGGCGCCGGTCCCCGGCCAGCTCCGCCACCAGCGCCAGCCCCGCCTCCGGCCCGTGCACCATCGCGACCGCGACCGCCCGGTTGAGCGCGACCACCGGGTTCGGGTCGAGGCGCAGCAGCAGGTCGTACAGCGCCAGGACCTGCGGCCAGTCGGTCTCCCGCGCCGTCGCCGCCTCCCCGTGCACCGCGGCGATCGCGGCCTGCACCTGGTACGGCCCGGCCTGCCCGCGCGGCAGCACCGAGGCGATCAACTCCAGCCCCTCGTCCAATAGTTCACGGTCCCACCGGCCGCGGTCCTGCTCGTCCAGCGGCACCACCGCGCCGTGCGACCCGGTACGGGCCGGCCGCCGGGCGTCGGTCAGCAGCATCAGCGCGAGCAGCCCCGCCGTCTCGGCGTCCCCGGGGGTGAGCCGCCGCAGCAGCCGGGTCAGCCGGATCGCCTCCTCGGACAGCCGCGGCGCGGTCAGCTCCTCGCCGCCGCTCGCCGTGTAGCCCTCGTTGAAGACCAGGTACAGCACGTGCCGGACCTCGCCCAGCCGCCCCGCCCCGCCCTCCGGGAGGGACTCTCCCCCGCCGAGGGACAGTCCCCCGCCCGCGCTCCTCAGCGTCTGCTTCGCCCGGCTGATCCGCTGCGCCATCGTCGCCTCGGGCACCAGGAACGCGGCCGCGATCTGCGCGGTGGTCAGGCCGCCGACCGCGCGCAGGGTCAGCGCGATCCGGCTCGGCACGGACAGCGCCGGGTGGCAGCAGAGGAACAGCAGCGCAAGGGAGTCGTCCGCCGCCGGGTCGGGCGCGTCGGCCGCGGGGGCCAGCAGCGCCGACTGCGGCGTGGCCAGCGCCAGCGCCTCCTCCCGGCGGCGGCGCGCCGAATCGCTGCGCACCCGGTCCACCAGCCGCCGGTCCGCGACCGTCACCAGCCAGCCCCTCGGGTTGGCCGGCACCCCGCCCTCCGGCCACTGCGTCGCGGCGGCCAGCAGCGCCTCCTGCACCGCGTCCTCGCACGCGTCGAACGCCCCGCCGTGCCGCCGCACCAGCACGCCGAGGACCTGCGGCGCCAGTTCGCGCAGCAGGCCCTCGACGGCACCGGTCGTTCCGCTCACTCGCACACGGGGAGGTCGCCCGCCACGGACTCGTGCAGGACCGGCCACAGCTCCACCGGCTCCACGTCCGCGAACGGCATGTCCGCCGCGATCTGCTGGGCCCGCTCCAGGCTCTCGCAGTCCAGCAGGTAGAAGCTGGCCACGTACTCCTTGGTCTCCAGGTACGGCCCGTCGGTGACCACCGGCACCCCCTCCGCCCGCCGCACCAGCTGCGCCGCCGCCGCGTCCGCCAGCCCGTACGCGCCGACCAGCTCCCCGCTCTCCCGGTACCGCGCGTTGAACGCCTCCTGCCTGGCGATCGCCTCCGGCCACGCCTCGGCCGGGAAGGAGTCCCACTTGGCCTGGTTGCCGTAGATCATCGCGACGTACTTCATTCCGGGTGTCCCCTCCGTCTCACGCGCCCCGTCGGCGCGCCGTCACCTCTCAGTCGGAGCGGCGGAACTCGGCCTCTACATCGGCCGACGACTTTTCCGAGGAATCTTTCTCGCGCCCCTGACCCCACAGACGATCAAGGTACGGCAGCCGCCGGCCACCCGGCGCTCAGGAGTTGCGCCGGTCCTCCGCGTCGAAGGACGTGAGGGCCAGGGCTCCCGGTTCGAGGGCCTGGCGCAGGGCGGCCAGGACGGTTGGGTCCAACCCTCCTACGGCGTCGGCGAGTTCCTCGGCCACGTCCGCCGCGATCTCCGCCGCCACGGCCTGCGCGGGCGTGCGGGGGCCGAGCTTGCTGACGGCGGCGGCGGCGCGGGTGGGGGTGAGCAGGGCCGAGGCCTGGACGAGGAGCCAGGCGGGGACGCCGGCCGCGCCCTCCGGCGGGGGGAGGTAGGGGCGGGCGCCGTCGTAGCGGTCGTCCTCGGCGAAGGCCCGCTGCTTCACCTTCACGAGCGGACGGGCGGTGGCGGACTCGTGCCATTCGCCGGCCGGTTTGAGGACGTACCCCTCGGCGAGGTTGTCCGGCAGCTCGGGCAGGCCGAGCAGGGCGGGCACCCGGCTGGGGTAGCGGACCGGCAGGTCGTGCAGGGTGTTCAGCGGGCCGTGGCCGAGCAGGGGGACGCAGGTGAGTCCGGCGGCCCGCGCGGCCGTGCGCAGGGTGCGGTCGGCGATCCACCAGCGGCCCTCGGGTGTCTCGACGGTGGCGTCGAAGGGCAGCCAGCGCAGGCCGGGGGCGTACCAGACGCCGGTCTGGACCGGGTCGACGCCGGGGACGGCGGGCACCCCGGGGTGCGGGTAGCGGCCGCCGGCCAGTTCGCCGTAGACCGTCACCACGGCGGCGGTGCCCCACGGTTCGCGCACCGCGGCGGCGAACCGGGCGGCCGCGACGGAGAGTTCGGGCCAGATCCGGCTCACCCCGAAGAAGCCGTCCAGCCCCTCGTCGTCCAGCAGTTCACGCCGTTTCGCGGCCCGGACGGAGCCGCCTTCGCAGACCACGGCGAAGTGCGCCCCGTGCACCTTCTCGGCCGCGGTCCACTCGCGGCTGCCGGGCCCGCCGGAGCGGCCCCGGGCGGGGATCTTGGGGTAGGGCCGCAGCCCGGGCCCGTCGGACACCGTCTCGAACACCGTCTCGGACACGAACGGAATCCTCGCCGCCGGGGCCGCCGCCTGGCAACCGGGATTTCCCGGCCCGGACGACGACCCGGGTCGGAGCGGCGCGGGTCAGACCCCCCACTCCGCGCGCAGCGCCGCGAAGGCCTCGTGGAACCCCGGGAAGGTCTTCCGCACGCAGCCCGGGTCGTCGAAGGTGATGCCGGGGGTGCGCAGCGAGGTGACGGCGAAGGACATGACGATCCGGTGGTCGGAGTGGGTGGTGACCTCGGCCGGGCGGGGCGTGCCGGGCCGGATCTCGATCCAGTCGTCCCCGGTGGCCACGGTGACGCCCATCGCGCGCAGGTTGTCGGCGCAGGCCTCCAGGCGGTCGCACTCCTTGACCCGGGTGTTGTGGACGTCCTCGATCCGCACCGGCCCGGTGGCGAACGGGGCGATGGCCGCGAGGGTGGGCATGGTGTCGGAGATGTCCCGCATGTTGACGGTGATCCCGCCGAGCGGGCCCTCGCCGGCCACCGTGGTGCGGTCGGCGCCGACGTCCACCCGGGCGCCCATCCGCCGCAGCACGTCGACGAAGCGCAGGTCGCCCTGGAGCGCGTCCCGGCCGAGGCCGGGGACGGTGACCTCCCGGCCGGCCAGGGCCGCGGCGGCGAAGAAGTAGCTGGCCGTGGAGGCGTCCGGCTCGATCGGGTAGTCGGCGGCCCGGTAGCCGCCGGGGGGCACCTCGAACAGCTCGCCCGCGGGCGTCCGCTCGCGCTTCACCTCGACCCCGAAGTCGCGCATCATCGCCAGGGTGATGCCGATGTACGGCGCGGAGACCAGCCGGGTGACGGTGATCCGCAGGCCGTCCCAGGTGAGCGGGCCGAGCAGCAGCAGCGCGGTCAGGTACTGCGAGGACTGCCCTGCGTCCAGGGTGAGTTCACCACCGCGGACGCCGTCGGCGAGGACCGTCAGCGGGTGGTGCCCCTCGGCCTCCTCGTGCCGCAGGTCCACGCCCAGGTCGCGCAGCGCCCGGGTGAGCGGGGCGACCGGGCGGCGGCGCATCTGGGCGGAGGCGTCGAAGCGGTACGTGCCGTGGCCGGCGGCGGCGAGGGTGGGCAGGAAGCGCGCGGTGGTGGCGCCGTCGCGGCAGTACACCTCGGCCTCCGGGACGGCGGGACCGGCCGGGCGGCCCTCCACCCGCCACGCCGCGGCCGTCCGCTCGATCCGGTACCCGAGGGTGTCCAGCCCCTGCGCGAAGCCCTCGGTGTCGTCCGAGGACAGCGGCCGGCGCAGGGTGGTCACGCCCTCGGCGGCGGCGGCCAGGAACAGCGCCCGGGCGGTGATGGACTTGGACCCGGGGATCTCCACAGCAGTCACGGCAGGCTCTCCCAACACGAGTGTCCGACAGGTGTCTCCGGTGACGTCGGGCCCGATCCTGCCCGACCCGGCCACCGCCGTGGCCGACCATCCACGGACTGGACGGTGACGGGGGCGACAACAGTGGGCGACGACTTCAGCCGCGTGCCGAGGGGCCGTTTCAGCAGCGCGCCCAGAGCCCGGCCAGGTGCGCGTGCAGGACCTCCTCCGCCTCCGCCACCGTCCGGTGCCCGACCAGTACGTGCGCGGTGAGCCCGTCGGCGAGGGCGAGCAGCGTACGGGCCTCGGTCCGCGCGTCCACCGCCCCGCCGGCGTCCGCCCCGCCCAGCGCCGATCCCCCGGCCGCAGGCCCACCCGCCGCCGCCCCGCCCAGCGCCGATCCCCCGCCCGCCGCCTCCGCGACCAGCCGCACCACCAGCTCCTCCAGCGCCGCGTAGCTGCTCCGCAGGGTGGCCGCCAGCGCCGGGTTGACGGCGGCCCCGGCGACGAAGGCGAGCCAGATCCTGGCCTCGGCCCGGTGTTCCTCGCGCAGCAGCGCCACCTCGCCCGCCACCAGCCCGAGTTCGGTGGCCGCCGACTGCGCAGGGCCGGCCGTGAGCCGGTTCCGCACCCGCGCGGTGACCCGCTCGCCGACGTGCGCGAGCGCGGCCAGCAGCATCTCCTCCTTGGTGCGGAAGCAGCGCTGGACGGCCCCCATCGAGACCTCCGCCCGGGTGGCGACGTCCCGCAGGGTGACGCCCTCCAGCCCGTGCTCGTCCACCAGCAGGCAGACGGCCTCGGCGATCCGCCGTCGCCGGCCCTCGTGGTCCACCTGTTTCGGCATGCCCGTCCTCCTCGCCGCCGTGTTCTCCGATATTCGATATTCCGATGCAAGCGTATCGGTTCCGGGCTAGGGTTCGTTCCGTTCCGATGCGACCGCATCGGAACGAGCCCGACGACCCGCCGAGGAGCGCCCCCATGTCCCTGTGGAGCAAGCCCGCCACCGAACTCGCCGCCGCCGTGCGCGGCGGCGAGGTGTCGGCCCTGGAGGTGATGGACAGCCACCTGGCCCGGATCGACGAGGTCAACCCCCGTCTGAACGCCGTCACCCAGCTCCTCGCCGACCGGGCCCGCGCGGCCGCGCGGGACACCGACCGCCGCCGGGCCACCGGCGAGCCCCTCGGGCCGCTCGCGGGCGTGCCGTTCACCGTGAAGGAGTGCACCCCGATCGCCGGCGTGGCCACCACCTTCGGCACCCCGCGCTTCCGCGACCACGTCGCCACCGACGACGCCGTCCCGGTGGCCCGGCTGCGCGCGGCCGGGGCGATCCCGATCGGCCACAGCAACCTGCCGACCCTGATCCTCGCCGGGATGCACACCCGCAGCGAGCTGTACGGCGACACCTACAACCCCTGGGACCGGCGCCGCACCCCGGGCGGCACCAGCGGCGGGGACGGCGTGGCCGTCGCCGCCGGGATGGCCCCGCTCGGGCTCGGCAACGACTCCGGCGGCTCGGTCCGCATCCCCGCCTCCTTCTGCGGGGTCGCCGCCCTCGATCCGACCACCGGCCGTTTCCCCGCCGACCAGCGCCTGGTCGGCCCGGACGACCCCGGCCCGGCCTCCCAGGTCCTGGTCACCGACGGCCCGTTGGCCCGTACGGTCGCCGACCTGCGGCTCGCCTACGAGACGCTGGCGGGCACCGACCCGCGCGACCCGCGCGCCGTGCCCGTCCCGCTGTACGGCGAGCCGCTCGCCGCCCCCGTCCGGGTCGCCGTCGTCGCCGACCCGGGCGGCCACGGCGTCCACCCCACCGTCCGCCGCGCCGTCGAGACCGCCGCCGACGCGCTGCGCGACGCCGGGTACGACGTCCAGGAGGTCCCCGACGTCCCGCGGCTGGACGAGGCGCTCGACACCTACCACCGCCTGACCGGCACCGAGTTCGCGCCGAACTGGCCCGCCGTCCGGCAGCTGCTGGGCGAGGGCGGCGACCGCTTCATCGAGCTGACGATGCGCAGCTCCCCGCCCGTGGACGGCCCCGGCCTGATCCGGCTGCTGGGCACCTGGATGAACATCCGCCGCTCCTGGGCGGAGTTCCTGCACGCGTACCCGCTGCTGCTGGGCCCGGTGTTCACCGAGCCGCCGGTCGAACCGGGCCTGGAGTCGCGGGACCAGGCGGGCCGGGACCGGGTCGCCTCGGCCATGCGGCTCTGCTCGGTGACCAGCTTCGTCGGCGTCCCGTCCGTCGCCGTCCCGACCGGTCTCGCCGCGGACGGCCTCCCCACCGGTGTGCAGCTCGTCGGCCGGGCCTTCCGGGAGGACCTCTGCCTGGCCGCCGCCCAGGCCGTCGAGGACCGCCTCGGCACCCTCGCCCCGATCGACCCGAGGCCGTAAGCCGCAGGCCGTAAGCCACAGGCCGCACGCCCACACACCGCACACCGCAGGCCGCACCGACCGCCGGGGCTGCTCCCGCCGTGGCCACATCACCGTGGCCGCACCGCCGCTCAGGCGCCGGGCAGCCCCGGCACCACCAGCCCGCTCTCGTAGGCGATCACCACCGCGTGGGTCCGGTTCTGTGCGCCGAGCTTGCCCAGCACGTTCCCGACGTGCGTCTTCACCGTCTCCTGGCTCACCGCGAGGGCCTGCGCGATCTCCGGGTTGGAGAGCCCGGTCGCCATCAGCCGCAGCACCCCCTCCTCCCGGCCGGTCAGCGCCGCCCTGGGCAGCGCCTCGGCCGACTCCAGCGGCCGGGCCGCGACCATCCGGCGCAGCGCGGCGGGGAACAGCACCGCCTCCCCGGCGGCCACCACCCGTACCGCCTCGGCGATCTGCGGGACGGGCCGCCGCTTCAGCACGAAGCCGCTGGCGCCGGCGCTCAGCGCGGCGGTGACGTAGCCGTCGTTCTCGAAGGTGGTGATCACCACGACCTTGGGCGGGTCGGCGTCCTTCAGCAGTTCGCGGGTCGCCTCGATCCCGTTGCGACGCGGCATCCGCACGTCCATCAGCACCACGTCCGGCCGCAACATCCGTACCTGCTGGACCACTTCGACGCCGTCGGCGGCCCGCCCGACCACCGTGATGCCCTGCTGGGCGCCCAGCAGGGTGCTCAGGCCGCTGCGGGTGACGGGGTCGTCGTCGGCGATCAGGAGGGTGACGTCGGGCGCCGCCCCAGCGGCGGGGTCGGCCACCCTGTCCTCACCGCTCCCGCTCACGCCGACCACCGCATCGGCAGCCGGACCGCCAGCCGCCACTGCCCCTCGCCGTACGGACCGGCCTCGAACTCGCCGTGCAGCAGCCGCACCCGCTCGGCCAGCCCGGGCAGGCCGTGCCCGGAGGTCGGGAAGCCGCCCGCCCCGGCCCCGTCCGCCACCCCGTTGACCACGCTCAGCTCCAGCTCGTCCGCCCCCGCCGCGACCCGCAGCTCGATCGTCCCGCCCGAGCCGTGCCGCAGCGCGTTGGTCAGCCCCTCCTGGACGATCCGGTACGCGGCCCGGGAGAGCGTGCCCTGCACCTGCGCCAGGTCCCCGGTGGTGCGCGGCGCCACGACGGCGCCCGCGTGCCGGAGCCGGTCGATCAGTTCGGGCAGGTCGGTGAGGGTGCGGGTCGGCGCGGTGCCGGACTGCTCCTCGCGCAGCGCGCCGAGCACGTAGTCGAGGTCCTCCAGCGCGGCCCGGGTCGACTCCTCGATGCTGCGCATGGCGGCCCGCGCCGCGACCGGGTCGTCGGCCAACACCTCGCCCGCGACGGCGGCCTGGATGGTGGCGGCGGTCAGGGTGTGCCCGATGGAGTCGTGCAGTTCGTGGGCCAGCCGGTTGCGTTCGGCCAGCAGCCGCTCCCGCTCGGCGGCCATCGCGAGCCGCTCGGCCGGCGAGGGCCCGAGCAGCCGGGGCGCCAGCCACCGCAGCGCGCCCGACACGGCCACGAACAGCGCCGCCGCGAGCACCAGGGCGAGCACTCCCACGATCCAGGCCCAGACGCCCGTCACGTCCGTGGCCCAGCCGAGGAGGCTGACCCGCGCCGTGCCCTCCGCCCAGCGCCCGGGCAGCGCCACGGCCGTCACCAGCAGCGTGCTGCCGCCGATCAGCACCGTCCAGCCCAGCGCCACGTGCGCCACCACGAACGCCGGCGTCCGCCACCACTCCGCCGCGGCGGCCCCCTTCACCGGGGCGGGCACCGCGACGCCCAGCGTCCTGCGCGCCCCCGCCGCCAGTACCCGGCGCACCACCCGGGGCAGTCCGCACAGCCCGAGCAGCACCGCCCACAGGGGCAGCGCCACCCAGACCGAGTCCGGGCGGCCGGACAGCCCCAGCGTCACCCCGAGCGCCACCATCGCCACCGGCAGCGCGGCCACTGCCCCGACCACCGCGAACAGCACACCCGTATACGTCGACCCGCGCAGCAGCGGCTTCAGTCCCTTGATCATGTCCGCCAGTATCACCGGCCTTCGCACCCTCGCCCTCCCCCGATCGAGGGAGGATCTCCGCAGGTCCGCGCCGTGCCCCGCGCCGTCCGCCACCCGCTGGCTCCGCCGAGCGCGACGCGGCTCCCCGCGGCGGGGCCCCGGGCGCGGTCCCACGCCGCCCGTCCGAGGGCCGCCCGTCCGAGGGCCGCCGACCTTCACCGACGAGGGCCCGCGTCGAACTCGGCCGGAACGCGACCACTCGTTCGCGTGATTCGGGGTCGAAGCCACCGCCGGGGCCGCCGGAGATCAGACCATCGCAAGGATGACGATCAATCAAAAGCTCTTCCGGCAAGGCCTGTTGGCGACCGCCTCCACTGCCACGGCGCTGGCCGTCACGACCGGCACCACGACGACCGCCCCGGCCGCACCCGCCCAGCGGGACGGCGGCCCGCAGGCCTACCGGGTGTCCGTCCGGGCCGGTGGGGCCTGGGAACTGCCCCCCGGCCTGACCTCTTTCACGGTGTACGTCCGGGGTTCCGGTGGCGGCTCCGGCGGCGGCGGCTCCGGAAGCGGCTGGAGCGGCGGCCGGGACGCCGCCGAGGGCACCACCGAGGGCACCACCGGCAGCGGCGGCCCGGCGATCGCACCCGGCTGACGCAGCCGGGCGGAGGCAGAACGACGCCCGCCCCGGCACCCCCACCGCCCCGCTCGGCCGAACCACGGGAAATCGGCCGCCGCCCCGGATCCGCACCCCTTCCGACCTGCCCGATGCGGATCCGGGGGTGCGGATTCCGGCCGTTTCGGTGATCGGGCTGCCAACGAACGGACGGTGGCCGAGACTTGGCCACCGGACCGGGCACCCGACCAGCCTGACTCCGACGGAACGTCAATTCGCTTGATCCACAAGGTCATTGAAGAGACAGGAGTTTCCGGATGGCTGGTTCATCCACCCCGCGCACGGCCGCCCTCGCCGCCGCCGCGACGGCCGTCGCCCTGCTCCTCGGCCCGGTACCCGCCGCAACGGCCGACCCGGGCGCACCGCTCCCGACCCCACACCTGCTCCCGACCCCCCACCTCCTACCGCTGCCCGCCAACGCCGGCCCGCTCAGCACCGCGTACAGCCTGAACAACGCGGGCGACGTCCTCGGCGAGTGCTACCTGGACATCCCCGGCCGGTTCGCCCCGCGCGCCCTCCGCTGGAACACCGGCAACCTCGGCCTCACCGCCCTGGAACCGCTGCCCGGCGAGATCGGCACCCGCCCGGGCGCCATGAACGAGGCGGGCACCGCGGTCGGGGTCTCCTTCGCGACGCTGACCGACAACCACCCGGTCCGCTGGGCCCTCGACGGCACCTCGACCGCACTGGAACTTCCGGCCGGAGCCCGCGGCGGCGGCGCGAACGGGATCAACAACACCGGTGTCGTGATAGGCGATTCGTACGACGCGGTGTTCCGCCCCCTGCCCGTGAAGTGGCGGGCCGACGGCACCAGGGTCGCCCTGCCGCTGCTGGACGGCGACGACACCGGTGCGACCACGGCCGTCAACGACGCGGGCTTCGTCATCGGCTGGTCCGAACGACGTCTCAGCGGCGAGCCCCGGAAGCGCGCGGTGGTCTGGAGCCCGTCGGGCACCGTGACCGCGCTGCCGCTCCCGCCGGGGATCGACGTGGCCGGGGTCTACCGGATCACCGACGCCGGTGTGATCGTCGGCCCCGGACGGCGAGAGGGGAGCACCGAGCTCGACCGGGTGGTGCTCTGGGCGGCGGACGGCACCGTCCGGGACATCGGCGAGGGCCGGCCGAACTCCATCACCAACACCGACACCGTCGTCGGGGCGGCGTTCGACGCCGCCCGCTCCCTGCACGCCGCCTACTGGAACCCGGACGGCACCCGGACGCTGCTCGACGGCCCGGCAGGCCAACAGAGCACGGCGCGCACGATCAACAGCGCGGGCACCGCCGTCGGCACCGCGACGGGTTCGGACTGGGACCACGGCACGGCACTGCTGTGGAAGCGCGACGGGACGGCCGTCACGCTCCCGCCGTCCTCGCTCAGCCCGTACGCCTCGGCCTCCCTCGTCAACGAGTCCGGGGTGATCGTCGGGCACGCCACCCTGCCGGACGCGCAGTCGCTGCCGCGCGCGATGGTCTGGAAGCCCTGATGGCCCCGACCCGAAGTCCCCTCGACGAGACAGGAGTTCTCCGCATGACCGGTTCACGCACCCCTCGTACGGCCGCCCTCGCCGCCGCCGCGACGGCCGCCGCCCTGCTCCTCGGCCCGATACCGGCGGCGGCTGCCACCCCCGCCCGGTACCTGGCCTCCCCGCAGTTCCTGCCGACCCCGCCGGACACCGCCTACAGCACGGTGTGGGGCCTGAGCCGCGACGGCGCCGTCGTCGGCGAGTACTTCGCGAAGACCCCCGGCCAGTCCGGTCCGCGCGCCATCCGCTGGAGCCCCGACCACCTCGGCTACACCGTCCTGGCGCCGCTGCCCGGCGACCTGTCCAGCCACCCGAGCGGGTACAACGACACGGGCACCGTGGTCGGGGCCTCCTTCGTGTCGATGAGCGACAACCACCCGGTCCGCTGGGCCCCGGACGGCACCCCGACCGCGCTGGAGCTGCCGGCCGGAGTCCGCGGCGGCGGCGCGGGAGCGGTCAACGACGCCGGTGTCGTGGTGGGCGGCTCGTACGACGAGGTCTACCAGCCCAAGCCCTTGAAGTGGCGGGCCGACGGCACCCGGGTCGACCTGCCGCTGCTGCCCGGCGACACCATGGGCTCGACCGCCTCCGTCACCAACGCGGGCTTCGTCGCCGGCAGTTCCGTACGGCGCCTCGCCGACGGCGACTACCAGGAGACCCCGGTGCTCTGGAGCCCGACGGACACGGTGACCGCGCTCCCGCTCCCGCCGGGCGTCGACGGCGCCCGGGTGGACAGGATGACCGACGACGGCGTGGTGCTCGGGCACGGGCGGCGGGCCGGCGGCACGGAGTTCGACCGGGTGCTGGTCTGGACGGCCGACGGCACCGTCCGCGACGCCGGCTACGGCCGGACACGGGCCGTCAACAGCGCGGGCACCGTCGTCGGGGCCACGTTCGACGCGGCGCACTCCACGTTCGCCGCCCGCTGGAACCCGGACGGCAGCCAGACCCTGCTCGGCGGCCCGGCGGGCCGGCAGAGCGAGGCCATGGCGGTCAACAACGCGGGTACCGCCGTCGGCAGCGCCCAGGGCCCGGACTGGACCCGCAGCACCGCCCTGCTGTGGCAGCCCGACGGAACGACCGTCACGCTCCCGCCGTCCCCGCTCGGCCCGTACGCCCAGGCCAGGTACATCAACGACGCCGGACTGGTCGCCGGTCACGCCGTCGAGCTGAACGCCGCCGGCCAGCCGGTCGCGTCCCACCCCGTGGTCTGGAAGCCCTGACGCGGAACGGCCGGTCCCCTCTCGGACCGGCCGTTCTCAGCCCTGCTCCGGCGCGGGCCCGAGGGCGTCGCGCAGCATGGTGCGGGAGGTGATGCCGAGCCGCTCGTAAATCTGGTACCGGTGCGCGCCGACGGTCCGGTGCGAGAGGAGCAGCCGTTCGGCGATCTGCTTGTTGGTGAGTCCGGAGGCGGCGAGGCGGGCGATCTCCAGCTTCTGGGCGCTCAGGCCGTGGGTGTTCGAGGCGTCCGCCCGCGGCCTGCTCGCACCCGTCGCCCGCAGTTCGTTCCGCGCCCGCTCGGCCCACGGCCGGGCGTCCAGCTCCTCGAACACCTCCAGGGCGGCGGCGAGTTGGGCCCTGGCCCGGACCGTCGCCCGGGCCCGGCGGAGCCGTTCGCCGTGGGCGAGCCGGACCCGGGCGTGGTCGAAGCGCCACCGGTCGGCTCCGGGGGTGTCCAGCGCGAGGGCGAAGCGGCGCAGGGCGTCCCGGTCGTCCTCGGCGCAGAGGGCGGCCGACGCCTCCAGCAGCATGGCGTGCCGGGAGGACACCGCGCCGAGGCGGTCGAGGTAGAGGGCCCCGGTGCCGACCCGGGTGACCAGGACGGGGTCGGGCTCGTCCGCCAACGGGGCCAACCGCAATCCACGGCCCCGTGCGCCCGGCGGCCGGTCGGCCCTCGGGTCGGCCGGCCGCCGCCGCGTCTCCTGACGCACCGCCTGCTCCGCCCGGACGACCTCGGCGATCGACCGCCCGAGCGGCCGTTTCCGCAGGTCGGCGCGGCGCGCCTGACGCACCGTGGGCACCGTTCGGATGGCGACCCCGCTTGCGCGGGGCGGCGGCACGTGTCCCGCTGGTTCCGGCGGGCCGATCGGCGCCGCCGCTCATGACCTCGAATCCCACGGAGGAAACCACCATGCGTGCTCTCAAGCGCGTCCTGGCCGCCAGCGCCCTCACCGTCCCGCTCGTGATCGGCGCCGCCGGCCTCGCCTCGGCCCAGGAGGGCCTGGACGCGAACTTCGGCAAAGGTCAGTTCGTCGTCAACCAGAACGGCGCCGGCGTCGCGGATACGAACTCCACCGTCAACTCCGACGGCCTCCAGCACACCGACTTCTGGATCTGGTCCGACGACACCGGCGTCTCCGGCGCGTTCACCGGCTCGGGCGCCACCTGGCAGCAGGGCTGACGATCCCCGCACCACCGGACGGACGCCCCCCGGAGCGGGGACACCGCTGAACCGGATCCCGGATCGAGGGAACGGCCGGTCGACCACGAAGGTCGACCGGCCGTTCCCATGGGCCCGCCCGGAGCGGAACCCCATGCCACAGGCCCGCAGGGCTGCTCCGCCCGAACGACGTCGGCGGATGATCGCCCGATCGGCCATTTCCGCAGGTCGGCGCGGCGCGTCTGACGAACCGTTAGGCCTGTTCGGATGGCGGCCTCGCTTGCGGGGGCTGGCGGTGCGTGTCTGGCTGGTTCCGGCGGGCCGATCGGCGCCGCCGCTCATGACCTCGAATCCCACGGAGGAAACCACCATGCGTGTTCTCAAGCGTGTCCTGGCCGTCAGCGCCCTCACCGTCCCGCTCGTGATCGGCGCCGCCGGCCTGGCCTCGGCCCATGGAGGCGTCGACGCGGCCTGGGGCCAGGGCTTCTTCACCGCCGGCCCGGACGGCGCCGGTGTCGCGGGCGCCGAGTCCTCGGTCAGCCCCGAGGGCGTCTCGCACGCCGACTTCGGGATCTGGTCCGACGACGAGGGCGTCACCGGTGGGTTCACCGGCTCGGGCGCCACCCTGGTGAACGGCTGACGGACCCCGCACCACCGGACGTACGGGGCCCCGGGACAGGGCCCCCGCTGAACCGGATCCCGGAATGACGAAACGGCCGGTCGACCACGAGGTCGACCGGCCGTTCCCGTGGCCCCACCCGGAGAGGAACCCCATGGCGCGGGCCCCCAGGCCCTCGGAACTGGCGCGGCGGGCATGGGCGGCGAACCGGCCGCTGGCCGGGACGGCCGCCCTGATGGCCCTGATGCTGGCCGTCGCCCTGGTCGGCCTGCTCACCGATCCCCGGTCGATCACCGGGCAGCCCGCCTGGGCGAAACCGGCCCGCTTCGCGCTCTCGATCGCCCTCTACACCCTCACCCTGCTCTGGCTGCTCACCTTCGTCCGCGGCCACGACCGCCTCGTCCGGGTCGTCTCCCGGGTGACGGCCGTGTCGCTGGTCGTCGAGATGGCCCTGATCGCCGCCGCGGCGGCGGCCGGCACGACCAGCCACTTCAACTTCGCCACCCCGGCGGCGACGGCGGTGTGGATGACGATGGCCGCCTTCATCGTCGCCACCTGGGCGATGGCCCTGGTGGTCGTCGTGCTGCTGCTGCGCCAGCGGGTGCGGCCGCCGGTGTTCGCGTGGGGGCTGCGGCTGGGCATGGCCGTGAGCGCCCTCGGCATGGCCGTCGCGTTCCTGATGACGCTGCCCACCTCCCCGCAGCGCGCGGCCGCCAGGCGGGGCCACGGCCTGCCCGTCGTCGGCGCGCACACCGTCGGGCTCGCCGACGGCGGCCCGGGAATGCCCGTCACCGACTGGAGCACCCTCGGCGGCGACCTGCGGATCCCCCACTTCCTCGGCCTCCACGCGCTCCAGGTGCTGCCGCTGATCGGCTTCCTCCTCGCCACCCGGCCGCGCGGGTTGTCCGAGCACCACCGGGTCGCGCTGATGGGGATCGCCGGGGCGGCCTACCTGGGCCTGGTGCTCGTCCTCCTCTGGCAGGCGCTGCGCGGCCAGCCTGTCACCGCCCCCGACGCGGCGACCGTGGCCGTGCTGCTCGCGCTCGGAGCCGTCGCGGGCGCGGCTGTCCTCGCGGTCCTCCGCCGCGCGCACCTCGCGAAGGGCCGGTAGCCGGAACGGCCGGTACGGGACGGCCGCCATTCGAACCAAATCCCGGTCACACGGTCTGCCCCGGGGCCTCCGATTGGTACGCAGGCAGACCGGGATCGGAGGGCGGTCCCGCGAACAAGGGAGAAGCGAGGACATGAAGAACCTCCGGGTCGCAACAGTCGCCGTCTGCGCACTTGCGGGCGCTTTCGCGGGCACGGCGTCGGCAGCGGTCGCCCAGCCCGCGGACACCGGCCCGAGGCCCGTCGCGGCCCACGTCCCGCCCGCCCCCTCGGGCGACCGGGGCGTCGTCCCCGGCGACCCCGAACTGCGCCCGCTGACCTGCGAGAACGGCCACATCTTCTACGGCTGGGACGGCACCCCCCGCACGTCCTCCGACTTCGTCGGCCTCTACACCACGAAGCCCGACCCGGCCGACACGAGCAGGAACCGCCTCGCCTACGCCTTCGTCTCCTCCGCCGGCACCGTCCGGCACTCGTTCGACTCCGAGTACCAGAGCGGCACCGGCCTGTGGGCCGCGTACTGGACCCGCGACGCGGACTCGGAGACGTACGTGATCGTCAGCGAGGAAGGCCCGACCAGCAAGTTCTGCAGCTGAGCCCTCTCGGCACCGGCCGGTCGACCGCCGGGTCGACCGGCCGTCACCCGTGGCGGGCCGGGAGGACCGGCCGGCCACGGCATTCGACCACCACAGGAAGGAAGGCGAGGCAATGAGGAACCCCTGGGTCGCGGCAGCCGCCGTGTGCGCGCTTGCGGGAACCTGCGCGAGCACCGCGTCGGCGGCCCCCTCGGACCGGACGGCCCATGTCCGCAGCGGCCCCGAGGTGCGCCCGCTGAGGTGCGAGAACGGCCGGATCCACTTCGGCTGGGACGGCGCCACCTACGACTGGACCGACTTCGTCACCCTCACCCGCGGCAGGCCCGACCCGGACTCCACCGCGAACCGCGTCGCCTTCCGCTACGTCACGTCCGAGGACGGCACGGCCGTCCGGCACTCCTTCGACTCCGAGCTCCAGAGCGGCACCGGCCTGTGGACCGCGTACTGGACCTATGACGTGGACCTGAACAGGAACGTGATCGTCAGCGAGGCCGGCCCGGAGGACAAGCTCTGCACCTGACCGCCCGGTGCCGTCCTCAGCCGGGCGCGTCATCCGCCGAGGCCGTCCTCCCCCACCGGCCGCGCGGACTGCACCGGGTACGGGAAGCTGGCGGCCCCGCGGCCCGGTTCGAGGGTGACGGCGAGGCCGCCGTACGCGGGCGACTCGTAGAAGCACCAGGCGACGTGGCTGGTGTTGACCACGCTCTCGACGGGCGGCTCGATCAGCAGCCGCGGCTGCCGGATGTGCACCAGCAGGCCGTGGAAGTCGAGTTCGGTGAACGCGCACACCGTACGGCCCCGGGGCCGGGCGAGTTGCCGGGGCACGGACGGCGCGCCCGCCGCCGGGATCACGGCCGCGCTCGCGATGGCGGCGGCGGTCAGCGAGACGGCCGCCCGTCTCGGCACGGACCACTCCAACGCCAACTCCCTTCCGATGCACCGGTGATCGGCGGTATCGCCGTTCGGGAGGGGGATCCCACCCCGGAGGGGAGGGGTAAACGGCGCCGGGGAAAGTCGTAAGTACACACACCGGGCGGCCTGGTGGCGAATCCGTCATCCGACCATGGGGAAGGGCACGCGAAGGGGCTCGGCGGCCAGGCCGCCGAGCCCCTCGTCAGTCACTCACCGGGCCGGGTGCACCCGGCCCGCCGCGGCCCGCGTCAGCCCGGGAGCTGGCCGCTGCAGTTGACCAGCCAGGCGCCGAGCTCCGGGGAGTGGTCGCCGCCGTGGTTCGAGGCGTTGTAGGCCCGGCTGACCGCGTTCTTGATGGAGCCGCCGGTGGCCGGGCCGACGACGCCGTCCGGGCTCAGGCTGTGGCCGCTCTGGTAGTGCACGACGGCGTTGTAGGTGAGGCCGCCGAAGTCGTTGTCGACCTGGAGACCGGCGCTGTCCACGTAGTTGAGGCCCTGCTGGAGGCAGCCGACGGCCGAGCCGGAGCTGCCCTTCGCGAGGGTGCTCGCGGCGCTGGCGGAACCGGCGGTCAGGGCGACGACGGCGGTCGCGCCCACGGCCAGGGCGGCGGCGCGGCGGGTCCAGGTGTTGATGCGCATGATCAGTGCCTCTCCTTGAGTTCCGGCTGGCGCCGGCCCCCCGCGGATCGTCGTCCGCCGCGGCGCCGGCGTGGCTTCGCTGGTGACGACGATGCTCCGATCGGCGCGCCGGAGCCAGGAATTCGCCCCTGGTCGAAACCCTTGCCCCCGGCCCGCCGGTCTGCCCGGGACCGTGCGGAGCCGGCACGCTCCGACACACCGCCGCCCCCGGCCCCGCGACGGTGCGGGAGCCGGGGACGGCGGCGGGGAGGAGGGGTCAGCGGTCGGCCTGATAGCCGTTGATCTTGCTCAGCGGGCCCTTGGTGCCGTCCTCGTAGACCGGCTGCTTCTGGACGTCGCCGTAGATCTGGAAGAGCTTCTTGGCCGGGTCGGCGGCGGTGGGGTTGCAGTTCGGGTAGCCGACGTACCAGTAGATGCTGGCCACGCCGTCGCCGTCGACGGCCGGCGAGACGGTGGTGTAGAAGGTCACCAGCCCGATCTTGGCCGGGTTCGGCCCGTTCGGGTCGTGCAGTTCCCAGGCGCCGGAGACGGTGGCGGAGGCGGCGTTCGGGGCGACGGTCAAGGTCATGTCGTCGTTGAACTGGACGGACGAGATGCCGAGCCACGTGCTGATCACGTCGTCGAAGACGTACGCCCGCGCCGGGTAGGTGTAGTCGGCGACGTTGCCGCCGCACTGGCCCGCGGCCCGCGTCTGCGCCTGTACGGGCGCGGCCAGCGCGAGCGAGCCGGCGGTGGCCATGACGGCGGCCGAGACGGCCACGCGTCTGAGCATCCTTGTGTGCTTCATGCTCCCAGAATCCTTCGTTCGTTGGCGAAGTGCCCTTGGGATCAACCCTGTTCGCCCGCCTTGAGCGCCGCAATCCCCGTGCGCCGAACAGCCGAACAGCCGACACCCGTCCGCCCGGACCCGAACGGCCGAGGGCCCCGCGCGGATTCGCGCGGGGCCCTCGGCGGTCACAGCAAAACGGCCACGACAAAACAAAGCAGCCGGTTGATCCGAAGATCAACCGGCCGTTCGCTGTGCGCGAGGGGGGAGTTGAACCCCCACGCCCTTTCGGGCACTGGAACCTGAATCCAGCGCGTCTGCCTATTCCGCCACCCGCGCATCTGGGTGATGAGGAAAACTATAGACCATCCGGAGGGGTGCCTCCGACCACCTCCGGGCAGACGGCCGGGGGCTACTCCGCTCCCAGGATTCGGAGGCCGTGCTCCTTCTGGAAGTACGCGTAGTCCTTCAGGTTCAGCGTCGCCAGCGGAAGGTCGTAGGTGAGACAGCAGGCCGCGATCCACATGTCGTTGACGGGACGCGGAAGACCGGCCTTCAGGCCGGCCGCCGAGAGCCTGCCCCAGGTCGCGGCCACCGCTTCGTCGCCGGGGAGAACCGGGATGCCGGAGATCCAGTCCGCGAGCTCCTGCCGACGCCTCCCTCCCCAGTCGCGAACCTCACTCCACTTCGCCAGTTCCCCGAAAGTGACGAACGTGATCACCGGTCGACGGCCCACCAGGCGACTGGCCAGCGGATCCGCCAACCTGCGCTTGTGCGTCAGGGACGCGACGTCGGTGTCAAGAATGACAGGCTGCACCTTGCTCCCTCAGGCCACGTTCCGCTGGCGTTCGGCGCGGACGAACGCCAGGAACTCGTCGAGCTCTTCGTCCGACTCGAAAGTGTCGGCCTGGAGCTCATCGAGGGACCGTATGGGCTGCGTGTTCTTGGCTGCCAGCAGTTCCTCGACCGTGACTCGGGGGCGCGCGGGCGGGTAGATCGGGCGTTCAACTTCCGAGGCGCTCATGAGTGGCCTCCCGCAAGTGATCGGCTAGGGCTTACGAAAGCCATGATAGAGCCCGATCACACCGGGTGATGCCTTCGCTACCCGTCCGCCGCCCCTGGGCTCCGCAGGCGGGGAGCGGCCATGGCGGTGTCTCCGTCCGCGGCCGCTCAGGCCTGGAACTCGTCGATGACGACGGCACCGGTCGGACCGTACGTCTCCAGGGACTCCAGCACGTCGCCCGCCTCGTGGAGGCTGACGATGCGGGTATAGACCATCCGGAGGGGTACCTCCGACCACCTCCGGGCAGACGGCGGGAGACCGGGTCTACGCCGGGGGCCGGGGGTGTTGGGGCGCGGGGGTACGGAAGTGGCGGGCGAGGTAGCCGAGCCAGGCCTGCTCGAAACTCTCGGCGAGCTGTGACTCGGGGGCGAACAGGTCGAAGGCGTGGTACGCGCCGGGGTAGAGGTGGAGTTCGACGGGGACGCCGTGGGCGCGCAGGCGCATGGCGTAGTCGAGGTCCTCGTCGCGGAAGGAGTCGAGTTCGCCGACGGCGACGAAGGTGGGCGGCAGGCCGCCGAGGTCCTCCGCGCGGGCGGGGGCGGCGTACGGGCTGACCTGGTCGGTTCCGGCGCGGTCGCCCAGGATCGCCCGCCAGGCGAGGAGGTTGGTGGCGCGGTCCCAGATGCCGAGGTCGGTGATCTCGTGGCTGGACGCGGTCCGGTTCCGGTCGTCGAGCATGGGGTACATCAGCGCCTGGAACAGCGGCGTGGGGCCGCCGTGGTCGCGGACCAGCAGGGCGGTGGCCGCCGCGACTCCCCCGCCGCCGCTCTGGCCGCCGATGCCGATCCGGGTGGCGTCCAGGCCGAGCACCCCCGCCTCGTGGAGGAGCCACCGGTGGGCGGTGTGCCCGTCCTCGGCGGCGCCGGGGGCGGGGGTCTCCGGGGCGAGCCGGTAGTCGACGGCGGCGACGGCGCAGCCGAGCCGTGTGCTGAGCCGCTTGAGCCAGGGGTCGTCCTGGGCGGCGAAGCCGAGCACCTGCCCGCCGC
The DNA here is from genome assembly GCF_053598475.1 of Kitasatospora sp. NPDC001119. NCBI lineage: Bacteria > Bacillati > Actinomycetota > Actinomycetes > Kitasatosporales > Streptomycetaceae > Kitasatospora > Kitasatospora sp. NPDC001119. The sequence goes on from NZ_JBSFKI010000029.1 coordinate 53,342, forward strand.
CGTGGAACCAGAGCAGGACCGGCAGCGGGCCGGGCCCGGCGGTGGTGGGCCGCAGCAGGCGGATCGGCACGTCCGGGCCGTCGGCCCGGGTCGCGCGGTGTTCGGTCACGGTGACCGACGGGTCGTCGGAGGTGGAGTCGGCGACGGCCGCGGCGAAGGCGCGGAGGGTCTCGCGGGTCGCGGGGATGTCGGTCAGGTCGAACGCGCCGTTGGGGGTCATCGGGACGGCGTCGAGGGCCCGGCGCAGTTCCGGGTCGACCAGCAGGCGGGGAACGGGCATGGTCGTGCTTCCTTCCACCGGTGCTCAGGCCCGGAACTCGTCGATGACGACGACGCCGGTCGGCCCGTACGTCTCCAGGGACTCCAGCACGCCACTCGCCTCGTGGAGGCCGACGGTGCGGGTGACGATCTGGCCGGGGTTGAGGCGGCCGGCCTCGATCATGGTGAGCATGGTGCCGAAGCGCTGGCCCTGCATGCCGAAGGCGCCCAGGAACTCCAGTTCCTTGACCATCATCACGTCGATCGGTAGCCCGACGTCGCCCTTCTCCGCACCGGTGGTGTGCCCGAGTTGGAGGTGGCGGCCGCGCGTGCGCAGGGAGAGGACGGAGTTGCGGCAGGCCTCGGCGATGCCGACGGCGTCGACGGACACGTGGGCGCCGCCCCGGGTGAGGGTCCTGACCGCCTCGGCCGGGTCGTCGGTGGCGGCGTTGACGGTGTGGACGGCGCCCAGGGCGCGGGCGGCCTCCAGCTTCTCCTCGGAGATGTCGACGGCGATGACGTTGGCGCCGGTGGCGGCCGCGATCTCCACCGTGGACAGGCCCATGCCGCCGCCGGCCCCGTACACGGCGACCCACTCCCCGCCGCGCACGCGGGCCTGGTCGACGACGCCGTGGAAGGCGGTCATGTAGCGGCAGGCGAGGGCGGCGACATCGACGAATCCGACGGTCTCCGGCACCCGGACGAGGTTGACGTCGGCGAAGCGGACCATGACGTACTCGGCGAAGGCGCCCCAGTAGGAGACGCCGGGGACGAGCGAGTCCACGTGCTCGCACACGTGCTGGTTGCCGCTGCGGCACATCTCGCAGGAGCCCTCGCCGGGGTTCATCGGGAAGATGACCCGGTCGCCGTCCTGCCAGTCCCGAACGTCCCGGCCGACCTCCACGACGGTGCCGGCGAACTCGTGGCCGAGGACGAACGGGGGCTTGACCTGCGGCCCTCCCGTCCAGAAGTCCCCGGCCCACAGGGCCCAGTCGGTGCGGCAGATCCCGTTGGCGCCGACCCGCACGATGGCGCCGTCGGGCGGGCAGACGGGGTCGGGCACGTCACGGATGACGAGGGGCTGGTGGAGTTCTTCGATGACTGCGGCGCGCATGGACGCGACCTCCTCGGGGAAAGTCCACCGGTTCAAGTGGTGGACCTTGAAGCTATGCGCCCGCTTCGATGCGTGTCAACCGCTTAGAGTGGTGGACATGAGTGACGAAGACGGCCGACGAGAAGGGCGCCAGCGCGCCAAGACCGACTTCCGGTTCGACGACGCACGGCTGTGCTTCGCCTTCGCCGGCACGCTCGCCGATCGCGGCAAGGAGCTGCACGTCGAGCGGCTCGCCGAACCGGAGGACCTGAGCCGGTGGAGCGTGGAGAGCGGCTGCACGACGGTGGCGCCGAGGTGCGACGAGGCAGAGCTGGAGGGAGCGAGGCGGCTGCGCGAGGCGATCCAGCGGACGGGCGTCGCGCTGGCGGAGGGGGCGCCGCCCGCGCCCGAGGACGTCGCGGTGGTCAACAGGGCGGCAGCAGAAGTGACTTCGGTGCCCGTGCTCTCGGCGGACGCGGCGTCCGTGCGGTGGGACGGGGACGGGATCGCGGCCGTGCTGTCGATGGTCGCGCGGGACCTGATCGCGCTCTGCGCGTCCGAGGAGCAGCGGACGCGCGTGCGCATCTGCGGAAACCCCGACTGCGGAACGCCGTTCGTGGACACATCGAGGGCGGGCGCGCGGCGCTGGTGCTCGATGAAGACCTGCGGCGCACTCGCGAAGAAGCGCGCCTACCGGGCGAAGGCGAAGTAGTCAGGGGCGGAGAACGCCTCGGGGCGGGGCGCCGGTTGGCGCCCCGCCCCGAGGGAGGGATGTGGAGGGGTGACTCAGCCCTCGATCGGCAACTCGCCGGCCCGCACCGCCGCGACGAAGGCGTTCCAGGAGGAGTCGGGGAAGAGGAGGGCCGGGCCCTGGGGGTCCTTGGAGTCACGCACCGGGACGGCGCCGGGCAAGAAGCCGAGGGCCACCTCGATGCAGTCGCCGCCGTCGTCGCCGCTGTAGCTGCTCTTCTGCCAGACCGGCAGCGCCACCTCGACGCAGGCACCGCCGTCGTTGCCGCTGTAGCTGCTCTTCCGCCAGGTCAACACAGCCAGCTCCTTGGGGAGTTCTACGCCGGGAAGTCGCCCTCACGGACGGCCGCAACGAAGGCTTCCCAGGCGGAGGCCGGGAAAACGAGGGCCGGGCCCTCCGGGTCCTTGGAGTCACGCACCGGAACGAGGCCGGGGAATCCGGGGGCTACCTCGATGCAGTTGCCGCCGTTGTTGCCGCTGTAGCTGCTCTTCCGCCAGTCGGCTGCGGCGAGCTCGTTGCTCTTCATCCTTGAAACCCTCCAGCACCTCGGCGAACCGCCGAAGCGAGTCACTCTCTGACAGGCATTCGCCACGCAGCAGATCATAGTGGCGCTGGTACCTGACCACACTGGCGGGAGCATCGCTCAGGTGCCCTCGTTCGAGGCTCTCCGAGTACACGAAGCGCTGCCCATCCGGCAGATCCAGCAACACCATGGACGCATTGAGGAGAGTCCGCCGATTCGAGAACGGCGCCACGTGGAGGACGACATTCGGGAGCTGGGCCACTCTCAACAGGTGTTCCATCTGAGCCCGCATCACACTCGGACCGCCGATGGCCGTACGGATGGCACTCTCAGCAAGAATGACGAGCAGCAACGGCCCGTCGGGCACAAGGAAGCGACTCTGCCGATCGAGTCGCGCATTGGTCAGCTCCTCGATCTCCTCAGGCTTTCCGGCCGCGTCACCAGTTTCGAAGACCGCCCGCGCGTACTGCCGACACTGCAACAGGCCGTGCATCACGCCCTCCTGGTACGCACGCAGCCCGACTGCGATGCCTTCCTGGTCCACATACTCCTGGAACCAGTCCGGGTGCTCGATCGCGGCAGTCCAGTCCACCCAGCCGTACAGCCGCGTGAGCAGTTCGGTGGCGTTCAGCAGTTGCCCGAGCTGCGCCAGCTCCTCGAGCGACGGCTTCCGCCGTCCGCCCTCCATCCGCGAGATCACCGTGCGGTCGAGGTGCATCTTCCTGCCCAGGTCCTCCTGGCGGTAGCCCATCGCCGCGCGCGCGTGGCGGATCTCTTCGCCGAACATGATGGCGGAGCTCGCCGTCGGTCCGTGCCCGGTCTTCCTCTGTGCCATGACTGCCCCCAGCTGTGCTTCGCGTGCCCAACACGCGGAATTGGGGACCACGGTATCCCCACAGGCCGATCATTGTTACCGGAACGCAGTCATCTGCATGCGCAGCGTGAACCGTGCGCTCCTGTCGCACGCCCCCCTCCGCCCCCGTGAGGTGCTCCCCCATGCTCTCGTCCCGCAGGCCCCGCGCGTTCGTCGCGCACCTCGACTCCCGCGCCGAGTCCACGCCCCTGGCGCGCTACCTGCTCCGCGCCTACCTCTCCGGGCTGCCCTCCGGCGACCGCTACGCGGACACCGCCGAGCTGCTCCTCGGCGAACTGTTCGCCAACGCCGTCCAGCATTCCGACGCGCCGGACGACCGCCACATCGAGATCCGCATCGCCCTGATCAACTCCCGCCTGCGGCTGGAGGTCCACGACGCCGGCAGCGGCCTGCCGTCCCTCCACACCCCCACCGCCTGCGACGAGCACGGGCGCGGCCTGTTCCTCGTCAACAAGCTCGCCGAGCGCTGGGGCTGCACCTCCCGTCCCGACGGCATCGGCAAGTTCGTCTGGGTCCTCGTCGCCCCCGCGCCCGCCCCCGCCCTCGCCTGAAAGCCCGAACCCCCATGCACCTCACGACCCTGGCCCGGCACGCCCTCTCCCGTGGCGCCACCCCGGCCGCGGCCTTCGCCCTGATCGCCCGCCTGGGCCACCCGTCCCTGCCCGTCGCGCGCGCCGTCTGCCTCGCCCTCGACATCCCCCTCGCCGAGACCAGCCGCCGCCTGGCCGAGTGCTACGACGCCCTGCTCTCGAACCCCCGCCCGGACTCCGAGAACGACACCGGTGAACTCCTCGAAGCCCTCGGCGTCTTCGACGTCCCCAAGTCGCTCACCGACACCGAACTCGCCGTCGTCGAACACTTCCTGGCCGCCATCGACGCCCACGGGAGCCTCCGCCCCGGCCACCGGCACGGCCTCCAGCGCTGGTTCACCACCGGCAACCTCACCACGGCCTACCTCTCCCTGGCCGCCGCCCACCCCATGCCCCGCACCGGCGACCCCGCCCTGTACTGGGCCACGCTCGTCACCGCCGGCGAACTCCTCACCGCTGCCCCCGGCCCCGACAGCCGCATCAAGTACGCCCTCTCCCACTGCCGCACCCAGGCCGCCCGCACCTGAACGCCCTGCGTGGGAAGTCGGCGGGGCCGACTTCCCACGAGCCGGTCACCGGCACACCGGATCGACGATCCGGTGATCAGGGCGAGGTGCCCGGACGCGGGCGCCCGGACCGCACGATTACGGAATCGTCAGCACCTGACCGACGTTCACCAGGTCCGGGTCGTCGATGCCGTTGGCCTGCGCGATCTCCAGGTAGCGGCTGCCGTCACCGTAGAAGCGCTCGGCCACGGCCCACAGGGAGTCCCCGGGCTCGACGGTGTAGGTCTGCACCGCGACGGGCTCCGGGGTCGGGACCGGCTCCGGCTCCGCGACCGGAGCCGGGGCCGAGACCGGGGCCTCGGCGGCGAGGGGGAAATCGGTGTTGGTGTCCGTCGCCCACCGCGCCCCGCCGTCCCGGGCGTACAGCACCACGTTGCGGTCGGCCTGCACGACCAGGCGGTCGACGTCCTGGCCGTCGGTCCCGGTGGACCAGGCCGCACCGTCGCCCTTGTAGAGCACGAAGTTGCCGTCCTCCTGGAGCACGGCCCGCTCGACGCCCTGGTTCTGGGTCTCGGTCGCCCACACGACGGCGCCCGGCTCGGAGAGCACCAGGTTTCCGTCCCCCTGGAGGGTCAGCGTGTAGGCACCGCCGGTCAGGGACTGGCCGAGACCGAGTTCATTGCCAGCGTACAGAGTGTCACTCATGGATATTCCTTTCGGATAAGGGACTTGGCGTCGTCGAGCCGGGCTAGCGGCACGTCAGAGAGAGGCAGCCTCACCGCCGCCGGCGCACGAACACCAGTCCTTGGACTCTAGGTGCCATCGGGGTTTGCACACAATTCACCGCATCGGGTGACATCCCCGGCACGGCGGCCGCGCCCCGGCGGCCGCCCGCGACTGCCCCCCCGATCACCCCGCCCCGCACGAGAAGTCGGCCCCGCCGACTTCTCGTGCAGCACGGTCTCTCCCAGCACGGCCGCCGGCGGTCCACCCCGTACGCGGCTGCCGGGCCTTCACTCGTGGTCGCGCAGGAAGGCCGGAATCCCCTCGCGGGTCGGGGAGTTCGGCAGGGGCGCCGGCTGATCCTGGAGGAACGCGCCGATCACGGCCGCGGCCCGGTCGTTGTTGCCGTCGAGGCCGTTCCACATGTGGTGCCCGACCCCCGGCATGAACTGGGTGCGCTGGATCGCGGGGTCGGCGGCGAGGACGGCGGTCGCCCATTGGCGGACCTGCGAGGAGCACTCGGCGATCATCAGCATCGCGGGGGTCCGGGACCGCCCCAACTGCGGTGCGATGGAGGCCGAGTCCCGGACCGTCCGCTGGGCGCGGAGGCTGGCGGCGGGGCTGAAGGAGAAGTTCCGCGCGCTGTCCTCGGCGGGGATGCGGTGCGCGTCGCGCGCGCAGTAGGCGGATGCGGTGTCGCCGCCCAGGTCGGCGGCGGTGAAGGCGTTGTCGCCCTCGGCCTGTCCGATCAACCCGGTGCCGGGGCTGAGGAGTCCGAGCCGCAGGAGGCCGAACGCCACCGCGTAGCGGGGGACGTGCGTCGACCGCGGCCCGGTCGGGTCCGGGGCGAGGCCGCGCGCGGATTCGCGGCCCTGGTGCCCGGCGGTCCGTGCGGTGGGGCCGTCCATCGGGCCGGGTTCGGCGATGACCGCCCGGTGCACGCGCGCGGCGGTTCCGGGATCGGCCAGGGCCCGGGTGAGCACGACCGCGCCCGACGAGAACCCGAGGACGTCGACCGCGCCCGCGCCCAGGCGGTCGACGAAGGCGCCGAGGTCGCGGACCGACCGGTCGGCCGTGTACTGGTCCATGGGGAGCAGGCCGCTGCGTCCGCCGCCGGGCTGCTCGTAGGCGTAGACGTCGTAGCCCTGCCCCGCCAGGAGTTGCAGGAACCGGTGGTCGAGCAGCGAAATGCCGCGCACCGGACCGCCGTTGAGGTACACGAGCGGGACGGGGTGCCGGGGGCCGGGCCCGGCGGGCGGGTAGTGGTACACCGCGACGCTGCTGCCGGTGTCCAGGCTCCAGTGCTCCGTGGCCACGAACGGCAGGTCCGGCGGGTACTGCCGGGCCGTGGGCACGGTCGGGACGCAGACCGGCGCCGTCAGCGCCGCCGCGGCGACCACCGGCAGGAACGGCACGAGCCGGGCCGCCCGGGTGCGGCTCCGGCTCCGGTCCCGGCTCCGGCTCCGGCTCCGGCTCCGCCACAGTGCGAGGGCGGTCCCGGCCGCGAGGACCGGCAGCCAGGCGGCGAGCCCCGAGCCCGCGCCGTCCGTGAGGACGACCAGGGCGAGGAAGGCGAGGACCGACGCCAGGACGGCGGCCAGGGCCGACAGCGAGCGGGCGGCGCGGCGTAAGAGGGGCGCGGGCAGGGCGAACGTGGACAAGGTGGAGCCCTCCTTGTTTCGTAACGCTGTTTCAAAACGACGTTATCAAAGGCGGTAGGCTCCCCGTCATGGGAAGGCCGAAGACGAACGACGAGACCGTCGGAGAGCGCCTCGTGGCGTGCGCGACCGAGTGGCTCGCCACCCGCCCGCAGGAGACCGTCACGGTCCGGGCCGTCGCCGCGGCCGCCGGGACCTCGACGACGGCGGTGTACTCCCTCTTCGGCGGCAAGGACGGACTGATCGCGGCCGTCCGCGACCAGGCCGTCGCCGGCCTGTTCCGCGCCGTCGCGGACGTACCCACCTCCGCGGACCCCCTCGCCGACATCTACGCCCTCGCCACGGCCTACCGGCACTGGGGGCTCGAACACCGCCACCTGTACACGGTGCTGTTCGGCGGGGTGCAGTCCTTCGAGCCGTCGGACACGATCGGCACCAGCGACCCCGTCCGACCGCTCACCGCCGCGATCGACCGGGCCGTCGCGGAGTCCGTCCTCGACGGCCCGGCACCCTCGATCGCCCTCTCGCTCTGGGTGACCCTGCACGGGCTCGTCACCCTCGAACTCGCCGGGGCCCTCGACGCCCCCACCGCGCGGGCCGCGTTCAAGTCGACGATCCACGCCGCACTGCGCGGCTGGACGACCCCCGCGGTGTTCCGCGAAGCCGAACCCACGCCCTGACGGGCCAGCCCCGCGCACGCGAGAAGTCGGACCGGCCGACTTCTCGCGCGCGCGGGCGGTGGACGCCGGGAGCGGGAGTCCTTCCAGGAGTCCTCGTTCTAGAGCGCCGCAATGCGACAGCCCGCCTGCTCCGCCCCCGCCACTCCCTCGCGCACAGGAAGTCGGCCCCGCCGACTTCCTGCGTCGGCTCCTGGGGATCGCCTTCGCCGGCCCTCGCCGACGCGGCACCAACGCCAACACCGAGAAGGGCGTCCGTCGCGGCGGACGCCCTCTCGAACCCGCAGCCCGACCTACCCGGCGGAGACCACGCTGTTGATCCAGTCCGTGTACTGGCCGACGTTGGTGTAGACGTCCGGGCTGGTGGCGGCCCGACAGTGCCCAGGATCGAGCAGGAAGGCGTCACGGTGGAAGGACTGGATGCCGAGGAGGACGCCACCGGCCACGAGCGGGTCGCCGCCGTCTCCCTCGCAGGCGCTCTCACCCGGCCGCTCGGCACAGAGCTGGTCCAGGCCGACCGGGTGCCCGGCGTTCTCGGACTGGCACAGGGTTCGGCTCTCCACAGCCACCGCCGAGTGCAGCAGGTCCGGCGACGGAGCGGCGGACAGCGGGCTCGTCGCACCCCAGCCCGAGAGCTCCGCAGTGGTACCGGCCGCAGGATCGCTGCCCTGGGATGGCAGCGCGACCGGCGCCGCCACCCCGGCGGGAACGGGCGTGGCCAGCTGGAGGACAGCGATGTCGTTGTCCATCGTCGAGGGGTCGAATCCGGGATACGTGACCACGCGGCTGACACCCACCGTCGTCCCGCCCGAGTCCAGCCGGGTCGAACCGAGCCTGACGGTGGAGCCTTGGGCGTTCCGCAGGCAATGGCTTGCGGTCACGACGTACCTGTTCCCGATGAGCGAGCCACCGCAGCGGAACGAGTTGCCCGAGGAGGTCGTGTAGTTAAGCAGTGCCATCCAAGGAAACTCGTCCAGCTGGGCAGACGCGCCACCCTCGATCGCGGCCGCAGGACCCGCCTGCACGGCCACGGCCAACGCGGCGGCCCCCACAACTACAGTGAACCTCGCGCACCTTGCCCTGAGCGTGCTGCCCATGCTCACCCTCTCGTGACCTGGCGGTCCCGAGGCGACCGCGAACACCTGGCCCCACTCTCTCCACCCGTCCTCCGGACGGCACCCCGGGGTGGGCCGACCGGGTACCGGGCCGAACTCGGCCGCTCCGACGGCCCGGTGAGGCTCTGGCCACCCACGAACGTCCTCCCCTCGGTGCCGGACGGGCCGGTCGGGTGTGCCGCGACGCCCGTCCGAACGCCGGGGGTGCGGTGGCAGAACCCTTCCGGCGAAAGTCGGGTGACCCCGCCGACGGCGGCGGCGACACTGGCGCCATGACTGGTTCCGCACCGCCTCGACTGCTTCGACCGCGTGCCCTGGGGCCCGGAGACCTCGTCGTCATCGCCGCGCTGTCCGGTCCGCTGCCGCCCGCGTACGAGCCCAACGTCGAGCGGACGGTGGCCGTGCTGGAGCGGATGGGATTCCGGGTGCGTCGCGCTCCGCTCCTCGAAGCGGGCCGCCGCCACTGGTGGAGCGCCGCCACCCCGGCGGAGATCGCCGGGGAGCTCAACGCCCTCCTGCGCGATCCCGAGGTGCGCGCGATCGTCGCCAGTGACGGCGGCCAGACGGCGCTCGGCTACCTCGACCTGATCGACGTCGAGGCGATCAGGGCCGACCCCAAACCGATCCTCGGCTACAGCGACATCTCGCTGCTGCACCTGGTGCTCCACGCGCGCACGGGCCTGGTCGGGTTCCACGCCGACATGGCCGTCCCCGGCTTCGGCGGACACTGGCGGTCCGCGCCCGCGGCGCGCCAGGCAGAACTCGAGGCGCTCTACGCCAGGTTGCTGACCGGCACCGAGGCGATCGGCGCACTGCCCGCGAGCCCGTCATGGGAGTGCTGGCGTCCCGGCCGTGTCGAAGGGCCGCTGATCGGCGGGTTGATCAACCGGATCGTGCTGGCGCAGGCGACGCCCTTCGCGCTGCCGCTCGAACGGTTCGACGGTGCGGTGCTGTTCTGGGAGGAGATGGGCGGCCTGGCCTCGTACGTGTGGAGCTACCTGCACGTGATGCGGCACAGCGGCATCCTCGACCGGATCGCCGGCATGGTCGTGGGCGTCCCGCGCGAGATCGACGGCCTCGAACCCGGCGCGTCCCCGACCCTGCGCGAGATCGTCCTCGACGTCCTCGGGGACCGTGACATCCCGGTCCTGGGCAACGTCGACTTCGGGCACGCCGGCCCCAACCTGCCGATGCCGGTCGGCATCCGCGTCGGCCTCGACGCGCGGCAGCGGACGCTCGCTCTGCTCGAACCGGCGGTGGGGCCCCACGAGCCGACCAAGGGAGCCCCGCGCCGCACGACGTAGCCCCGGCGTATGACCCGGTACCCCGTGGGGGCTACGAACGACAACAGGACGGTTACCTCGACGGGTTGATCCGACACGGAGCCTCGGGACCCTAGCGTCTGTCCCATGAAACGCAATCGCCGTATCAGCGCAGTCGCGGTGCTGACGCTCGCCGCCCTCGCCACCGGAACCGGCGCCGGGTTCGCCGCCACGGCCGCACCGTCGGCCGCACCGGTGGCCGCACCGGTGGCCACGCGCGCGTTCGACACCGCACCGGCCGCGGCCGCCGCGCCCGCGCGGACCTTCCAGGGCGCGCTCCCCGCGCCGACCGGCCCCTACGCCGCCGGCGAGGACGTCATCCACCTCACCGACACGAGCCGCCTCGACCCGTGGGTGCCGTCATCCGGCCCCCGCCAACTGGCCGTCACCATGGTCTACCCGGCCGTCCCCGGGACGGGGACCCCGGCCCCCTACATGTCCCTCGGCGAAGCAACCGGAATCGTCCAGCGGCAGAACCTGCCGGCGAGCTCCGGCGTCACCCCACAGACCATCGCCGGCGTCACCACGCACGCCTTCGACGGCGCGCGGCCGCAGCCCGGCAAGTATCCGCTGGTGGTCCTCTCACCCGCGTACGAGGACCCGCGCGTCACGCTCACCGCGCTCGCGACCGACCTGGCCAGTCACGGCTACGTCGTCGCGCTCGTCGGCGACACCTACGAGGACAGCGGCGAGACGCTGGCGAACGGCCAGACGACGCCGTGCGCGATCTGCGGCGACCCGTCGCGGATCGACTCCATCCCCGCCAACCGCGCGCGGGACGTGTCCTTCCTGATCGACCAGTTGACGCACGGCAATACCGCGTGGCGCCTGGCACACCTCATCGACAAGCACGAGATCGGCATGGCCGGACACTCCATCGGCGGAGCGGCGGCCTCCGCCACGATGGTCGCCGACCCGCGCGTACGGGCCGGCGTGAACATGGACGGCGCCTTCAAGCCGGTCCCGACGCCCGGCCAGATCAACCGGCCGTTCCTCATGCTGGGTTCGCCCGACAACCACCCGGCCGGTGGCGGCGACACCACCTGGGGGCAGGCCTGGGACGCCCTCGGCGGCTACAAGAAGTGGCTGACGGTCACCGGCGCCGACCACTTCAGCTTCAGCGACCTGGACCTGCTGCACGAGCAGGCCGGGTTCCCGGCGCCGCCCCTCTCCCCGGCACGCGGGCTGGAGATCACCCGCGAGTACGTGACGGCGTTCTTCGACCGGACGCTGAAGGGGATCGACGGTCCGCTGCTGGACGGCCCCTCGCCGGACAATCCGGAAGTGGTCTTCCAGCGCTAGTGCGGCGCCGGACTAGCCCCGCTGGGCGACCAGCCAGGCGAGCAGGCCGGTCACGGTGGCACCGCCCGCCGCCGTGGCCATGCCCCGGACGAAGTACAGGGCGACGGTGCGCCGGACGACCCGCCACCGACGGCGCCGTCCGGCCACCTCGCCACTCCGTCCCACCCCACCGGGCCGACCGTGCTCGAACATCGCGCTCCTCCTCATCCCTCGGGACGGCCGCCCCTCACGGCCTGGATCAACCCTGGCGGCGGACGGAGGCAGCACCGCGCCCGGTCGATGAGACCGGATGAAACCGGAGGCCTGCCGCCAGGAACCCGCGTTCAACTGACAGAACCGCCCCGCCACTTCATGATGGACCGACAGTTACGGACAAAATCTGACAGTCCATCGAGGGGTAGCGCGGCCTTGGCGGGAATCGTCGTTCCGACCAGTGAGAAACTCCCGCCCGGGCCACGCAGGGACCTGGTCGAAGCCCTGCACGGGCTGTACCGGGGCGCGGGCAAACCCAGCCTCCGCGAGATCTCCCTCGGCATCAAGCAGCGCGACGAGCTGCCGACGACGGTGAGCCACGACACCGCGAGCCAACTGCTGCACGGCGTGGCCGTACCCGCCTGGGCGCGGGTGGAGTCCATGGTCCGGTACCTGGCCGGCACCGCCGTCGGGCGGCAGAAGCCGGACCCGGAGGACGAGGTCGAACGCTTCCACCGGCTCTGGCTGGCCGCCGACGACGCGGACCGGGACGTGCCGGCGCCACCCCCCAAGGCGGGCACCACGGATGCGGCGCTACGGGAGGAGCTCCGGTCCACCGACCCGGAGCGCCGCATCGCCGCCCTCTACCGCCTGGAACGGCTCGCCTGGCGCACCCCGCCGCAGGACCAGGAGGCCACCGAGCCGTCCTGGCCGTCGATGCTGCGCGACTTCCTCCGGGAGGCCCGCCCACTCGGGGGTTCCACCAGCCCGGAGCCGGATCCGGCCGAGGACGTCCAGGTGGCGGTGCTGATCCTGGGCCGTCTGCCCGAGCGGTATTCCGGCGGCCACTTCAACCTTTCGCGGCTCGATCTCCGGAACCTGGTCTGGGACGGGGCCCGGTTGTGGCGGGCCAACCTGAGTTCGAGCCTGTTGTCGGGCAGTTCCCTGGAGTACGCGCAGCTGGGAGACGCCCGACTCGTGGAGGCGACCCTCACCGGTGTCGACCTGGACTCCGCCGATCTCACCTCGGCCGACCTCACCCGGTGCGATCTCTCCGGCACGACCATGGTGGACACCAGGATCCCGGACGCGAACCTGTCCGGCGCCGTCCTCACGGGAACGGAGCTGGTGGGCGCCTCGGCCCCCCAGGCCAGGCTGCGGGGATGCAAGGCCTCGGGCGCCGACTTCCGCCACGCCGACCTGAGCGAGACCAGCTTCAAGTGGGCCGTCCTGACGAACTGCCACTTCGACCACGCCAAGCTCGCCAGCGCGGACCTCACCGGCGCGGTGCTGAGCGGCTGTTCCTTCGCCGGCGCCGACCTCTCCCGCGCGCGCTTCACCAAGCGCGGCCTCACCGAGGCCCAACTGACGCCGGCCCAGCTGCAGTCCATCAAGGTCGTACAGAACCCCGACTGACCGAACGCCCCCGACTGACGGCGTTCACGCGCCGCCGACCTTCCGCGCGGTGCGGGCCCGCTACAGCGCCGCCAGGTAGGCCTCCAGGCGCTCGGCCAGTTCTTCCGGGTGGCCGAGCATCGGGAGGTGGTCGCCCGGCATCTCGTCCGGCCGGAGGCCGAGCCGGTCCTGGACGAGCCGGCGCAGGAAGGCGGGCGGGAAGAAGCGGTCGCCGGTGGCCAGCAGGAACCTGGTCGGCACCTGCGGCCAGGCCTCCAGCGGCCACGGTGTCCCGAACGGCGTGGCCGACTGGCGTCGCTCGTGCTCCGTGAGGAGTTCCTCGGCCAGGGCGGGCGGGGTGTCGTGCAGGAAGAGGGCGCGCTCGTCCTCCTCCGCGCCCTCCGCCACGCCCCTGCCGTGGTCGGATTCGCGGCGGGCCTCCGGGTAGCCGGTGTTCTCCCACCACGCGCCCGGCGTCTCCCCCGGCGCCGGCACCTGAGCCTGGAGCATGACCAGCAGGTCCACCGGCAGCCGGGCGCACACCAGCGGGCCGGTGAAGCCGCCGAAGGAGTGCGCGACGACCACGAGCGGGCCCGTCCGGTCGCTGGTCGGCCATTCAGAAGCCACCGCCGACGCATCCGACGACGACACCGCCGCCACCGCCGCGTCCGCGTACTCGGCCAGCCCGGCCGTGTCGTCCTCGCACGGCAGGTCCGGCGCGACCACCTCGTGGCCCCGCCCCCGGAGCTCGGCCGCCAGCGGCTCCCAGCACCAGGAATCGGCAGCCGCGCCGTGGATCAGCACGAACGTCGCCATGGAACAGTCCCCCTCGTACGCCGGCCGACTCCGGTATCCCGGAACTCCCTTGCCGCGCGCGAGTGTACGACCCGCCTCCGACAGTCACCGGTGCACCCGCCGCCTCCGCCCGGCCGCGCGCGGGAAGTCGGCCCCTCCGACTTCCCGCGCAAACAGCGCAGGCTCACAGGGTGCGGAACGCGCCCTCCACGGCCTCGCAGGTCTCGTCCAGGTCGTCCTCCGTCACGGCGGCCGAGACGAACCAGCAGGCCATCCCGTACGCGTTGACGTGGATCCCCCGGCGGAGCAGCTCGTGGCGGAACGCGTGGTGGCGGGCCTGGTCGCTGCGGAGCAGGTCCCGGTAGTGCCGGGTCGGCTCGCCGTCGGCGGTGAACACCACCTGGAACATCGCCCCCACCCCCTGGACCGCGCAGGGGACGCCCCGGTCCCGGGCGGCCCGCCGGACGGCCTCCATGATCCGTCGGCCGCTCTCCTCGATGTGCTTCACGGTGTCCGGCCGGTTCAGCCTGCGCAGCGTCACCAGCGAGGCCGTCGCGGACAGCGGCGAGGCGTTGTACGTGCCGCCGTGCTTCACCCGTCCCTCGGCCACCGGCTCCATCACCTCGCGCCGCCCCGCGAAGGCCGCGATCGGCAGGCCCCCGCCGAGCGCCTTGGCGTAGACGGCGAGGTCCGGCACGACCCCGAACAGCGCCTGGGCGCCGCCGGGGCCGGTGCGGAAGCCGGTGCAGACCTCGTCGAAGACCAGCACGATGCCGCGCGCCGTGCACTCCTCCCGCAGCAGCGCCAGGTACCCCGGCGCGGGCATGGTGCAGGCGTTGTTGGCGACGATCGGTTCGCAGACGACGGCGGCGAGTTCGCCCCGGTGGGCGTCCAGGACCGCGCGCAGCGCTCCCGGGTCGTTCCACGGGCAGACCACGACGTCGCCGACGACACCGGCCGGGATGCCGGCCGAGTGGGGCACGGAGCGCGGCGCGCCGTACGGCCCGGCCTCGGCGGGGTCGGGCCGGTTGGAGACGGCCAGGGTGTCCGACCAACCGTGGTAGTGACCCTCGAACTTGAGCACCTTGGACCGCCCGGTGTACCCGCGGGCGGCCCGCACCGCCCCCTGCACCGCCTCGCTGCCCGAGTTGGCGAACCGGACCAGTTCCGCGCAGGGCACCATCTCCCGGATCAGCTCGGCGAGTTCGACCTCCACCGTGTTGCAGGTGCCGAACATCGTGCCGGCGCCCAGGACGGCGCCGAGCGCCTCGGCGAGCTGCCGGTCGGCGTGGCCCAGCACCGCGCTCCCGTAGCCGGCGAGGTAGTCCACGTACGTGTTGCCGTCGACGTCCCGGACCCGCGCGCCCGAACCGCCCACCAGGTAGAGCGGGTAGGGGTCCGGGCCGGTCGAGGTCAGCCGGGCGGAGGAGCTGACGCCGCCCGCCAGCGACTCCTTGGCCCGCTCGAACCACTGCCGGCTGCCGTCGGTCCGGCCCGGTACCGGGTCGGGGACATCCACGTGCGCCGGGCTGCGGCCGTTCGACTGCGCCGCCGGGTTACGGCCATTCATGTGCGACTCCTGTTTGGTCGAGGGTTGTCCGGGCACGCTCGGGGTGCCCTTCGTCGGGACGGGTTCCTGCCGGACGGCATCGCGAGCAGAGCAGAGCGGAGCAGAGGGGACGTGGGGAATGGCGGAGCGGACGGCGGTCGTCACCGGGGCGGGGCGCGGCATCGGGCGGGCGAGCGCGCTGGGCCTGCTGGCGGACGGCTGGACGGTGGTCCTGGTCGGCCGCCGCAAGGAGCCGCTCGCGGAGACGGCCGGGCTCGCCGCCCCCGCCGACCGCGACCGCGCCGTCCCCTTCCCCGCCGACATCACCGACCCGGTGGCCGTGGACGGCCTGTTCGAGTTCGTCGAGGAACGGTTCGGACGGCTGGACCTCCTGTTCAACAACGCCGCCGACGTCATGCCGTACACCCCGACCGAGGACGTGGCCGTCGAGGACTGGCACCGCGTGATGGACTCCATCGCCACCGGCACCTTCCTCTGCTCGCGCGCGGCCTTCCGGATCATGAAGCGTCAGACCCCGCGCGGCGGACGGATCATCAACAACGGCGCGCCTTCCGCACAGACGCCCCGCCCGGACTCCGCCGCCTTCACCGCCGCCAAGCACGCGGTGGCCGGGCTGACCCGCTCGCTGTCCCTGGACGGCCGCCGCCACGACATCTCCTGCGGCCAGATCGACATCGGGAACGTGACCCCGCCCGACCACCCCCAGCCGGCCGTCCTCCAGGCCGACGGCTCACGGCGGGTCGAACCGACCATGGACGTGCGGCACGTGGTCGACATGGTGCGGACCATGGCCGGACTGCCGCTCGGGGTGAACATCCAGTCCGTCCTGGTCATGCCCAGCGCCATGCCGTACGTGGGCCGCGGCTAGCGCCCGTCTTCCTGGGCCGACCGGGCGCCGCGCCGCCCCCGCACGGAACGTCGCGACACCGCCCTGACCCATGTTCCGTCCCCCGTCCGGTTGCCGCTGCCGTTCGACCGGCGTCGACCGCGGTTCACCGGGCCGTTGCCCGGATGTCCCCGCGACGCCGCCGAAGCCGACGCCCCGAAGCTTCTGTCCCACCCCGGCCCGAAGCAATCCGCCGACGCGGCGAACGGCCGAAAAGTCGTCTCCCCCTCCCGCGGTGCCCCTCGCGGCGCGATCATCGTGCCGACGCCCGGTCACCACCAGCCCGTTGGGGGAGCCCTTGTTCCGCGACACCCGCCCGCACGGCATCCGCATACCGACGCACCGCGAGACCGCCGAGGAGTGGGGCGAGCAGATCGCCGTGCTCCGCGACGCCCCGCGCGGGTGGCGCTTCCTGCTGGGGCGGCTGTCCTCCGACGGCTACCTCTGCCACCTCGACCTCAACTACCACCTGGACGGCGAACTCGTGGCCGTCGTCCAGACCTCGCGCCCCGTCCCGTCCGGCCACCGGGTGGGCTCCCTCACCACCCCGCGGTCCCAACTCTCCACCTTCCTGGCGAATTCGGACCGCCTCGACCCCCGCATCCACCTCGCCCCGCCGGACGGCCCGCCCACCCCCGGTGAGGTCCGGCTCCACGGCGTCCCCGTCCCCGTCGAGGTCCACCGCAGCCACGGCTGCCGCAGCGCCCTGATCTCCCGGCTCCCCTCCCAGCCCGGCTACGCGATCGTCACCGCCGCGACCGAGCACTGGGCCACCGCCACCGACCTCGCCCTCCGGCCCCCGGCGGCGTTCTGACCACGCGGGCCCCTGAGCGGGTGTGCGCCCCGAAACAGGCGCGCGCCCACGATCATTCCCCTGTCCGGGTGACGGACGATCACATTCGGCCCTCCTCGGCAGTTCCCGGACCAGGGGCGGAGGTTGGGGTTAGCCTGTGGACATGGTTGCAAACTACAAGGAAGAAGTAGCCATGCCCGACGCGGAGTTCGTCAGCGGTCCCGCTCTGATCCTCCAGACCCTCGCCGCCGATCCCGACCGGCAGGCCGTCGTCACCGCCGACGGCGCCGAGATCACCGCCGGCGAATTCGCCGCCGCCGGCTACCGCCTCGCCCACGAGCTGATCGCCCGGGGCGCCGCCCGCGGCACCACCGTGACCCTGCTGACCGGCAACACCCCCGAGGCCCTGAGCGCCCGGTACGCGGCCGGCCTCGCCGGCGCCCGGGTGGTGAACCTGTACGACGGCATGAGCACCCCGGTCCTGGCCGAGATCACGGCGAGCGTCGACACCACCGTGCTGCTCGTGGACGCCGAACGGTACGCCGAGGCAGCCGAGTTGCTCCCGCTGATCGACGTGCCGACCGTCCTCACCCTCGGCCCCGGACCCGGCGGCGACCCCGCCGCCCTCGGCGAGGACGTCATCGCCGCCTCCGCCCACCGCCCCGCCGAACCCCCGGACGTCCGGGTCGGGCCGGAGGACGACCTCAGCATCCGCCACACCGGCGGCACCACCGGCATCCCCAAGGGCATCCTCAGCCTGCACGGGCCGTACCGCCGCATCTTCGACGCCCCGATCGGCAGCGACCCCGCCGCCGGCGCGCCCCGCCTCCTCGCCGCCACCCCGCTCGCCCACCTGGCCGGCATCTTCGCCGACCTGACCCTCCAGCACGGCGGCACGGTGGTCCTCCAGCGCTCCTTCGAGCCCGGCGCGGTCCTGGCCGCCATCGAGCGCGAGCACATCACCGACCTCTGGGTGCTGCCGCCGCTGCTCCACCAGCTGCTCGACCACCCGGCGATCGGCCGCACCGACCTGTCCAGCCTGCGGTTCCTCGGGTACGGGGGCAGCGCCGCCTCACCGACCCGGATCCGCGAGGCGCTCAAGGTCTTCGGGCCGGTCCTGGTCGGCCTCTACGGGATGTCGGAGGCCCAGCTGATCTCCTTCCTCACCCCGCAGGAGCACGACCGGATCGGCCCCGGCGGCCAGGTGCCGGTCGGCCGGCCCGTCCCGGGCGTCGAGGTGGCGATCCGCTCCGACGACGGCACCGACCTGCCGACCGGCGAACAGGGCGGGATCCACCTGCGCTCCGACGCCGTCATGGCCGGGTACTGGAAGCGGCCCGACCTCACCGCCGCGGTGCTCCGGGACGGCTGGCTGAACACCGGGGACGTCGGCTACTTCGACGAGGACGGCTACCTCTACCTCTCCGACCGGGTCAAGGACCTGATCATCGTGGTCGGCGGCCACGTCTACCCCTCCGAGGTGGAGGACCTCCTGCTCACCCACCCGGCGGTCGCCCGCTGCGCCGTCTTCGGCGTCCGCGACGACCAGGAGGCGGAGCACGTCCACGTCGCCGTCGTCCCCGCCCCGGGGCAGCGGCCCGACCTGGACACCCTCCGCGCGTTCGTCACCGAGCGCAAGGGGCGGATCTTCGCCCCCGAGGTGCTGCACCTCGTCGACGAGATCCCGCTGACGCCCGTCGGCAAGCCGGACAAGAAGCGGCTGCGCGCGGCCGCCACGGCCTGAAGGCCCGCACCCGCCGGACCGCACCCGCCGGACCGCAGCGGGCGCGGCGGCCGGGGTGCGCGGCCGGAGTGGCGGCCGCACACCGAACCGGCACCGGTCCCCACGGGAATCCCCACCCGGCTTCACCCCAAGGTGGGGTTTGGCTCAACACGCCACGGGCCCCGTGCCGAGAAGCCAACGGGGTGGCGGCGCTGAGGGCCGCCACCCCGTCGGCTTCTCCCCCCGCTCCCCCGCTACGGCCGCCACGACCGCGCCAGCGCGTCGAGCGCCGCCGCGGCGGCCGGGTCCGGGCCGGGGGTGTAGACCTCCAACCGGTGGTCCGGCCGGTCGGGTTGGAGCCACACCTGGTACGTCACCTCCAGCGGCCCGACCGCCGGATGGTCCAGCGTCCTGCTGCCGAAGGTGCACTCCCGCACGTTCCCGCCCGCCCACCAGGCGGCGAACTCCGGGCTCTTCATGCTGAGTTCGCCGATCAGCCGGGCCAGCTCACGGTCCTCCCCGTACCGCCCGGCGACCAGCCGCAGGTAGCCGACATGGGTGCGGGCGTAGTGCTCCCAGTCCCGTTCGAGCGCGCGGGTGCGCGGGTCCAGGAACAGCAGCCGGCTCATCGACGGCCGGGTGGCCGGATCGTCCGGCGCCCCGTACGGGAGGTGTCCGGCGAGCAGCGCGTGGCCGAGCCGGTTCCAGGCGAGCACGTCATTGCGGCGGCCGAGCAGCAGGGCGGGCACGTGGTCCAGCGAGGCGAGGAGGTGCACCGAGCGCGGGTCCGGCTGCTCGGCCGGAGGGCGGCTCCGTACGGCCCGGGGCGGGCGGCGGGCGAGGTCGCCCAGGTGGGTGCGCTGGGTGGCGTCCAGGCGCAGGACGCGGGCGATCGCGTCGAGCACCTGGTCCGAGGCGTTGGTGCTGCGCCCCTGCTCCAGCCGGGTGTAGTAGGCGACGCTGATGCCCGCCAGCCCGGCCAGCTCCTCCCGGCGCAGCCCGGCCACCCTCCGGTGCTCGGCCGGCACGCGCAGGTCCAGCTCGGCCGGGGTGACGGCGGCGCGGCACAGGCGCAGGAACTCGCCCAGCTCGCTGTTGGCTCCCATGCCCACCGAGGCTACGGCGGAAGGTTTCCGCAGGCCAGCGCCGTGGGTGACCCTCCGAGGAGTAGGAACGACAGGTGGCTGGCCGGGGGCGCGCGGGGCGCCGGAGCATGGCCCCGTCCGGCCGCGCCCCGGCCTCGCCCCAGCCAAGGACCCTCCACCGCCATGCCCCCCGCCCTGCTCGCGCTCGCCCTCAGCGCCTTCGCCATCGGCACCACCGAGTTCGTCACGAACGGCCTGCTGACCGCCCTCGCCACCGACTTCGACGTCACCGTCGCCCGCGCCGGGCTGGTCACCACGGCCTACGCCGTCGGCCAGGCCTGCGGTCCGGCGCTCGCCCTGCTCACCCTGCGGATGCCCCGTCGGCGCCTGCTCGTCCTGCTGATGCTGCTGTTCACGGCGGGCAACCTCGCCTCGGCGCTCGCGCCGACCTTCGGCCTGCTCCTGGCCACCCGCTTCCTCACCGGGTGCACCCACACCGCCTTCTTCGGCGTCGCCTCCGTCGTGGCCTCCCGGCTCGTCCCGACGGCCCGGCGGGGAGCCGCGATCGCCCTGGTGTTCACCGGGCTGAGCCTGGCCAACGTGCTCGGCCTGCCGATCGGCACCCTGGCCGGGCAGGCCTGGGGCTGGCGCGGGGCGTTCGCGCTGGTCGCCGTGTTCGGCGCGGCGGGACTGCTCGGCCTGCTGCGGCTCCTCCCCCGTACGGACACCGCCCCCACCGACGCCCCCGCCGCGCCCTCGCTCCGCGCCGAACTGGCCGTCTTCGCGGACCTCCGCCTCTGGCTGGCCCTCGCCGCGACGGCCGTCGGCTTCGGCGGGCTGTTCGCCTCCTTCACCTTCGTCCAGCCGATGCTGACCGCCGTCACCGGCTTCGGAACGGGCGACGTGGTCTGGCTGCTGGCCGTCTACGGCGCCGGGCTGGTCGCGGGCAACTGGCTGGCCGGCCGGGCCGCCGACCGCGCCCTCGTCCCGACGACGGCGGCCCTGTTCGCGGCCCTCGCCCTCACCCTCGCCCTCTTCACCGCCACCGTCCACCACAAGGGCGCCGCCGTGGCCACCCTCTTCCTGCTCGGCTTCTGCGGCTTCGGCCTGCTCACCCCGACCCAGGCCTACGTCCTGCGGGTCGCGGGCCGCGACTCCGCCCTGGTCGGCACCGCCAACACCGCCGCCTTCGGCGTGGGCATCACCCTCGGCTCCCTGCTCGGCGCCGCCGTCATCGAACACGGCGGCCCCCACCCCGGCACCGCCCTCCCCCTCACCAACCTCGCCGGCGCCGCCATGACGGCCCTCGGCCTGCTGGTCTTCGCCCTCTCCGCCGCGACCGGCCCCCGCCGCCCCGCCACCGCTCCATCAACTCCCTGATGATGTCAACCGGTTCAGCCGGTCCGAACCGCTCAGCCCTCCTCGCGGCCGCGGAAGGCCCGGCGGTACTCGCGGGGTGCGACGCCGACCCGGTCCACGAAGACCGGCCGCAGGGAGACCGCGGAGGCGAAGCCGCAGTGGGTGGCGACGGTGTCGACGGGCAGGTCGGTCTCCTCCAGGAGGCGCTGGGCGGAGAGGACGCGCTGGTCGAGGAGCCAGCGCATCGGGGTGGTGCCGGTGGTGGCGGTGAAGCGGCGGGCGAAGGTGCGTTCGGACATCAGGGCGGCGGCGGCCATCCGGCGCACCGTCCAGGGGGTGTCGAGGGAGGCCAGGACCTCGGCGCGGAGGCGGGCCAGCGGGTCGTCGCCGACGGCGGCGTCCGGGACCGGGGAGGGCAGGAACTGGTTCTGGCCGCCCGCCCGGAAGGGCGCGGTGACCATGGCGCGGGCGATGGTGGCGGCGGCCCGCTGGCCGTGGGCGGTGCGGACGAGGTGCAGGCAGAGGTCGATGCCCGCCGCGACGCCGGCCGAGGTCCACAGGCCGTCGCCGCCGGTGAAGAGCACCTCGGGCCGGACCGTCACCGCCGGGAAGCGGCGGGCGAGTTCGGGGGCGAGCGCCCAGTGGGTGGTGGCCTCGCGGCCGTCCAGCAGGCCGGCCTCGGCGAGGACGAAGGCGCCCGCGCAGAGCGAGGCGATCGGGACGCCCGCCGCGGCGACGGCCCGCAGGGCGCCCAGGACCTCCGGGGCGTGCCGGGCCCCCGGGTCCTCGACGCCCGGCACCACCACCAGGTCGCAGTCGGTGAGCGCGCCCAGGGCGTGGTCGGGGAGCCGCTCCAGCCCGCCGCCCAGCCGCACCCGGGCGCCCTCCGGCCCGCAGACCCGCAGGTCGAAGAGGGGCTGGCCGGGCCGGATGGCCCGGTTCGCCCACACCTCGCCGATCACGGCGTAGTCGAAGGCCCGGACACCGTCGAAGATCAGGCAACCCACCGTACGCATGGCAGGAATCTATCGATGGTCGGCATCTCCGCCCATCACGCCTCCCCGGCCCCGCCGACCACCATGGACGGCATGACGAACCTCGACGCCTTCGACGCCCCCCTCGCCCTCGACCCCGACGCCGTCCTGCTGCTCATCGACGTCCAGAAGGGCTTCGAGGCCCCCGCCTTCGGCCCCCGCGACAACCCGCAGGCCGAGCAGCGGATGGCCGAGCTGATCACCGCCTGGCAGGACACCGACCGCCCGATCGTCACCGTGCAGCACGACGGCCCGGGCACGCCGCTGGCCGGGGGCACCCCGGGGCACGACCTGAAGGACTTCGTCGCCGGGCTCACCCCGGCGCTGCACGTCACCAAGACCGTCAACAGCGCCTTCTACGGCACCCCCGACCTGCACGCCTGGCTGCAGGAGCGCGGCGCCCGGCAGGTGGTGGTCACCGGGATCATCACCAACGTGTGCTGCGAGACCACCGCCCGGATGGCCGGCAACCTCGGCTACGACGCGATCTTCCCCACCGACGCCATGCACTCCTTCGACATGGCCGGCCCGGACGGCACCACCATCCCGGCCGCCGACCTCGCCCGCGCCACGGCCGCCACCCTGCACGCGATGCGCTTCGCCAAGGTGGTGACCACCGAGGACGTCACCGGAGCCGCCCGGGCCTGAACAGCGGCTCGTAGGCGTTGCCCTCCTCGGCGTCGAGCAGCACGTACGACGCCCCGGGGCCCAGCGCGAGCTCCCGCAGCCGCGCCAGGGCCCCGAAGGCCGGGGGACGTCGGGCCCGAGCACGGCGGCCGGGGGGCCGCTGAGCCCGAGCGCGGCGGCGGAGTCGGCGCGGACGGCGTCGAGGAGGGGCACGGCGGCCACCCCACGGACCACGACGGGGCAGCCGTCAGGCCGCCAGCCGCTCCGCCAGGTACTCCTCCCAGGTCCGCCGCCCGTGGTCGGCGCCCGCCGGGGCCAGGTTCTCCCCCGCCCGGTACGCCCGCCCGACCTTGCCCGGCACCCGGAGCGGCAGCCGCCGGCGGCTACGGCCGCGCGCCGCGAGGTAGCCGCGGGTCAGCTCCTCCATCGCGTACACCGTCGGACCGGCCAGGTCGGGCACCGCCCCGGCCGGCTCGCCCAGCGCCAACTCCACCAGCCGGGCGGCGACTTCCCGTACGTCCACGGGCTGCCAGCGGACCCCGCCGGGGGCCGGGACGAGCGGCAGCCGGGCCGTCTTCTCCGCCACCGTGAACGCCAGGTCGTGGAACTGCGCGGCCCGCAGGACCGTGTACGGCAGGCCCGATTCGGCCACCGCCCGCTCGGCGGCGTGCTTGGCCCGGAAGTAGCCGAGCGGCAGCCGGTCCGCGCCGATCACCGAGATGTACACCAGGTGCCGCACCCCGGCCCGCCGGGCGGCGGCGACCAGCAGCCGGGTGGCGACGTCGTCGCCCTTGGGGCCGCCCGCGAGGTGCAGCACGGTGTCCACGCCCGCCAGCGCCTCGTCCAGCCGGGCGGCCGCCGTCGCCGGGTCGCCGAGCAGGTCGCCGCGCACGTACGCGACGCCGTCGGCGTCCGGGCGCTCCCGCCGGCTGAGCACCCGCACCGGCAGCCCGGCCGCGCGCAGCAGCGGGACCACCTGCCGGCCCAGGGTCCCGGTACCTCCGGTGACCAGCACCGTGTTCTTCGTCATGACCGTCTCCGATTCGTCCCGGGAGAGGAGTTGATCTCCCCGCCGCGGCCGTTGTTGGGTGACTCCTGCTGCCCTGACCCCCGGCGACGAAGGAATGTGACACGTGGACGAGAAGGTGGACGGGGAATCCTCCCGGACCGCGCTCTTCGAGGAGCACCGCCCGCACCTGCGCGCGGTCGCGTACCGGATGCTCGGCTCGATCAGCGAGGCCGAGGACGCCCTCCAGGAGGCCTGGCTCCGCTACGACCGGACCGACACCGCCGGAGTGGACAACCTCGGCGGCTGGCTGACCACGGTGGTCTCCCGGGTCTGCCTGAACCTGCTGCGCACCCGCGCCCAGCGCCGCGAGGAGCCGCTGGAGCCCGCCGGGCCGGGCGGCGAGCCGGGCCCGCCGCGCATCCCGGACCCGCTGCTGCGGCGCGAGGGCGTGGTGGACCCGGAGCAGGAGGTGATGCTCGCGGACTCGGTCGGGCTGGCGCTGATGGTGGTGATGGAGTCGCTGTCACCGGCCGAGCGGGTCGCCTTCGTGCTGCACGACCTGTTCGCGGTGCCGTTCGAGGAGATCGCCCCGCTGATCGAGAAGACCGCCGCCGCCACCCGCCAGCTGGCCAGCCGGGCCCGCCGCAAGGTGCAGGGGCAGGCGCCCGCGCCCGACCCGGACCTCGGCCGGCAGCGGGCGGCCGTGGACGCGTTCTTCGCCGCAGCCCGCAACGGCGACCTGGACGCGCTGCTCGCCGTGCTCGACCCGGACGTGGTGCTGCGCTCGGACGGCGGCGCGCTGCTGGCCCGGCACACCGTGGTGCTCTCGGGCGCCGGCACGGTGGCCGGCCAGGCCGTCCTGTGGGGCACGCTGTCGCCGTTCGCCCGCCCGGCGCTGGTCAACGGCACCGCGGGCGCGGTGGTCATCGGCGACAACGGCCGGCCGCTGTCGGTCATGGCGTTCACCGTGGTGGACGGCGCGATCGTCGCGATCGACGTGCTCACCGACCCGGAGCGGCTGGCGGGCCTGGACCTCACCGACTTCCGGAACGGCTGACCCGGGAGGCGGGGCGGGGAGGGCGGCCGCGCCCTCCCCGGTCAAGCCCGGTCGGCCCTGCGTTCCTCCCGGTCACCGCGCCACCCTGACCAGCCCCTGAGGCGACGTCACCAGCCCTGCGCGACCACCCAGTCGGCCAGCTTCCGGGCGCAGTCGTCCACCGCCTCCTTCCAGCTGTGCTCCGCACCGTCCCCGGCCTGGTCGCTGACGTGCTTGACCAGCCGCACCGGCAGCCCGGCGCGGTGGGCGACGGTGGCGACGGCGTAGCCCTCCATGTCCACCAGGTCGGCGTGCTCGGCGAGCCGGTCGCGGGCGTCCGTGTCGGAGACGAAGAGGTCGCCGGTGGCCAGCACCGGGCCGTCGCCCTTGCCGATCACCAGCGGGGCCCCGTACTCACGCCCGGTGAGCGCGTGCAGGGCGGCGGTGTCGAGGTCGTGCTGGATCACCTGGACCACGTGGTGGGTGCCCTCCCAGCCGGGGCGCAGCGCGCCGGCCGTACCGAGGTTGATCACCTCGGACGGCTTCTCGCCCTGCGCGAGGACGGTGGCCAGCGCGACGGCGGCGTTGACCTTCCCTATCCCGGTGAGCAGCACGGGCAGGCGGTCGTCCAGGTGGGCGGCCTCCTCGCGCACGGCGACGACGAGCAGCGGACGGTCGGGCGAGATCGTTCCAAGCAGGCGCATACCTCCATCGTACGGAGCGAGGGGTCGCCGCACCCGGGAAAGCCCGCCCGCAACCGGACCCCCGCGCTCCGCCCGGCCGGGGGAACCGCGTAGGGTGCGGCCCGCGTCGGACGGTTCGCCACCTCTCGGGACGACCGGCAGGAGACGACCGGCGGGAGCGGCACGAACCGTACGGGCCGTACGGGACCGTACGGGCCGCACCGACGGCGCCGACGGCACCGGCCGCGCCGGTGCCACGGGCCGTCCGGGGGACGTGCACGACATGCTCAAGATCGGCGCAAGTCAGGTGTGGTCGGGGGGAGTCACGGCCATACTGCTGCCATCGGTCGGGCCCCGGGGACGGGCCCGGCCCCAGGGGAGGATGAGGCGGGTGGCAACACCAGTAGGCAACGGCGCGTCCGGCGCCGCGTTCCCGGCACGGCCGAACCAGCTGCCGGGGGCGCCGGGCGCCGCGGTGGCGACGGCCGTGCCGGTGGCGGCGGCCGCACCGGGGGCACCGGCCGTCCCCGGATCGGCCCCGCTCGCGAAGTCCGGCGGGGCGCCCCCGGCGGCCAGACCCGGTGGGGCGCCCGAGAAGCGCCCTCCGGCAGCCGTCGCCACCGGCGTGCGCGCCCGGCTCGCACAGGCCACCCGCACGCCCCCAGGGCGGCTGCGACTGGCCGGCGTGGTGCTCGCGGTGCTCACCGTCGCCTTCGGCGGGCTCACCGCCTGGCAGCTGGAGACCAGGGCGCAGGCCGCCGACCGGGTGGTCTCGTACAGCCAGCCGCTCAGCCGGGACGCCGCCGAGATCCACCGCAGCCTGGCCGACGCCGCCACCACCGCGGCGAGCGGCTTCCTGCTGGCCGGCGCCGAGCCCGACGCGGTCCGCACCCGCTACGAGCAGGACATCGCCACCGCCGCCAAGCTGGTCGCCCAGGCCGCCGCCCGGACCACCGCGACCTCGCCCGCCCAGGGCTCGCTCTCCCGGCTGAACCAGCAACTCCCCGCCTACGCCGGCCTGGTGGAGACCGCGCGGGCCGACAACCGGCAGGGCATCCCGCTCGGCGGCGCCTACCTGCGGTACGCCTCCGAGCAGATGCAGACCGTGCTGCTGCCGGCCGCCGCCGAACTGGCCGCGGCCGAGAACCAGGAGCTGGCCGACGACTACGCCGAGGCCAAGGCGGTGCCGTGGGGGGCGTACGGCCTGGCGCTGGTCACCCTGGCCGCGCTGGCCTGGGTGCAGCTCACGCTGTTCCGCCGCACCAACCGGGTGTTCAACATCGGGCTGCTGGGCGCCACCGCCGCCGTCCTGGCCGGCGGGCTGTGGCTGGCCGTCACCGGTCTGACCACCAGCGCGGCGCTCAAGCGGAGCGTCCACGAGGGCGCGGCCCCGCTGAAGGCGCTCAACACCGCCCGGGCGGACGTACTGACCGCCCGGCTGGCGGAGAACCTCCACTTCGTCGCCCGCGGCTCGACCACCAAGTACGCCGACCAGTGGACGAAGGCCGTCGGAGACCTCGCCGGAACCACGGACGTCCCAGCGGACCGGTCCGCCGGCTCGCTGCCGGAGGCCCTCCGCCTGGCCCCCTCGGCCGCCCAGCCGGGCGTCCGGGAGGCCGCCAAGCAGTTCGACGAGTGGCGCAAACGGCACGACGAGGCCCGGAAGCGGGAGGTGTTCGAGGCCGACTACCAGGGCGCGCTGGAGGCCACCGTGACGGCCAAGGGCGACGCGGCCACCGCCGACGCCTCCTTCAACGCCACCGACAAGGCGCTCGCCCAGGCCGCCGACATCGAGCAGGACCGCTTCAAGCAGGCCGCCGAGGGCACCGGCGGGGACCTGCGCACCGCCGCCGTCGCCGCCGCGCTGCTCGGCCTGGTGGCCGCGGCCGCCGCGCTGCGCGGCCTGGGCCGGCGACTGGCCGAGTACCGGTAACGGGCAAGGGGGAGAGCGACCGATGCGCACCAGGGGTTTCAGGAGCTTCAGAGGTTCCAGCGGTTCCGGCGGTTCCGGGAGGAGGACCAGGCCCGCCGTCGCGGTGGCCCTGCTGGCGGCCGGCGCGGCCGTGCTCGCCGGGGGCGGCCCGGTCGGCGCCGCGCCGGCGGCCGTGCACCGGACGAAGCAGGACCAGCAGGAGCAGGCCGACGGCTGCGACGTCACGAAGAGCGTGCCGCCGAGCACCGACGACGGCCCGGCCGTGAAGGCCATCAAGGCCAGGCGCAGCCTGGTGATCGGCGTGGACCAGAACAGCTACCGCTGGGGCGCCCGCAACCCGAACACCGGCCAGATCGAGGGCTTCGACATCGACCTCGCCCGGGCGATCGGCGCGGCCGTCATGGGCGACCCGGAGAAGGTGGTGCTCAAGCCGGTGGCCACGGCCGACCGGATCGACGCCATCAAGAAGGGCCGGGTCGACCTGATCGTCCGCACCATGACGATCAACTGCAAGCGGATGGAGGACGTCGCCTTCTCCAAGCCGTACTTCAACATCACCCAGCGCGTCCTGGTGCCGACGGCCTCGCCGGCGAAGAACATCGACGACGCCGTCAAGGACCAGCGGGTCTGCGCCGCCGCCGGCTCCACCGCGCTGACCGTGGTCACGGAGAAGAAGACCGCCCGGCAGGTCGTCACGGTGGAGAACCAGCTGGACTGCCTGGTCCTGATGCAGCTCGGCAAGGTCGACGCGACCATGACCGACAACGGCCTGGCGGCCGGTCAGGCCGCGCAGGACCAGACCGTGCGGATCGTGGACGGCGAGGCCCAGCCGGAGGTGGTCGGCGTCGCCATGCTGAAGGACAGCACCGACCTGACCGCCCGCGTCAACCAGGTCCTGGCCGACTACTACGCGCGCGGCGACTGGGCCCGTTCGTACGAGCACTGGCTCAAGCCGTACATGCTCAACGAGGCCGACCGCTACTGGCCGGGCACCCGCTGAGCCGGCGTCGGGGCCGCCCCGGGGTCCGCCCCGGGCCGGTCCGGGGGCGACGCGGGGGACGGCGCGGAGGAGGTAGCGCGCGGGCCGTCAGCGGGGCGTTGACGGTGCCTTGACGCCCCGCGCCCGCTCCGCCCGAACGGCCACCGGCTAGGGTTCGGGACGATCACCACGGGGAGACCGGTGGTGGACACGGGGGTTGTCGTGGGACCGCACGTCCGGTACGTCAGGCACGTCAGGTACGTCAGGCACGTCGGGATCGCACGCGAGGAAGGAAGGACACCGCGGTGGCGGCATCGGCTGGCCCGGTACTGAACCGGGAGGAGGTCGACCGCGCGCTCGCCCGCCTCGGCGCGGAGCGGGACGCGGTCGAGTCGGCGCTGCTCGCCCTCCAGGACCACTCGGGCCTGCGGCTGCTGGACGGCGCCGAGCTGTCCGGACGCACCCTGGAGCGCTGGTCCGTCGCCGGCAAGGGCCTGCCCCTGCTCTGGGCGCTGTTCGACCGCTACTCCGAGGCGCTGGCCTCGGCGCGCGCCGTCCGGGCCCGCAAGGCCAAGCCCGGCGCGCCCGAACTGGCCGAGCTGAGCGAACTGCTGACCGGCGACGCGGTGACCGTCCCCGGCGGGGTGGTGCCGGACGGCCCGCAGGTGCTCGGCGCGCCGGCCAGGCTGGTCGAGCGGATCAGCCTGGACGCGCTGATGGTCCGGATGAACTCCTGGTACGCCACCGTGCTGGAGGTGGTCAGCGCCGCCGACGCGGTCTGGTCGGCGCTGCCCGCCCGGATCGACCTGCTGCTGGCCGAGCTCCAGCGGGTGCGCACCCTCGCCGCCTCGCTCGGCGTGCGCACCGGGAGCCACCCGCTGGGCGACGACCTGGCCGGGATCGAGCAGGACCTCACCGGGCTGCGCGCCGAGGTCCACGGGGACCCGCTGGCGCTGTGGCGCCCGGCCCGGGTGCCCGCCCAGCGCGGCACCGTCCCGGAGGGCTCGGCCTTCGCCGGCCCGGCCGGGGTGGTCGACACCGAGCGGTTCGACCGGGCCGGGCGGGCGCTGGACGGCGTCCGGCTGGAGCTGGAGGACCTGCTGCGGCTGCGTGACGAGGCCGAGGAGCGCCTCCAGGGCGTCGGCGACCTCCTCCAGCGGGCCGACGCCACCCTGGCCGAGGCCCGCCGGGCGCGCGGCGAGGTGCTGGCGAAGATAGCGTCCAGCGACGTCCCGGCGGTGCCCGGACCGGCCTCGGCGCTGCGCGAACGGATCGTCGCGGCCCTGGACCTGCGCCAGGCCGGGCAGTGGGGCCGGCTGGCGCCGCTGCTGGACACGCTGGAGGACGCCGCCGCCAAGGAGCTGGGCCGGGCCCGGCAGTCGCTCACCGAGGTGACCCAGCCGCTGGCCGTCCGGGCCGAGCTGCGCGGCCGGCTGGACGCCTACAAGGCGATGGCGGCCCGGCTGCGGGTCTCCGAGGACCCCGAAGTGATCGAACGGTACGAGAAGGCGCGCTGGCTGCTGTGGAGCGCGCCCTGCGACCTGCGGGCGGCGGCCGCCGCGGTGGCCCGGTTCCAGCAGTCGCTGCGCCCGGCCCAGACCGAGGCCGGGCAGGCACAGGAGGCGGCCGGCCAGGAGCCGGCCGACGGACAGGTCCAGGGGGGCTGAGGGTGATGGGCGGGACGTGCGAACGGCCGGAGTGCTCCGGCAGCGGCAGGATCGACGCCGACGGCTACTGCGACGAGTGCGGGCTCGCCCCGGCGGGCGGGACCACCGCGACGACCGGAGCGGCGGGGGCACCGGGCGCGGGGGCGACAGGGGCCACGGGGACACCGGCCGCCGGCCCCGGCGCGCCCTGCCCGCGCGACTGCTCCGGCACCATCGACCCGGACGGCTACTGCGACGAGTGCGGCCTGACCCCGCCCGGCGGCGACACCGGCGTCACCCAGCCCCACGTCCCCTCCGCCCGGGTCTCCCCCGGCCCCGGCCGGAACGGCTCCGGCCGCGGCTCCGGCCACGACGGCTCCGCCCGCTCGCTGTCGGTCCGCACCGGCTCGGCCCGCTCGATGTCCGGCCGCTCCCGCTCGCACCGCTCGACCCGCACCGGCAGCAGCCGCTCCCTCTCGGTCCGCTCCACCCGGGGCGGCTCCACCGCCGGCACCCGCAACCGGCTGGGCGCCGGCCTGGTCACCGTGCCGACCGTCGAGGCGGCCGACCCGTCCCAGGCGGTGCTGGCCGACCCCGAGGTGCCCGAGCGCAAGCGGTTCTGCTCCAAGTGCGAGACCCCGGTGGGCCGGGAGAAGAACGGCCGCCCCGGCCGCCCGGACGGCTTCTGCACCAAGTGCGGCACGCCGTACTCGTTCACGCCCAAGCTGCGCCGCGGCGACCTGGTCGGCGGGCAGTACGAGGTGGTGGGCTGCCTGGCGCACGGCGGGCTCGGCTGGATCTACCTGGCGGTGGACCGGCGGGTCCACGACAAGTGGGTGGTGCTCAAGGGCCTGCTGGACACCGGGGACGAGGACGCGCTCGCGGCGGCCGTCGCCGAGCGGCGCTTCCTGGCCGAGGTGGACCACCCGAACATCGTCCGGATCATCAACTTCGCCGAGCACCCGGACCTGCGCACCGGCTCCACCGACGGCTACATCGTGATGGAGTACGTCGGCGGGAAGTCGCTCAAGGACATCGCCAACGAGCGCCGCACCGCGGACGGCCGGCGCGAACCGCTGCCCGTCGAGCAGGGGATCGCGTACGCGCTGGAGGCGCTGCCGGCCCTGGGCTACCTGCACGGCCGGGGCCTGGTGTACTGCGACTTCAAGATCGACAACGTGATCCAGAGCGGCGACACGCTCAAGGTCATAGACATGGGCGCGGTCCGCCGCTTCGACGACGACGGCCCGATCTACGGCACCATCGGCTACCAGGCCCCGGAGATCGCCACCGACGGCCCCTCCGTCGCCTCCGACCTGTACACCGTGGCCCGCACCCTCGCGGTGCTCACCTTCGACTTCCAGGGCTACAGCGGCACCTACCGCGACTCGCTGCCCGGCCCGGAACAGGTCGAGGTCTTCGCCAGGTACGAGTCGTACTACCGCTTCCTGGTCCGCGCCACCGACCCGGACCCGGCCCGCCGCTTCGCCTCCGCCGAGGAGATGGCCGACCAGCTCACCGGCGTGCTGCGGGAGGTCCTGGCCCTCCAGGACGACCGGCCCCGGCCCGCGCCCTCCACCCTGTTCGGCCCCGAACTGCGCGTCGTGGACACCGAGTTGGTCCTGCCCACCGAACAGGCCGGGCAGCTCCGGGTGGCCCCCCTGGACCCGGCCGCCGCCGCCCTCGCGCTGCCCGTCCCCCGGGTCGACCCCGGCGACCCGAACGCGGGCTTCCTCGCCGTCCTGGTCACCCCCGACCCCGAGGAGACGCTCGCCGCACTGGCCGCCGCGCCCGCCGTCTCGGTCGAGAGCCGGCTGCGCGAACTGCGCGCCCTGCTCGAACTCGGCCGCCACGACGACGCCGTGAACCGCCTCACCGAGCTGGAGCGGGACCAGCCGGACGACTGGCGGGTGGTCTGGTACCGCGGGCTGACCGCCCTCGTCGACGGCTCCTCCACCGCCCTCCGGGCCGCCGCGGAGGCCTTCGACGCGGTCTACGACGCCTTCCCCGGCGAGGCCGCCCCCAAGCTGGCCCTCGCCATCTGCGCCGAGCTGCTCGGCGACGGCGGCGACGCGGCCGAGTTCTACCGGCTGGTGTGGGCCACCGACCACGCCTACCTGAGCGCCGCCTTCGGGCTGGCCCGGGTCCGGCTGGCCGAGGAGGACCGGACCGCCGCGGTCCGCGTCCTGGAGACCGTCCCGGCCACCTCCAGCCACTACACCGCCGCCCGGATCGCCGCCGTCCGGGCCCGGCTGCGCGAGCGCCGGACCACCGACGACCTGGCCGCCGACCTCGGCGCGAGCTCCGCGCAGCTGACCGCGCTGCGGCTGGACGCCCGCCGCCGCGAGGAGCTCGCCGTCGAGGTGCTCGACACGGCCCTCGGCTGGGTCGGCGCCGAGGAGGCGGCCGGCCGGCGGACCACCGACCTGGTGGTACTGGGACGTCCCGCACAGGAGCGGGAACTGCGCTTCGCCCTGGAACAGTCCTACCGGGTACTCGCCCGGTTGGCCGACCGGGCGGAGACCAGGATCGAGATGGTGGAACGGGCCAACCGTGCCCGTCCCAGGACGTGGGTGTAGCAGATGCCGCAGCAGACCGAGTGCCCGAGCTGTTCGGAGCCGATGGACCAGGAGGACGCCTACTGCGGCTCCTGCGGGACCGGCCGGGACGGCCGGGCGGCCCCCGGCTCGATGCCCACGAGCTGGGCCGCCGCCCGCGGCGAGGCCGTACCGTCGCCGCGCGGGCAGGTCTGCGTGCACTGCGGGCAGCCGCAGGTCGCCCCGGACGGCTACTGCGAGGGCTGCGGCAGCGCCCAGCCGCGCCCGCGCGACCACATGGAGAAGGCGCTCGGGGGCGTCGCCGGGGTCAGCGACCGCGGCGTGCGCCACCACCGCAACGAGGACTCCTTCACCGTCGCCGCGACCTCGCTGCCCGGCGGCGAGCCGGTCGTGGTCGCCGTGGTGTGCGACGGCGTCTCCTCCTCCGACCGCCCGGACGAGGCCTCGGAGACCGCCGTGGACGCCGCCTCCGAGTCGCTGCTGACCGCCCTGGAGGCCGGCCGGGACCCGAACTCGGCGATGCGCCAAGCCGTCGCCGACGCCGCCGACGCGGTCGCCGGCCTCGCCACCGACGGCGCCGGCCCCACCCGGCCCGACCTCAACGCGCCCGCCTGCACCTTCGTCAGCGCGATAGCCGCGGGCGGCCGGGTCACCATCGGGTGGGTCGGCGACACCCGGGCGTACTGGATCCCGGACGACCGCGCCGCCGCCGAGCCGTTCCGGCTCACCCAGGACGACTCCTGGGCGGCCCGGATGGTCGAGGCCGGGCTGATGAGCGAGGCCGAGGCCTACGCCGACCCCCGCGCGCACGCGATCACCGGCTGGCTCGGCGCCGACGCCGAGGAGGTCGTGCCGCACACCCTCGACTTCACCCCGCACGTCCCCGGGGTGGTGCTGATCTGCACCGACGGGCTGTGGAACTACGCCGAGGCGGCCACCGACCTGGCGTACTACGTGCGCCCGGACGCCCGCACCGAACCGCTCGCCACGGCGCAGACCCTGGTGAAGTTCGCGGTCGCGGCCGGCGGCCACGACAACATCACCGTCGCCGTGCTGCCGATCGACCCGCCGGCCGCCGCCCTCGAGGCGGCCGAGGAGACCCCCACCGCGTTCGACCTGCCGGTGATCGCTCCGCGCGCGGCCGCCCGGCCGGCCCCGGAGGAGGACGAGGACTACGAGCCGACCCTGCCGGACCTCCCGGTGATCGGCTCCGCCGCCGCCCCGCTGCCCCCGGCCCCGCCCGTACCCCCGGTCCCCCCGGCGCCGTCCGTCCCGCCGACCGCGCCCGCCGTTCCGCCCGTCCCGCCGCAGCCGCCGCACCCGCCGACGGCCTGACCCGACCACCCGCCGGACGCTCCGGCGGCACGGCCCGCCGGCCCCGCCCGGCGGGCCGCCCCACCGTCCTGAGCACGTCCACCCCTCACCCGACGGGAGCCGACCGCCCCATGGCAACACTGGCGAAGCCGAACCTGCCCAGGTTCAACGTGGAGATCTTCCAGAACGAGTACCTGGCCGACGGCGCCCGCGAGGTCAA
Source organism: Kitasatospora sp. NPDC001119 (assembly GCF_053598475.1). NCBI lineage: Bacteria > Bacillati > Actinomycetota > Actinomycetes > Kitasatosporales > Streptomycetaceae > Kitasatospora > Kitasatospora sp. NPDC001119. The sequence goes on from NZ_JBSFKI010000029.1 coordinate 87,571, forward strand.
CGCCATCGTCACCGTCACGGCGACCGGCGGCGGCACCTCGGGCGGCCGGCCCCTCGGCTTCGCCGACGCCACCGCGGCGGGCGCCGGCACCGCGGCGGCCGTGGTCGTCCTGGTGGACTGCTCGGGCTCGATGGACTACCCCAAGACCAAGATCAACGGCGCCCGCGAGGCCACCGCCGCCGCCATCGACGCGCTGCGCGACGGCACCGCCTTCGCGGTCGTCGCCGGCACCCACGAGGCCCGCGACATCTACCCCGGCGACGGCACCCTCGCCACCGCCTCCGCCACCACCCGCGCGCAGGCCAAGGAGTCGCTGCGCCGGCTCACCGCGGCCGGCGGCACCGCGATGGGCACCTGGCTGGCCAAGGCCGACCAGCTCTTCCTCACCCGCCGCGACATCGCCATCCGGCACGCCGTCCTGCTCACCGACGGCAACAACGAGCACGAGTCGGCCGAGGACCTGGCCCGCACCGTCGAACGGGTGACCGGCCACTTCACCGCCGACTGCCGCGGCGTGGGCACCGACTGGCGGATCGACGAGCTGCGCCGCATCTCCTCGGCGCTGCTCGGCACCACCGACATCGTCGCCGAGCCCTCCGGCCTGGCCGAGGACTTCCGCTCGATGATGGCCGGCGCGATGGGCAAGCAGGTCGCCGACGTCGCGCTGCGGATCTGGACCCCGGCCAACGCCAGGGTCCGGTTCGTCAAGCAGGTCGCCCCCGCGGTCGAGGACCTGAGCTCCCGCCGCACCGAGGCCGGCCCCCGGGCCGGCGACTACCCCACCGGCTCCTGGGGCGACGAGAGCCGCGACTACCACGTCTGCGTCGAGGTGCCGGCCGCCTCGGTCGGCAACGAGATGCTGGCCGCCCGGATCAGCCTGGTGCTGCCCGAGCAGGTCGCCGGCGGCACCCCCGAGGTGCTCACCCAGGGCCTGGTCAAGGCGGTCTGGACCGACGACCTGGCCTCCTCCACCCGGATCAGCCCGCAGGTCGCCCACTACACCGGGCAGGCCGAGCTCGCCTCCTCCATCCAGGAGGGCCTGGAGGCCCACCGGGCCGGGGACGTCGACCGGGCGACCGCCAAGCTGGGCGCCGCCGTCCGGATCGCCCACGCGACCGGGAACGAGGGCACCTACAAGCTGCTCCAGAAGGTGGTGGACGTGGTGGACCCGAAGGAGGGTACGGTTCGGTTCCGTAAGAACGTGAGCGAGGCCGACTCGATGACCCTTGAGACCCGGTCGACCAAGACGGTACGTGTGAAGAAGTGACCGCTGAAGACGTGACCGGGCCGGCACCCCGGCGCGACGCCGCACGGAGCCGGCCCGAAACGAGGGGGACCTGATGCCGATCTGCCCGAGGGGCCACGAGTCGCAGGCCGAGGACTGGTGCGACTTCTGCGGCTTCCCGATGACTCCGCCGGCCCCTGCGCCGGGGGCGCACGGAGGCTACCCGGGGGCGCACGGGGGCGACTCCGCGCCCGGCGCGCACTCCGGACACCCGGGGTACGGCGGCGCCTCCTTCGGCGCGCCGCCGCCTCCGCCGCCGATGCCGCCGGGGGCCGTCCCGCCGCCCGGGGCACCCCTGCCGCCGCCCGGCCTGGTGCCCCCGGGCCGACACGGGGCCGTACCCCCGCACGGGGCCGTCCCGCCGCAGGCCGGACCGCAGGGCCTCACCGCGGGCCTGGCCGTCTGCCCGATCTGCCGCAGCCCGCAGACCGGACGGTTCTGCGAGGAGTGCGGCTACGACTACGAGCTCTCCACGCCCTCGCGCCGCCAGGTGCCCGGCGCGGCACAGCAGCAGCAACAGCCGCCGCAGCAGCCGCCGCTGAACATCCCGGCCTCCTACGGCGGCCCCCCGCCGCAGCAGGCCCAGCACGGCCACGCCCAGGCCGGTCAGCCGCCGCACGGCCATGCCCCGGCGGGACAACCGCCGCACGGCCAACCGCCGTTCGGCCAGCAGCCGCTCGGGCAGTCCCCGCTCGGCCAGCCGCCGGCGGCCCAGCAGGCCGTCGCCCCGCCCGTCCCCCAGCAGCCCCAGGCCCCGGCGCACCAGCACACCTACGGCTACCCGCCGCCGGAGGGCGCGTTCCCCGACACCTCGGTGCGCGAGGACTCCGGCCCGGTGTACGCCCAGCCGACCGGCCCCGGCCCGAACAACCGCGGCGGCGACTTCGGCACCTCGTTCAACCTGGCCCCGCCCGTCCCCCAGCAGCCCCAGGAGACCGCCCCGGCCGAGCCGGTGCGGACCAACTGGATCGCCGTGGTCTCGGCCGACCGGGACTACTTCACCGACATGATGGCCCGCAGCGGCCCCGAGGCGGCCGGCCTGTTCTTCCCGCCGTACTGCCCCGAGCGCCGGATCCCGCTGACCGGCCGCGGCCAGCTGCGGATCGGGCGGCGCAGCCAGCACCGCGGCACGGTGCCGGAGATCGACCTGTCCGTCCCGCCGGAGGACCCGGGCGCCTCGCACCAGCACGCGCTGCTCGCCGAACAGGCGGACGGCAGCTGGGTCCTGGTGGACCAGGACTCGACCAACGGCACCACCATGAACGGCGGCGCGGAGCCCGTCCCGCCGCACACCGCGGTACCGCTGAACGACGGCGACCGGATCCACATCGGCGCCTGGACCACCATCACCGTGCACCGCGGCTGACCGGCCGCCGGTCGGAGGGGATTCTCCGACTGAAAACCCGTCAAATCGTTACCTGACCACACGTCGGTGACAACTCCGGCCGGGCCGGGCGGAATTCGACATCCGCCCGGCCCGGATTTGTTTGGGTCATCCTCAAAATATCCGCAAATTCGCCGCCGCGGGCGTGCGCCGGAGCCTTCCCTGCCCCTAGGCTCAGGCCACATGACTGCTGCTATATCCGCTGACGGCATCCGCCAGCGGTACGGGGATGTGCAGGCCGTCGACGGGGTGTCGTTCACCGTCGAGGCCGGCGAGTTCTACGGGATCCTGGGCCCGAACGGCGCCGGGAAGACCACCACGATGGAGATCCTGGAGGGCGTCCGGAAACCGGACGAGGGCCGGGTCGAGCTGCTGGGCATGGCGCCCTGGCCGCGAAATCCGAAACTGCTGCCGCGAATCGGCGTGCAGTTCCAGGCCTCCGCTTTCTTCCGGAAACTGACGGCCCGGGAGACCATCCGCACCTTCGCGTCGTTCTACGGGGTCGGCCCCAAGCGGGCCGACGCGATGCTGGAGCGGGTCGGCCTCTCGGACAAGGCCGAGACCCTGACCGACCAGATGTCCGGCGGCCAGGCCCAGCGCCTGTCGATCGCCTGCGCGCTGGCCCACGACCCGGAGCTCGTCTTCCTGGACGAGCCCACCACCGGGCTGGACCCGCAGGCCCGGCGCAACCTCTGGGACCTCCTGCGGGACATCAACGCCGAGGGCCGCACGGTCGTGCTGACCACGCACTACCTGGACGAGGCCGAGGTGCTCTGCGACCGGGTCTCGATCATGGACCACGGCAAGATCCTGCACACCGGCGCCCCGGCGGCGCTGATCCGCGAGATCGACGACACCGTCCGGATCAGCGTGGCCTCCGGCCAGCTCCCGCTCGAGCGCGCCCGGGAGCTGCTGACCGCGGCCGGCGCGGAGATCGCCACCCTGGAGGACGACAGCGTCTCGCTCTCCGTCTCCACCCGCCTCCCGGCTCCGGTGCTCAGCGTCCTCGCCGAGCAGAACGCGCTGCGCGGCCTGGAAGTGCGCGGCGCCACCCTGGAGGACGTCTTCCTCCAGCTGACCGGACGGGAGTTCCGCGCATGACCGCCACCACCCCCACCGAGCCGCAGGCCCCCGCCCGGCGCGGCGGCCCGGCCGCCGGCGAGCGGGAGCGGGTCAGCGCGTTCTGGAGCCTGTCCCGCGCCATGCTGCTCGGGATGAAGCGCGACCGCACCGCGGCCTTCTTCATCCTGCTGTTCCCGCTGGTGTTCCTGGTCTTCTTCGGCTCCGTGACCAAGGGCTCCGGCAGCCCGCACGCCAAGGTGGCGCAGGTCGGCGCGGTGAAGCTGTTCGACTCGATCCAGGGCGAGGACCGGGCCGGGCTGGACAAGGTCCTCACCATCACGAAGACCGACGACGAGGCCGGCACGCTGGAGAAGGTCCGCAAGGGCGACTACGACGCGCTGATCAAGCAGGGCCCGAACGGCACGGTCGAGCTGCGCTACACCGCCGCCGACCAGGTCCGGGCCGGCGCGCTCCAGGGCATCCTCAACTCGGTGGTCCAGAGCGCCAACCAGGCCGCCACCGGGCAGAAGCCGGCCTTCGTGCTGGACTCCCAGCAGGTCGAGGACAAGTCGCTCAAGCCGATCCAGTTCCTCACCCCCGGCCTGCTCGGCTGGGCCGTCGCCACCGGCGCGGTGTTCGGTGCCGCGCTGACCCTGGTCAACTGGCGCAAGACCAAGGTGCTGCGCCGGTTGCGGCTGGCCCCGCTCAGCGCCGGAACCGTGATCAGCTCCCGGGTCCTGGTCTCGCTGCTGACCGCGTTCCTGCAGACCGCCGTCTTCCTGGTGGTCGCGACCGGCTTCTTCGGGCTGAAACTCACCGGCAACTGGTGGCTGGTCATCCCGCTGGTGGCCTGCGCGACGCTCGCCTTCATGTCGATCGGCCTGCTGGCCGGCTCGGTCGCCAAGACCGAGGAGGCGGCCAACGGCATCTCGCAGATCATCGTGCTGCCGATGTCCTTCCTGTCCGGCTCGTTCTTCCCGCTGGACGGCGCCCCGGAGTGGCTGAAGGCCGTCTCCAAGGTCATGCCGCTGCACTACCTGGTCGAATCCGCCCAGTCGGTGCTCACCCGCGGCGGCGGCGTCATGGACGCCGTGCCGACCATGGGCGGCCTGCTGCTCTTCGCGGCCGTGCTGACCGGCATCTCCTGGAAGCTGTTCCGCTGGGAGGACTGACCGTCCGGCGCTGATCTGCTACGCCGACGTCCGCGCCGACGTCCGCCGGTCCCCTCCCGACGGGGTCGTACGCCTTTGGTCCCGGTGTACGACCCCGTCGGCGTCTGCGACCATGGTCGGGTGAGAGAGATCCAGCGAGGCACGTTGAGCGAGGAGACCTTCTACGACCAGGTCGGCGGTGAGCCGACCTTCCGGCGGCTGGCCCACCGGTTCTACGAAGGCATCGCCGAGGACGAGTTGCTGCGGCCGATGTACCCCGAGGAGGACCTCGGGCCCGCCGAGGAGCGGATGGCCCTCTTCCTGATGCAGTACTGGGGCGGCCCGCGCACCTACAGCGAGCGGCGCGGCCACCCGCGGCTGCGGATGCGGCACGCACCGTTCAAGGTCGACAAGGCCGCGCACGACGCCTGGCTCACCCACATGCGGGCGGCCGTCGCGGACCTGGAGCTGCCGGCCGAGCACGAGCAGCAGCTGCTCGAGTACCTGGTCTACGCCGCCGCCTCGATGATCAACACCCCGGGCTGAGCCCGGAGCGCTCCTCGGCGGGGCGGGCCGGGGCCGGACCACTCGTCGGCGGAGCGGGACTGGCCCCGGACCGCTGTTACCGGAGCGGGCTGAGGCCCAGCCCCGCGCCCGGCGCGGCCGCGGTCCGCACCACCACCGAGCCCACCGGGGAGCTCAACCGCAGCCAGCCGCCCGCCCGGTGCACCGAGAGCGGCGCCTCGGGGCTCAGGAAGCCGATCCGGTACGAGGCGTGCACGGCGCGCAGCGGCAGCTCCGGCAGCACCGAGACCGGACGGGACCACACCTCGTCCGCCAGCCGGTCCAGCACCGCGCGGGTGCGGTGGTGCTCCGGGACGGCCTCGCTGCGCTCGCGGAACTCCCTGACCGCCGCCATCAGTTCGCGGCACACCTCGGCCGCCGGCGGAGTGCCGACCGGGCGCCAGCCGGTGCGCGGCGGCAGCAGCCCGGCCCAGGCCGGACCGGTCACCGGCGCGGGCAGCGCGACGGCGCCCGACCCGGCGTCCACGCCGTCCAGCAGCTGGCCCGCGGAGACGGTCAGGTCCACCGGCTCGTCCAGACCGTCCAGCCGGGCCGTGCGGATCGCCAGCACGCCCGAGTCGCCCAGCGGCAGCCGTCCGAAGACCGCCAGCACGCCGTCCCCCTCGCCCGGGCCCACCGCCTGGATCCGGACGGCCGCCGCCCGGTCGAAGCGCAGCAGGCGCAGCAGGAAGGCGGAGAGGTCGGCGGCCTCCCCGGTGTCGGTCAGGGCGAGACGGGCGGTGATGGTCACAGTGGTTCAGCTCGAATCGTCGGGTGCGGTCAGACGGCGGCGACTACCGGCTCTTCGTCCATGAAGCGGCCGAGGAACTCCCGCTCCACCGGCGAGATCCGGCGCGGCCGGCCCTCGGCCAGGTCGTAGGGGACGACCACGGTGGACGCCCGGACGTACACGATGTCGCCGCCGTCCTCGGCGACGTCCTTGATCTCGTACGAGACGGTCAGCGAGGCGCCGCCGATCTTCGTCACCCAGGTCTCGATGGTGACCGGCTCGGGCCGGTGCACCAGCGGACGCTTGTAGTCGATCTCGTGGCGGGCCACCACCGAGCCGCCCGCGAACTCCCCGGCACCGGCCGCGGCGGCCTGGGTGAACATGAAGTCGATCCGGGCCTCCTCCAGGTAGCGCAGGAAGACCACGTTGTTGACGTGCCCGAAGGCGTCCATGTCGGACCAGCGCAGCGGGCAGGCGTAGATGTGGCGAGCCACGGGAGTTCTCCTCGGTGTCCGGTCGCCCGCCGCCGTCCACCGCCGGGCGGCGGGCGGTCGGCGACGGGCCGCGGCCCGGCAGGCCGCCCCGGAGGGCAGTCTGCCGGGCCGTTGTGACGGCTGGGTGTCAGCCTCGGGTCAGCTTCTTGTACGTGGCCCGGTGCGGACGGGCGGCGTCGGCGCCGAGCCGCTCGATCTTGTTCTTCTCGTACGACTCGAAGTTGCCCTCGAACCAGAACCACTTGCTCTCGCCCTCGTAGGCGAGGATGTGGGTGGCCACCCGGTCCAGGAACCAGCGGTCGTGGGAGATGACCACGGCGCAGCCGGGGAACTCCAGCAGGGCGTTCTCCAGCGAGGAGAGCGTCTCGACGTCGAGGTCGTTGGTGGGCTCGTCGAGGAGCAGCAGGTTGCCGCCCTGCTTGAGGGTCAGCGCCAGGTTCAGGCGGTTGCGCTCACCACCGGAGAGCACGCCGGCCGGCTTCTGCTGGTCCGGGCCCTTGAAGCCGAAGGCCGACACGTAGGCGCGGGACGGCATCTCGACCTGGCCGACGTTGATCCAGTCCAGACCGTCGGAGACGACCTCCCAGAGGGTCTTCTTCGGGTCGATGTTGGCGCGGGTCTGGTCGACGTAGCTGATCTTGACCGTCTCGCCGACCTTGACCGTGCCGCTGTCCGGGGTCTCCAGGTCCTGGAGCATCTTGAACAGGGTGGTCTTGCCGGCGCCGTTCGGGCCGATGATGCCGACGATGCCGTTGCGCGGCAGGGTGAAACTCAGGTCGTCGATCAGGACCTTCTCACCGAAGGCCTTGTTGAGGTTCTCGACCTCGATGACGATGCTGCCCAGGCGCGGGCCCGGCGGGATCTGGATCTCCTCGAAGTCCAGCTTCCGCATCTTGTCCGCCTCGGCCGCCATCTCCTCGTAGCGGGCCAGACGGGCCTTGGACTTCGCCTGGCGGCCCTTGGCGTTGGAGCGGACCCACTCCAGCTCCTCCTTGAGGCGCTTGGCGCGCTTGGCGTCCTTCTGCCCCTCGACCTTCAGGCGGGACTGCTTGGACTCCAGGTAGGTGGAGTAGTTGCCCTCGTAGCCGATCGCGCGGCCGCGGTCGAGCTCCAGGATCCAGCCGGCCACGTTGTCCAGGAAGTACCGGTCGTGGGTGACGGCGACGACGGTGCCGGGGTACTTGGCCAGGTGCTGCTCCAGCCAGTTCACCGACTCGGCGTCCAGGTGGTTGGTGGGCTCGTCGAGCAGCAGCAGGTCGGGGGACTCCAGCAGCAGCTTGCAGAGCGCCACGCGGCGCTTCTCGCCACCGGAGAGCTTGGTGACCGGCCAGTCGCCGGGCGGGCAGCCCAGGGCGTCCATGGCCTGCTCCAGCTGGGCCTCCAGGTCCCACGCGTTGGCGTGGTCCAGCTCCTCCTGGAGCTTGCCCATCTCGTCCAGCAGGGCGTCCGAGTAGTCGGTCGCCATCAGCTCGGCGATCTCGTTGAAGCGGTCGAGCTTCCCCTTGATCTCCTTGACGCCGTCCTCGACGTTCTCCAGGACGGTCTTGGTCTCGTCCAGCGGCGGCTCCTGGAGCAGCATGCCGACGGTGAAACCGGGCGAGAGGAAGGCGTCGCCGTTGGAGGGGTGCTCCAGGCCGGCCATCATCTTCAGCACGGTGGACTTACCGGCGCCGTTGGGGCCCACGACGCCGATCTTCGCTCCGGGGAGGAAGCTGAGCGTCACGTCGTCAAGGATGACCTTGTCTCCGTGAGCCTTGCGCACCTTGCGCATCGTGTAGATGTATTCCGCCACGTGAGATCGCTCCGGCGTCGTCGGGAGTATTCGGCTTGCAGCCTTCCATTGTGCCGCACCCGGCCCTGAGGCCCGAATCGCCTGGATGACCCCACCGGGGTATCCGGAAGCGCTCCCGCCCGCCCCGGCCCCGCCGCCCGGACGGCGGCCGCCCGGTGCCCCGCTCCCGCCCTCCCGGCCGCCTCTCCCCGGCCGGCACCCCGCCCACCCCGGGCCCCGCCGCCCCGTGGCCGACGCCCCCGGAGGCCCGCCCGGGAAACGCGACGGCCCGGCTCCCCGCAGCGGGTGCGGGGAGCCGGGCCGGTTGCCGCTCTCAGGGCCTCGGGAGGTCGGTGACCCCCGGCCCGCTCGGGCGGTTCCGTCGCTTCGGGCGCTTCGGGCGCCTCAGGCGGTTCGGACGGTTCAGGCGGTGGTGCGACCGTGGCGGCCGCGGCGGCGCAGGACGAAGACGGCGGCGCCACCGGCCACGACCAGGCCACCGGCGACGGCGGCGAGGATCGGGGTGGAGTCATTGGCACCGGTCTGGGCCAGGCCACCGGTGCCCGGGGCGGCGCTGGTGGTCGCCGGGGTCGGCTGGCCGGCGCCGGTGCTCGGGGTGCCCGACGGGGCCGCGCTCGGGGTGCCGGACGGCGTGCCGGTCGCGGCGGGGGTGGTCGGGGCCGGGGTCGGCGTCACGCCGACCTTGCAGTCCAGGACGCCGGTGAACTGCTTGGTGTAGCCGTTCGGGCCGGTCACGGTGAAGTCGTAGTGCGCCTTCTCCTCGACCTTGACGAGCACGCTCTCGGTCTTGCCCGGCTGGACGGCGACCTGCTGCTTGCCGACCGTGACGGTGGCGGCCTCGTCACCGCTGTTGGTGACGGACACCCGCACGCCGCCGGTGGCGCACTCCTCCTTGGCGGTGCTGTCGATCAGCGCGCCCTTGCCCTGCTTCCAGGTGGCCTTGGCGCCGCCGGCGACGTTCACCTTGGTGGAACCGGCCAGGATCATGGTCTGGCTGTGGCGGCCGCGGGAGTCCACGCCGCTCATGAAGACCCGGCCGCTGAGCACGGTGGCCTCGGCGGTGGCGTTGATGGCGGCCTTGCCGTCCGGGGTGCCGGCCGGCACGTCCAGGAACAGCGGGGTGTCCTTGCCGATCGGACCGGCCAGGCTGCCGTTGACCGGCTTGCTGTCCTTGTCCAGCAGCTTGATCTTGTCCGCGGCGTCGCCGGTGACGGTCAGCTTGACCTCGTTCGCGCTGGAGTTCAGCAGGAACGGGCCGAGCTTGCCGCCCGACTTCCCGGAGACCGAGTCCGGGGAGAGGGTCAGCGAGGGCTTCGGCTCGGCCGCGACGCCCTTGTTGGCGTCGCCGACGAGGTAGTCGCGCAGCTTCTTGGCCTTGTCGTTGCGCGGGACGGCGTTCTTGTTGTCCGAGAACTTCCAGATCGCGGCCTGGGTGCCGGCGGCGGCGTCCGCGTCGGTCAGGCTGTCGACGCCGGCGGCCGTCGCGAGGGACGTCAGGCTGGCCTGCGGGTACGAGTTGTCCAGGATCCAGCGGATCTTGGGGGCGTTCGCGTTGCTGTTGAGCGAGCTCGACGCCCAGTCCGCCTCGTGGTACTTGGCGCCGCTGTCCAGGTAGACCGGGTTGTCGAAGTCGATGCAGTACGTCCGGAGCTTCTCCCCGGCAGCCGTCTTGAGGGTGAACAGACCGCCGTCGACGGTGCCCTTGCCCTCGACGTCGATCTTCTCGCCGAGCATCTCGTTCTGGACTTCCGCCGTCACGCCCGAGGTCGGGGCGCCGGCCGCGACCGCCGCACCGGCCGCGAACAGGCCTCCGCCAAGCGCCAAGCTGGTCGTGAGCATGACAGTGGTTATCCGGGACAGACTCCGCCCCTGCCTCTGGAACATCTGGGATCCCTCCGGGCCGGGCCGCACCGAGTGGGCGGCCCGCCGACTTGCCGTTCCGCGCGTGCCCCCTGTGGCACTGCTACGGGTATGAACCAGACGAATCCTATTGAGCCCCAGAGGCCCGGAAACCCCCATGCGAAATCAGGACGATTCCGTATCTGGATCGTTATCAATCCCCTCAAGTCCCACACAAGCTGACGGTCGGCCAGAAAGTCCCGGGCCGCTTTCTGTTATCCGGTCGGATTGCGCGTGCGGGCACAACGACGTTCTCGATCAACATATTTGTCGACAGGGAAGGTCACCGACCGATCAGGTCAGGGCATCCTCGGCGCCACCTCCCCGCTCCGCCCCGGACACCTCGCCCGACTCCCCCGCAGCCGGCCAGCCGCCCGGCGGCAGCGCCCGGACGACGGGCGCCGCGACCGCCGCCGGGGCCGGCGCCGGGGGCGCCCCGGAGCCCCTGCGCGCCTCCACCGCGCTGACGATCCACCCCGGCACGGCCTCGCCCCCGCCCTCCGCCCCTGCCGGACCGGCGCCGCCCGGCGGCTGCCCGCGCACCCCCGCCGCCCACCGGAACGCCGTGGTACCACGGGTGAGGTCGTGTCCGACCGATCGGGCGTCGATCTCGGCCCGGCTCCGCTTCACCTCCCCCTCCGTCCACTCGCGCACCCGCAGCCGGCCGCTCACCAGCACCGGATCGCCCTTGGACAGCGAGCCGATCAGATTGACCGCCAGCGCCCGCCAGGCCGTCACCGCCACCCACTGCGTCTCGCCGTCCACCCAGCACTCGCGCTGCCGGTCGTACCGCCGCTCGGTGCAGCCGAGCCGGAAGTTCGCCATCGGCACCCCGCCGCTGGTTTCGGCGTAGCTCACCTCCGTCGCCACATTGCCGATCACCGTCACATGCGTCTCGCTCACGGCGCACCCTCCGTTCTCGCCGATGCACCGTACGGAATCGACCGGTGCGCCTTGAGCGTGCACTTCAGGGGAAATCCGGGCCACCGACTTCCGAAATCCTGTGGATAACTCGGGCCTGTGGAACTGTTGTCACCCGCAGGGGTGAATTTCAGCCTTCCGCCGCCGCTTCGACCCCGCTTCTTCGCGGCCATGACAACAAACTCGCTGCTCGCCGCCCGGCCGGCGCACCCCGGAACCCGCCCGGGAACGCGCTCCGGAAGGCGCCCCGACGGCCGTCCGCGCACGTCATACGACCGGCGCAACCGCGATTAAGGCCCCCACCCGCACCGTCGGCGCCGCATTCTCCGTGCCGAATCCATAACGGGTGAGGAGGCAGCCCCGTAACGACTGCACAACGTCCGGCGCGGAACACTCCCAGACCGCTGCACTCACGGCCTTCACCTGCGATTATCGGACCGCTCCACCGAACCGACACACCAACGGCGGTGTCGTCACACCCGGCCTGGGAACCGGTCACCCTTATCCTGTCCCCGACAGGGCGAGGGCCCACCACCCCCACCCCCACCCTCAGGTACGGGGCCGGACAGCGCGCGCCCCGGCGCTCGCCAGCCCGATCCCGGCCACGGTCGCGCCCGCCAGGGCACCGCCCGTCCCGCCCCCATAGCTCAGCGGATAGAGCACCCGCCTTCTAAGCGGTAGGTCGCAGGTTCGAATCCTGCTGGGGGCACCACCCCGCAATTCCGCAGGCCACCACTCCGGCGGACACTTTCCGTGTCCGCTCCGGACCAGTCGGTAATCCCGTACACCAACCGTTCCGCGCACTCATCGCACAGAACTCGTGACCATGCGTGTCGGGGCCGCCGCGAAAACGGGGCGAAAAACGGGGCCAACCGGAACAACCGGAATTCCCGGTGAATCCCCCACCCCGAACACGCCGGAGCCCGCCCCGGGCCGAGCCGGCGCGCCCGGAAGCACCCCGGCCTACCCCGCCAGCCCGGCCAGCCCGGCCAGGTAGGCGTCCAGCAGCTCCGTCTGCCGCTCCGCCGGGAACTCCTCCGGGGCGAACAGCGCCTGGACCACCAGGCCCAGCACGAAGGCCTGCGCCCCCGCCGCGAGCGCGGCCGGGTCGGCCCGCACCGGGAGCTCCCCCAGCTGCTGGGCGTCCGCGACGTGCGCCGTGAGCGCGGTGCGCGAGCGCGCGTAGCGGCCCGCGTGGGCGGCCGCCAGCTCCGGGTCGGCCAAGGCGTGGTCCCAGGAGCCGACCCAGATCCGGTTGTCGGCGGCGGCCTCGCCGTCCAGCGGCAGCACGTCCAGCAGCGACGCCCGCACCCGGGCCAGGCCGGCCGGCGGCGCGCTGCCGTCGGCGGGGGCGGTGCGCCGGGGCCGGGCCAGCGAGCGCCGGTCCAGCTCCTCCAGGGCGTGGCTCAGCAGCGCCCGCTTGTTCGGGAAGTAGTGCGTCAACAGCCCGGTGGAGGCACCCAGTTCGGCGGCCACCGCGCGCAGGGTCAGCCCCTCGAAGCCCCGGGTGGAGAGCACCCGCCACACCCCCTCGGAGACTTCCGAGCGTCGGGCGTCATGGTCTCCACGGGCCGGTGTCATGGGGGCTATCTTACGTACCAAACGTTTGTTATGAATAGTCCAGCCAACCTCAGCACCACCCGTGAAAGGCCGCCCGTGTTTGCCGTACCGCTCACCGAGAACGCCGAACTGCGCCCGCTGGAGCCCTGGCAGGCGCCCGAGTTCCTGACCCACCTCGACCGCGCCCGCGCCCACACCGACCCGTGGATCCCCTGGGCCACCTTCTCCGTCGACCTGGAGTCCGCCCGCGCCACCCTCCAGCGCTACGCCGACGGCCTGGCCGCCGACCAGAAGCGGATCTACGGGATCTGGCTGGACGGCACCCTGGTCGGCGGCGTGATGTTCGTGAGCTTCGACGCCCGGTCCGGCGTCTGCGAGATCGGCGCCTGGACGGAGCCGGCCGGCGAGGGCCACGGGCTGATCACCGCCGCCGTCAAGCAGCTGCTCGACTACGCCTTCACCACCCGCGGCATGCACCGCGCCGAGTGGTGGTGCTCCTCCGTCAACGCCCGCAGCCGGGCGGTCGCCGAGCGGGTCGGCATGACCCGCGACGGCGTGCTGCGCGAGTGGTACCCGTACAACGGGGTCCGCTACGACAAGGAGATCTGGGCCGTGCTGGCCAGTGAGTGGACCGGCCGGGCCTGAACCGGCAACGGCGCCGGGCCCGGTGGACTCCCCCGCCCACCGGGCCCCGCACCGAACCGAACCGCACCGCACCGTCCCGGCGGCCCACCAGCCCACCAGCCCGCCGGCCGTCGACCCGTCAGGCGGCCGGCGCCACCCCCGCCGCCCCGGCCGAGCCCGCCGAGCCGGCCGGCCCCGCCAGCTCGGCCGGCCGCAGCCGCAGCACGCACACCAGCGCCAGCGCCAGCACCCCGCCCGCCGACAGGAAGACCACGTCCACCGCGTCCGTGAAGCTGCGCACCGCGTGCTCGCGCGCCGCCCCGGTCAGCGCCCGGACCGCGCCGAGCGGCCGCCCCGGCTCGCCCGCCTCGAAGACCCGGGTCAGCACGGTGCCGAAGAGCGCCGCGCCGAGCGCGCTGCCGAGGCTCTGGAAGAACCGGATCCCGGTGGTCGCCACCCCCAGCTGGTGCCGGGGCGCGGTCTCCTGCACCACCGTGACCAGCTGGCCGATCAGCTGCCCCAGCCCGCAGCCCAGCAGGGCGAGTTCGGCCAGCACCGCCCACAGCCCGGTGTCCGGCCCGCTGAGGCCGAGCAGGGCGAGGGCGAGCGTGGCGCAGCCCGCGCCGGCCGCCAGGAAGGTCCGGGGCGGGTGGCCGCGCCCGGTCAGCCGCCCGACCAGCAGGCCGGCCGCCGTCATCCCGGCCGCCATCGGGACCAGGTAGAGGCTGGCCGAGGTCGGGGCGACGCCCCGGGCGATCTGCAGGTAGAGCATCACGTACATGATCGAGCCGACCATGCCCATCCCGACCAGCCCCTGGATCGCGAAGCCCAGCCGCACCGCGCGGATCCGGAACAGCGACAGCGGCAGCACCGGCTCGGCGGCGGTGGCCTGACGCCACAGGAAGAGGCCGAGCGCGGCCAGGGTCGCGGCGGCGAGCCCGAGGATCACCGGGGAGGTCCAGGCGTGGTCCTTGCCGCCCCACTCGGTGACGAGCAGCAGCCCGGTCGCGAAGGCCGCCGCGAGGGCCGCGCCGACGAAGTCCAGGCTCCGGCGGCCGGTCGCCCGGGGCAGCCTGACCACCAGGGCGACGCCGACCAGCACCAGCAGGCCGAGCGGCAGGTTGACGTAGAAGACCCAGCGCCAGCCGAGGTGGTCGGTGAACAGCGCGCCGACCAGCGGGCCGACCGCCATGCCGAGGCCGGCGACGATCCCGCCCACGGCCCCGCCCTTGGCGCCGCCGCGCTCCTCCGGGTCCTTGAACTGGGCGATGACCACCATGGTGACGCTCATCAGCCCGCCGCCGCCGACGCCCTGCACCGCCCGGAAGGCGATCAGCTGGTCCATCGACTGCGCCGCCCCGCAGAGCGCCGAGCCGAGCAGGAAGGTGCCGACGGCCCCGAGCAGCACGCGCTTGGCGCCGTACACGTCGCAGAGCCTGCCGTACAGCGGCAGCAGCGCGGTGGCGGCCAGGGCGAACGCGCTGACCAGCCAGGGCAGCCGGTCCACGCCGTGGACGGGGTCGAGGTCGCGGACGATCGGCACGGTGGCGGCCGACACGATGTTCATGTCGAGCACCGCCAGCACGATCGTGACCAGGCAGAGCAGCATGCCCAGCTTGCGCTGGGCCGGGGTCATCAGCGCGGTGTCCGGCGGCGCGGGTGCGGCAGCGGATACGGCGGCGGCGGTGGCCATGGTCGGGTCCCCCCAGGGTCCGTCGGGTTCACGCCGGGGCCGGGGCGGCCGGCGGCACGCCCTCACCATCGCAGCGTTTTTGGACTCGGTCAATTCTTCATCTCAACCAATCTTTCTGCCAGGTCAACATTTGATCCTGGTACAGTCCCCCCATGGCGATGCGACCCGCACAGGACTTCGGCCCCGACGTCGACCTCGACGCCCTCCCGCTGCGCGAGCGCAAGAAGTTCCAGACCGGCATGCGGATCTTCCGCACGGCCGTCGCGCTGTTCACCGAGCGCGGCTTCGACCAGGTCTCGGTCGCGGAGATCGCCGCCGCCGCCGAGGTGTCCAAGATGACCGTCTTCAACTACTTCCCCACCAAGGAAGACCTGGTCATGGGCCCGATGGAGCAGCACCTCGACGAGCCGGCCCAGGCGGTGCGCGACCGCGCCCCGGGCACCTCGGCGGTGACGGCGCTGCGCGAGCAGTTCCTCGCCGCACTGGAGCGCTTCGACCCGGCCGCCGGGCTGAACGACGACCGGATCGTGCTCGACGTGGTCCGGCTGATCCACCGCACCCCCGCGCTGACCGCCCGCGCCACCCACGGCTTCGACCGGCTGGCGCACGCCGCGCTCGCCGCCGAACTGCTCGCCCAGGACCCGGCCCACGACGAACTGACCGCCCGGGTCGCCACCGCCCAGCTGCTCGCCGTCCGGGTCGCGCTGATCGCCGCCAACCACCGGCGGATGCTGGCCGGCGAGCGCGCCGCCGACGCCCTGCCCGCCGTCCTGGAGGAGGCCCGCCGCGCCTTCGCCCTGCTCGAGCACGGCCTCGGCGACTACTGCACCCGCGCCGCCTGAGAGAGTTGGCGCACCACGACCGACCGGAGGTGCGCATGGACCAGCCGCTGCTCACGCGGGACCGCTCCGCCCTGCCCGCGCAGGCCGAGGGCCTCAACGCGTACGTCGGCGAGGACGGCGTCGCCGTCCTGGAGTTCGCCCGCCCGCACCGCCGCAACGCGGTGACCCTGGCGGTCTGGCAGGCGCTGCCCAAGGTGCTGGAGCAGCTGGCCGGCCACCCGAGCGTGCGCGTCCTGCTGCTCACCGGCGCCGGCAACACCTTCAGCGCGGGCGCGGACATCGCCGAACTCTCCGAGGTGTACGGCGATCCGGACCGCGCGGAGGCCTACCACGCGACCAACGTCGCCGCCGAGGAGGCGCTGGCGGCCTTCCCGCACCCGACCCTCGCCGTGGTGCACGGCGCCTGCGTCGGCGGCGGCTGCCAACTGGCCGTCGCCTGCGACCTGCGGTTCGTCGCCGAGGACGCCCGGCTCGGGATCACCCCGGCCAAGCTCGGCGTGGTCTACCCGGCGGTGCCGACCGTACGGCTGGCCCGGCTGATCGGCCCGGCCCGGGCCAAGTACCTGCTGTTCTCCGGCGAGTTGGTGGCCGGCCGGGACGCGCTGCCGCTCGGCCTGGCCGAACGCGTCCTGCTGGACGCCGAACTGGACGCCGCCGCCCTGGACTTCGCCCGGCTGCTGACCCGTCGCTCCGCCCAGACCGTCGGCGCGGCCAAGGCCGTCCTGGACGCCCCACCCGAGCGGGCCGACGAGGTCCTGGCCCCCTGGCTGCTCCGCGCCCGGGAGGGCTCGGACGTCCGCGAGGGCCTGGCCGCCTTCCTGGAGGGCCGGCCCGCCCGGTTCTGAACGGGAACGGGTCCGAGCGGGAACGCTTCCACGCGGGAACGGTGCGGGCCCGGCGGAAGGGGTCGCAGCAGCACCCGTACGATCATCCGGCCGGAACCCGTCCACCCCTTCCCGCCCCCGGAGCACCCACCCCGATGACGACCGAGGCCCAGGCCGTGCCCGCCCCGCCCGCCCCCACCCGCCGGACGGCCCTGGCCCGCCGGATCACCGACGGCCTGGAGCCGAAGAACGTGATCCTCGTGCTGCTCCCGCTGCTGGGCGGCCTCCGCTACGGCTGGGCGGGCATCGGCTGGGCGCTGTTCGCCGCCCTGTTCGCCGCCGTCGTCCCGACCCTGATCATCGGCCACGGCATGCGCAAGGGCACCGTGGCGGACCGTCACGTCGGCCGGCGGCAGCGCCGGCTGACCCTCTTCCCGCTCATCATGGGCTCGGTGCTGCTCAGCTTCGCGGTGATGATCGGACTGGACGCCCCGGCCGACCTGACCGCGCTGGTGCTGGCGATGTTCGCCTCGCTGGTCCCGATCCTGGTGATCACCGTCTGGTGGAAGGTCTCCGTGCACACCGCCGTGGCCACCGGCGCGGTGGTCTGCCTCGCCATCGCGCTCGGCCCGCTCTGGCTGCTGCTCGGCGCGCTGGTCCCGC
Source organism: Kitasatospora sp. NPDC001119 (assembly GCF_053598475.1). Taxonomy (NCBI): domain Bacteria; kingdom Bacillati; phylum Actinomycetota; class Actinomycetes; order Kitasatosporales; family Streptomycetaceae; genus Kitasatospora; species Kitasatospora sp. NPDC001119. The sequence goes on from NZ_JBSFKI010000029.1 coordinate 105,059, forward strand.
TGATCGGGTGGTCCCGGGTGGTGCTGCGGGACCACACCGCCGCGCAGACGGCCGTCGGCGCGGTGGTGGGCGCGCTCGCCGCCGGCCTCACCTTCTGGGCCGCCCGCTGACGGGCCACCCGCTCTCGGGCCGCCCACCGGCCAGGGCGACCACGGCGACCGGTCAGCGGATCGGCACCCCCGAGATCGCCCGGGCGATCACCAGCCGCTGGATCTCGCTGGTCCCCTCGAAGATCGAGTAGATCGCGCTGTCCCGGTGCATCCGCTCCACCGGGTACTCCCGGGTGAAGCCGTTGCCGCCGAGGATCTGCATCGCCTGCGCGGTCACGTACTTGGCGGTCTCGCCCGCGTACAGCTTGGACATCGAGCCCTCGGCCGCCGTGAACGGCTGGTTGTTGACCGCCATCCAGGAGGCCCGCCACACCAGCAGCCGGGCCGCGTCGATCCGGGTCCTCATGTCGGCGAGCTGGAAGGCCACGCCCTGGTTGTCGATGATCGGCCGGCCGAACTGCTCCCGGGTCCTCGCGTAGTCCAGCGCCACCTCGTACGCGGCCCGGGCGATGCCGATCGCCTGCGCGCCGACGGCCGGACGGGAGGCCTCGAAGGTGGCCATCGCCGCGTTGCCCCTGCCGCCGGGGCGCTTGACGCCCTCGCGGGCCCGGGCGAGGCGCTCGTCCAGCTTCTCCTTGCCGCCGAGCAGGCAGCTGCCGGGCACCCGGACGCCGTCCAGCACCACCTCGGCGGTATGCGAGGCGCGGATGCCGTGCTTCTTGAACTTCTGGCCCTGGCTCAGCCCCGGGGTGCCCGGCGGGACGACGAAGGAGGCCTGGCCCTTGGCGCCGAGCTCCGGGTCGACGGTGGCGACCACCACGTGGACGGCGGCGATCCCGCCGTTGGTGGCCCAGGTCTTGGTGCCGGTGAGCACCCATTCGTCCTTGGCCTCGTCGTACACCGCCCGGGTGCGCAGCGCCGAGACGTCGGAGCCGGCGTCCGGCTCGGAGGAGCAGAAGGCGGCCACCTTGACGTCCTCCGGGGTGCCGAACATCTGCGGGGTCCAGGTGCCGATCTGCTCGTCGGTGCCGTTGGCCAGCACCGCGACGGCGGCCAGGGTGGTGCCGACGATGGACAGCCCGATGCCCGCGTCGCCCCAGAACAGCTCCTCCATGGCGATCGGGATGCCGACGCCGGAGGGGTCGAAGTACTGCTGGGCGTAGAAGTCCAGCGAGTAGATGCCGAGCTTGGCGGCCTCCTGGATGACCGGCCAGGGGGTCTCCTCGCGCTCGTCCCACTCGGCCGCGGCGGGGCGCATCACGTCGGCGGCGAAGCCGTGCAGCCAGTCGCGTACGGCGAGCTGGTCCGCGCCCGGGTCCAGCGAGAACGTGCTGCTCATGGTGCGTGCCTCCGAAGACGTGTGCGGCCGACCGGGGTGTTACCTCGGGTAACATCGTCGGAGTCTGCTACTGATTGGTAACCGGTGTCAACGCCCAGACAGACCCCAACTCCGAGGAGCAGCGCATGTCCCGAGAGCCCCGCCGCGAGCAGCTGCTCAACGCCGCCGACCGGGTCGTCCAGCGCGAGGGGCCGGGCGCCAGCATGAACGCCATCGCCGCCGAGGCCGGCATCACCAAGCCGATCCTCTACCGCCACTTCGGCGACCGGAACGGCCTGATCAGAGCCCTGACCGAGCGCCACACCGGCGGACTGCTGGCCGCCGTCCGGGCCGCCCTCGCCGAGCCGCTGGAGCGCCGCGACCGGGTCGAGCACGTCCTGGACACCTACCTCGCCGGCATCGAGGCCCGCCCCCAGGTCTACCGGCTGCTCACCCACCCCGAGCCCGGCGACCCGAGCGGCGCCGGCAACGCCCTCGCCCCCGCGCTCCGGCAGATCGCCGAGGAGATCACCCGGGCCGTGCAGAGCCAGGTCGACCTCGGCGCCGACCGCGACCTGCTCGCCGAGGCCTGGGGCCGGGGCATCACCGGGATGGTGCTGGCCGCCGGGGACTGGTGGCTGGAGACCAGACCCTGCTCGCGCGCCCGGATGGTGCAGGCGCTGGCCGACCTGCTCTGGGGCCGGCTGGCCGCCGCCGCGGACCGGCCGACCGCCGTCCTGCCGACCGCGCCCGAACCGGCCGCGGACTGAGTCCCCCGTAGACCGAACTCTTGTGCGGCGCACGGAAGTCCGGGCATCATCGGGCCCCACCCCACCCCCCGCCGTGCGAGGTCCCCGATGCGCCTGCGCCGCACCGCCGTCGCCCTGCTGCTCGCCGCCACCGCCGTCCTGACCGCCGTCCCGGCCTCGGCCCACGACGGCCCCCCGGACCGCTTCCCCACCGGAACGGCCACCGCCGCCGACGGCCGCACCGCCCTCACCGACGCCCAGGGCCGCCGGCTCCTCCTGCGCGGCTTCAACCTCGACAAGTACGCCGAGGCCACCCCGGCCGACCTCGACTCCGTCGCCGCCCAGGGCTTCACCCTGGTCCGGCTGCCGGTCTCCTGGACCAGGCTGGAACCCCGGCGCGGCCGCCTCGACCCCACCGAACTGCACCGCGTCCAGCGGCTCCTCGACCGGGCCGACCGGCTGGGCCTGCTGGTCCTGGTCGACCTCCACCAGGACGTCTACGGGCCCGCGTTCGGCGGCGGCACCAACGGCGTCCCCGTCTGGGCCACCCGGGACGACGGCCTGCCGTTCACCCCGGACCCGGACGACTGGTTCGCCGGCTACTTCCAGCCCGCCGTCCAGGCCGCCTTCCGCCACCTCTACGACGACCCCGACCTGCGCGCCTGGCAGGCCGACTTCTACACCCGGCTCGCCCGCGAACTGCGCGGCCACCGCTCGCTGCTGGGCTACGACCTGTTCAACGAGCCGTTCGGCCCGGTGGACGGCGACCCGAGCGACCCGGCCGTGCTGGCCGCCGCCGCCTCCGCCCTGGAGCAGGGCCGGCTGGCCGACATGTACCGCCGCCTGATCGCCGCCGTGCGCCGGGCCGACTCCCGCGCCTGGCTGTTCGTCGAGCCGACCGTGCTGGTCGGCCAGGGCGTGCCCACCAGCCTGCCCGGCTTCGCCGACCCCCGCCCCGGCGCGGCCCGGCTCGGCTACGCGCCGCACTTCTACGACACCGCGGTCGAGGGCGGCGCCGACTGGAACCCCGCCGACGGCTTCGTGGAGCGGTACACCGCCGCGATCACCGGCTACCCGGCCGCCCACCGCCTGCCCGTCCTGGTCGGCGAGTGGGGCCCACCGGACTCCCGCACCCCGGGCAACACCGAGCTGGTCCGCCGTCAGACCGCCGCGATGGACGGCTTCGCCGAGGGCTGGACGATGTGGTACTGGTGCCGGGGCAACGGCGGCTACTGCGCGCTCGACCCGGCCGGGCGCCCCGCCCCCGGCGACGAACCCGCCTTCGGCCCGTACCCGGTGGCCGTCGCGGGCACGGACGTCCGCACCGACGCCCGCGCCGACGGCGCCACCGTCCGCTGGCACGCCGACGGCACCGGGCGCGGCAGCGAACTCCTGCTCCCCCCGGCCGCGTTCCCGCACGGGGCCCGGGTCGCCGTCTCCCCCGCCGGCGCCCGGGTCGAGGTCGACCAGCCGACCGGCGGGCGCGCGGGAACCGTCCGCGTCCGGCTCCCGCACACCCGCCGGGGCACAACCGTGACGGTCACGCTCACCGCGGCCCGACCGTGACGGTGACGGTCAGACCAGCCCCCGGCGGGCCAGCAGCGGCCCGGTCTCCGGAGCCCGGCCGACCACCGCGCGGAAGGACTCCAGCGGGTCCCGGCTGAACCCGCGCGCCAGCAGCTCGCGCCGGAACAGCTCACCGCTCTCCCGCACCGCGCGCCCGTTGGTCTCGAACCACTGCACGGTGTCGGCGTCCAGCACCTCCGACCAGATGTACGCGTAGTACGCGGCGCTGTAGCCGCTGGAGAAGATGTGCTGGAAGTACGTCGTCCGGTAGCGCGGCGGGATCGCGTCCACCGCGATCCCGGCCGCGGCGAGCGCCCGCGCCTCGAACTCCTCGGCGTCCGCGACCTCCTCGCCGCGCGGCACGGTGTGCCACGCCCAGTCCAGCAGCGTGGCCGCCAGGTACTCCACCGTCCGGAAGCCCTGCCCGAAGCCCTCGGCCGCCGTCATCCGCTCGACCAGCTCGGCCGGCAGCGGCTCCCCGGTCGCGTGGTGGCGGGCGTAGTTGGCCAGCACCTCCGGCCGGACCATCCACATCTCGTTGACCTGCGAGGGGAACTCGACGAAGTCCCGGGGCACCGAGGTGCCGGAGAACAGCGGGTAGCGCACGTCCGAGAACAGCCCGTGCAGCGCGTGCCCGAACTCGTGGAACAGCGTGCGCACCTCGTCCCAGTCCATCAGCACCGGCTCGCCGGGCGCCGGGCGCGGGATGTTGAGGTTGTTCAGCACCACCGGGCGCTGCCCGGTCAGCCCGGACTGGGCCACCATCGCGTCCATCCAGGCGCCGCCGCGCTTGGACGCCCGGGCGTGGAAGTCGCCGATGAACAGGCCCAGCGGGGTGCCGTCCTCCTCGAACACCTCGAAGACCCGGGCGTCCCGGTGGTGGGCCGTCAGCTCCGGCCGCTCGGTGAAGGTCACCCCGTACGCCAGGTTCGCGGCGAAGAACACGCCGTCCCGCAGCACCCGCTCCAGCTCGAAGTACGGGCGCAGCACGGCCGCGTCCACCTGGTAGGAGCTCTGCCGGACCTTCTCCGAGTAGTACGCCCAGTCGTGCGCGGCGATCTCCGTGATGCCGTCCGCGGCGGCCGCCCTGGCCAGCTCGGCGGCCTCCCGGCGGGCGTTGGCCACCGCCGGCTCCACCAGCCGGGCCAGCAGCGAGGAGACCGCCTCGACGGTGCCGGCCGTCTCGTCCGCCACCACGTACGCGGCGTGGCTCGGATACCCGAGCAGCGCGGCCCGCTCGGCGCGCAGCCCGGCCATCCGGATCGCCAGCGGGCCGTTGGCCTCGACGCCCCGGCCGAGCGAGGCGGCCAGCAGCCGCTCGCGCACCGCGCGGTCGGTGAGCTGGGCCAGCTCGGGCTGGCCGGAGGTGTTCTTCAGGCTCAGCACGTACCGGCCGTCGTGGCCCAGCACCCGGGCGTTCTCGGCGGCCCCTGCGATCGCGCCCCCGGACAGCCCGGCGAGCTCCTCGGCGGAGTCCAGGACCAGCGCGGCGGCCCGGGTGGCGGCGTTCACGTTCTGCTGGAACGTGGTGCCGAGCGCGGCGAGTTCGGCGTTCAGCTCGCGCAGCCGGGCCTGCTCGGCCGCGCCCAGCCGGGCGCCGGAGCGCACGAAGGCGGTGTACCGGCGCTCCAGCAGGCGCAGCGACTCCGGGTCCAGGCCGAGCCCGGCGCGGTCCTCGTGCAGCGCCTCGATCCGGGCGAACAGCGCGAGGTCCAGGTGGATCGCGTCGTGGTGGGCGGCGAGCAGCGGGCTCACCTTCGCCTCCACCTCGTCCAGCACGTCGGTGGTGTCCGAGGAGGACTGGTTGCGGAACACCGCGTCGACCCGGCGCAGCAGCTCCCCGGAGCGCTCCAGGGCCACCAGGGTGTTCTCGAAGGTCGGCAGGCCCCGGTCCGCGGTGATCACCGCGATCTCGGCCAGCTGCTCGGCCATCCCCCGCTCGTACGCGGGCAGGTAGTGCTCCTCGCGGATCTCGGCGAACGGCGGGAGCTCGTAGACCAGCGGGCTGGCCTGGAAGAACGGGTTCACGGTCATTTCGCGAACCCTACGCCGTGTCCCGAGCCGTGCCCACGTGCTTTTACCGCCCCTCGCGGGGCCCGCGTGCCGCCCGTTGTCGTACCCACCCGTTAACGTCGACGCGCGGGCCCGTCGGTCGCGGGCCGCGGCGTGCCCGTCCGCGGGCCCGCGTCCCCGTACCCGTCCCCGCACGCCCGACCGCGCGCCGGAGAGGAGCAGCCCCCGTGGCACCCAGGACCGCCATCGCGCCCGATCCGCACGGCCCCGGCGGCCGGCTCCAGCCGCTGGACGACACGGGTCGGCCGCTCGGCCCGGCGGAGGCCGTCCGCGACCTCGCCACCGCCGTCGCCGCCCGGGAGGCCGCCGACCACCCGCGCTGGGTCTGGGCCGCCGCCGACTCCGGGTACGCCCCGCTGCTGCCGCGCCTGCCCGACCGGCTCGCCCGCTGCCACGACCTGCGGCTGGTCGAGGCGCTGCTGCTGGCGCACGAGGGCCGGTTCGGGGCGCCGCGCTCGCTCGGCGCCGCCTGGGCCCGGCTGCGGAACCTGCCCGTCCCGGCGGACCTGCCCGAGCCCGGCCTGGCCGACGCCGACGACGGCCAGGACACCCTGTTCGCCCCCGACCGGCTGCAACTGCCGCCCGGCGCCGACCCGTTGGAGGCCGTGGCCGCCGTCCACGCCGAACAGCAGCGCCGGATCGCCGCCATCGCCGACCCGGCCGCCCGGCAGCGCTTCCGGCTGCTGGTCGCCGCCGAGTCGGCCGGCGCCCTGGTGGCCGCCGAGACGGCCCACGACGGGCTGCCCTGGCGGGCCGACGTCCACGACCGGCTGCTGACCGAACTGCTCGGCCCCCGGCCGACCGTCCCCGGCACCCAGCCCAGGGTCCTCGCCGAGCTCGCCGTCGACCTCCAGCAGGCCCTCGGCGCCAAGCCGTTCAACCCCGACTCGCACACCCAGGTGCTGCGCGCCTTCGCCGAGGCGGGCATCCAGCTCGGCTCCACCCGCTCCTGGGAGCTCAAGGGCGTCGACCACCCGGCCGCGCAGCTGCTGGTCCGCTACAAGGAGCTGTCCCGGATCCACGTCGCGCACGGCTGGGCCTGGCAGGACGCCTGGGCCCGCGGCGGCCGGTTCCGGCCCGAGTACGTGGTCGGCGGCGTGGTCTCCGGCCGCTGGGCCAGCCGCGGCGGCGGCGCCCTGCAGATCCCGCGCATCCTGCGCCGCGCCGTGGTCGCCGACCCGGGCTGGCTGCTGGTCGTCGCCGACGCCGCCCAGCTGGAGCCCCGGGTGCTCGCCGCGCTCTCCCAGGACGCCGGGCTGGCCCGCACCGCCGCCGGCGGCGACCTGTACGAGGCGCTCGCCGCCCAGGCCTTCCAGGGCGACCGGGACAAGGCCAAGCTCGGCCTGCTCGGCGCCATGTACGGGCAGACCAGCGGCGACATCGGCCCGCTGCTGAACACCCTGCACCGCCGCTACCCGGCCGCGATGGGCTACGTCGAGGCCGCCGCCCGCACCGGCGAGGACGGCGGCGTGGTCGCCTCCCGGCTCGGCCGGGTCTGCCCGCCGGCCTCCGCCGACTTCCTCGACCTCACCGAGGGCGAGGGCGCGGGCGAGGCCGGCGGCCGCACCGCCCGCGCCCGCGGCCGCTTCACCCGCAACTTCGTCATCCAGGCCAGCGCCGCCGACTGGGCGCTGGCCCTGCTCGCGGCCCTGCGCCGCCGACTGAACGAACTGCCCGCCGCAGGCCCGGAGGACCGCCCGCACCTGGTGTTCTTCCAGCACGACGAGGTGATCGTGCACACCCCGGCCAACCTCGCCGACGAGGTGGCCGCCGCCGTCGCCGAGGCGGCCGACGAGGCCCGCCGGCTGGTGTTCGGCGACACCCCGGTGCGCTTCCCGCTCAGCACGGCGGTGGTGGACTGCTACGCGGACGCCAAGTGAGCCGCAGGCACTGGACGACGCCCGGACACCGGGCCGTCAGAGCTTCCGGAACCCGCGCGCGTCCTCGGCCGCCGCGACCACCTCGGCCAGGCCCGCCCCGGTCGAGGCGGTGACGGCGGCGGCCACCGCGCCCTCCACGAACGGCGCGTCCACCAGCTGCACGCCCGGGCGCGGCTCGTCCTCCAGCACCGTGACGGCGGTGAGCACCGAGCTGCCGAGGTCCGGCAGCACGACCACGCCCGCCCCGGCGTCGGCCCGCGCGATCGCCCCGGCGATCAGGTCGTAGCTGGTGCCGAGCCCGCCGTCCTCGGTGCCGCCCGCGACGACCACCCGCACGCCGTCCGAGGCGAGTTCGCCGAGCAGCTCGCGCAGCCCCTCCGCGAGCCGGGCGCTGTGCGAGACCAGAACAATGCCCACGTTCTCACTCATGCGGCCGACCCTACGGCCGGAACCCGGTACTCCGGGAGAGTGATCGGAATCCCGCGTGTCGCACCCCGTGCCCACCACCCCCGTCTGGCGTAGCGTCGGGGCTACGGCGTCGCCGGCCGTGGCGTCCTCACCCAGGTCACCCAGGTCACCAAGGGAGCGAAGAGCGTTGAAGAAGCTGATCAACACCCCGGAGAGCGTCCTGGAGGACGCGCTGGCCGGGATCGCCGCCGCCCATCCGGAGCTGACGGTGGACGTCCCCAACCGGGTGATCACCCGGGCCGCCCGCCCGGCCGGCCCGAAGGTCGCGCTGATCTCCGGCGGCGGCTCCGGCCACGAACCGCTGCACGGCGGCTTCGTCGGCCCCGGCATGCTCGACGCCGCCTGCCCCGGCGAGGTCTTCACCTCGCCCGTCCCGGACCAGATGCTGGCCGCCGCCAAGGCCGTGGAGACCGGCGCCGGCGTGGTCTTCGTCGTGAAGAACTACACCGGCGACGTGATGAACTTCGAGCTCGCCGCCGAACTCGCCGCCGAGGAGGGCCTGGAGGTCCGCACCGTCCTGGTCAACGACGACGTCGCGGTCGAGGACTCCACCTGGACGGCCGGCCGCCGGGGCACCGGCGCGACCGTCCTGGTCGAGAAGACCGCCGGCGCGCTGGCCGAGCGCGGCGCCCCGCTGGACGAGGTGGCCGCCCTGGGCGAGCGGGTCAACGCCGCCTCCCGCTCCTTCGCCGTCGCGCTCACCGCGGCCACCGTCCCGGCCGCCGGCAAGCCCGGCTTCGACCTGCCCGAGGACGAGATCGAGGTCGGCGTCGGCATCCACGGCGAGCCCGGCCGCCGCCGCGAGAAGCTCCGCCCGGCCCGCGAGCTGGCCGCCGAGGTCGTCGACACCATCCTGACCGACCACCACCTGACCCCGGGCGACGAGGTGATCGCCCTGCTCAACGGCCTCGGCGCGACCCCGCTGCTGGAGCTGTACGTGGTCTACGGCGAGGTCGCCGCCCGGCTCGCCGAGCGCGGCATCACGGTGGCCCGCAGCCTGGTCGGCAACTACGTCACCAGCCTGGACATGGCGGGCTTCTCGCTCACCCTCACCAAGGCCGACGCCGAGCTGCTGGAACTCTGGGACGCCCCGGTCGACACCCCCGCCCTCAAGCGGGCCTGAGGAGGACGCACGATGGACTTCGACACCCCGCTGGCCGAGGCCTGGGTCCGCGCGATCGCCGCAGCGGTCGAGAAGGAGCGGGCCCGGCTCACCGACCTGGACTCCGCGATCGGCGACGGCGACCACGGCAGCAACCTCCAACGCGGCTTCGCCGCCGCCCTGACCGCCCTGGACGGCCTCCAGCCCGCCGGCCCCGGCGCCGTCCTCACCAAGACCGGCACCACCCTCATCTCCAAGGTCGGCGGCGCCTCCGGCCCGCTCTACGGCAAGGCCTTCCGCGCCATCGGCGCCGCCCTGCCCGACCCTGCCGACCCGGCCGCCGTCGCCGAGGCCCTGTCCGCCGGCCTGGACGCCATCCGCCTCCTCGGCAAAGCCGCCCCCGGCGACAAAACCATCGTGGACGCCTGGACCCCAGCCGTCGCCGCCTTCCGCACCACAGCCGCCACCGGCGCCGACCTCCCCACAGCGGCCGCAGCGGCCGCCGAAGCCGCCGAACAGGGCGCCCGCGACACCATCCCCCTCGAGGCCCGCAAGGGCCGCGCCTCCTACCTCGGCGAACGCAGCATCGGCCACCAGGACCCGGGCGCCACCTCCACCGCCCTCGTCTTCCGCACCCTCGCCGACATCACCACCACCTGACCCCCACCCACCGCCCACACCCACCCACCTCCCCCCACACCCACCCCACCCGCCTCATCCCCCACCTCCCGCACCAGGGCCACCTCCCCCACCCCCACCCACCCGCACCAAGGCCACCTCCCCCATCCCCACCCACCCGCCCCTCCCCCCGCGAGAGGGACGCGCTGCGGGAGGGGGTGGCGCAGGGGGTGGCCGCGGAGAGGGGCGTGACGGGTGATTTTCAGACTGCCAACGGCCTGAACGCCCCACCTCCAGGGTTGGCAGTCTGAAAATCATCCAGCCCCCGGAGCGACCACCCCCGGAGCCACCCCCGGCCCCCCACCCTCCCGAGAGCCCACCCCCACACAAGACCCCCGCAGGGCCCCCTCACCCATCCGTCCGCACGATCAGCAGCAACAACGCGTCGTCCCGCAACTCCCCACCCGTGTGCGCCAGCAGGTCCGCGTACACCCGCCCGACCGCCGTCTCCAGCTCCCCCTCCGAGCGCGCGGCCCCCCGCACCAGCGGCCCGACCCGCTCCGCCAGCGGGTAGAACTCCCCGCTCGTCCGGTGCCGCGCCTCGATCACCCCGTCCGTGCAGAGCACCAGCACGTCCTCCGCCCCGAACGGCTGGGCCCAGGTGGTCGGCTCCCCCGCCGCCAGCCGGCCGAGCCCCAGCGGCACCCACGGGTCGGGCGCGTCCAGCACGTGCGCCCGCCCCTCGTGGTCCACCCGGATCGGCGGCACGTGCCCGTACTGCAGCAGCTCCATCGCCCCGGGCGTTCGGAACTCCGCGAACAGCGCCGTGGTGAACTCCCCGTCCGGCACGTGCCGTTCGACGCTGGCCTCGATCCGCGCCGCGACGCCCCGCAGCCCGGCCTCGTCGTACGCCGCCTCGCGGAAGGCGCCCAGGACCACGGCCGCGGTCTGCACGGCGGCCAGTCCCTTGCCCCGGACGTCCCCAACCGCGACCCGGGTGCCGTGCGGCGTCTCCAGTACGGAGTACAGGTCCCCGCCGATCCGTGAGGCGTCCGCCGCCGACACGTACCGCACCGCGAGCCGCAGCGGCCCGACGGTCGGCCCGGGCAGCTGCAGCAGCGCCCGCTGGGCGGCTTCGGCGACGGAGCTGACGGCCGCGAAGGCCGCCGCGCGCCGCATCCGGATCTTGGCGACCCAGGCCGAGAACAGCGTCAGGACGACGTAGCTGACCATCGCCCCGTACAGGAAGCGGGCGTCGTTGATGTTGTCGACCTCGTCGTGGTGGCTGAGCCCGAACACCGTGAGCAGCCCGAGCGAGCAGACCAGCAGCAGCTCGCGGGGCTTCAGGGTGAGTGCCGCGACGGTCGGCACCACGGTCATCAGCGGGGCCAGGTAGCGGTCCTTGCCGGAGAGGAAGTCCGCGAGCCCGACGAGCAGGACGGCGATCAGCGCCGGGGTGGCGCGCCGCCAGAAGGGCACGTCCTGGAGGTCGGCGGCGAGCAGGGCGCCGCGCTGCCGGTCCGGCGGCAGTCCGGCTGCCGTGGGAGCCGAGGGAGACTGGGCGCGGCGGAGCGGAAACACATACCGAACATAAGGGACGATCACCGCGGAAGCCCGACCGGCCCTGGCCCCCGGCGTTCCCGGGCGATCCGGGCGCCCCACCCCCACCACTCCCGGAATACCCTGGAGGGGTATGGTGTTGTCACAAGAGTCGTTGCCAGCGCCGCGCCCCGGGCGAACACCCGGGCCGCCCGGACCTCCCGGAGGCCCCCGATGTCCAGCACCATCACCTACACCGTGTCCGGCATGAGCTGCGGCCACTGCGAGAAGGCGATCAGCGAGGAGGTCTCCGCCCTGGCCGGGGTCACCGGGGTCGCCGCCGACGCCACGGCCGGGACCGTGACGATCTCCTCCGCCGCCCCGTTGGACGACGAGCAGGTGCGCGCCGCGATCGACGAGGCCGGCTACGAGCTGGTCGGCCGCAGCGCCTGAACCACCCGGCACGGCGGGGCCGCCGCGGCGCCCCGCCGGCCACCCGCACCGAGGAGCTGATCCGCATGAGCACGTCCACCCCGGACCTCGGGGCCCGGGACCGGGTCGAGCTGTCGATCGGCGGGATGACCTGCGCCTCCTGCGCGGCCCGGGTCGAGAAGAAGCTCAACCGGATGGACGGCGTCGAGGCCACCGTCAACTTCGCCACCGAGAGGGCCCGGGTCGACTTCGGCCCCGGCACCACGGTCGAGGACCTGATCGCCACCGTCGAGCGCACCGGCTACACCGCCGAGCTCCCCCCGCCCCCGGCCGCCCCCGAACGCTCCGCCCGGCCCGAGCCCGCCGACCCCCTGCGCGACCGGCTGCTGACCAGCGCCGTCCTCGCCCTCCCGGTGGTGCTGCTGTCGATGGTCCCGGCCCTCCAGTTCACCGACTGGCAGTGGCTGGCCTTCGCGCTCACCGGCCCGGTCGTGGTCTACGGCGGCCTGCCCTTCCACCGCGCCGCCTGGACCAACCTCCGGCACGGCGCCGCGACCATGGACACCCTGGTCTCGCTCGGCACCCTGGCCGCCTTCGGCTGGTCCTGCTGGGCGCTGTTCGGCGGCCACGCCGGCCGGCCCGGGACGCACCACGACTTCTCGCTCTCGGTCGGCGACACCGACGCCTCGGCCACGCTCTACCTGGAGACCGCCGCCGCCGTCACCGTGCTGATCCTGCTCGGCCGCTACCTGGAGGCCCGCTCCAAGCGCCGGGCCGGCGCCGCACTGCACGCCCTGCTCGACCTCGGCGCCAAGGACGTCGCGGTCCTGGAGGGGGGACGCGAGGTACGGCTGCCGGTGGACCGGCTGACGGTCGGCACCCGCTTCGTGGTCCGCCCCGGCGAGAAGATCGCCACCGACGGCACGGTGGTCGAGGGCGCCTCGGCGGTGGACGCCTCGATGCTGACCGGCGAGTCCGTCCCGGTCGAGGTCACCGTCGGCGACGCCGTCACCGGCGCCACCGTCAACGCGGGCGGCCGGCTGGTGGTCGAGGCCACCCGGGTCGGCGCGGACACCCGGCTGGCCCGGATGGCCCGGCTGGTCGAGGAGGCCCAGAACGGCAAGGCCGCCGCCCAGCGGCTGGCCGACCGGATCTCCGCGGTCTTCGTCCCGGCCGTCATCCTGATCGCCCTGGCCACCCTGGTGGTCTGGCTGCTGGCCACCGACAGCTCCACCGAGGCCTTCACCGCGGCCGTCGCCGTGCTGATCATCGCCTGCCCGTGCGCCCTGGGCCTGGCCACCCCGACCGCGCTCATGGTCGGCACCGGCCGCGGCGCCCAGCTGGGCATCCTGATCAAGGGCCCCGAGGTGCTGGAGACCACCCGCACGGTGGACACCGTCGTCCTGGACAAGACCGGCACCGTCACCACCGGCCGGATGGCCCTGGTCGCCGTGCACACCGCGGAGGGCGTGGACCGGGCCGAGGCGCTGCGCCTGGCGGGCGCCGTCGAGCACGCCTCCGAGCACCCGGTCGCCCGGGCGGTCGCCGAGGCCGCCGCCGAGGCCGGCGCCCTGCCGGCCGTCGCGGACTTCCGCAGCGTGCCCGGGCGGGGCGTGGAGGGGGTCGTGGCGGGGCGCGCGGTGGTCGCCGGGCGCGAGGCCCTGCTGGCCGACCGCGCGCAGCACCTGCCGCCCTCCCTGGCCCGCGCCAAGGCCGCCGCCGAGGCGGCCGGCCGCACCGCGATCGCGGTCGGCTGGGACGGCGAGGCCCGGGCCGTGCTGGAGGTCGCCGACGCGGTCAGGCCGACCAGCGCCGAGGCCGTCGGCAGGCTGCGCGCGCTCGGCCTGACCCCGGTGCTGCTCACCGGCGACAACCGGGCGGTGGCCGAGGCCGTCGCCGCCGAGGTCGGCATCGCGCCGGAGCACGTGCTCGCCGAGGTGCTCCCCGAGGAGAAGGTCGCCACCGTCAAGCGGCTGCAGGCCGAGGGCAAGGTCGTCGCGATGGTCGGCGACGGCGTCAACGACGCGGCCGCGCTCGCCCAGGCCGACCTGGGCCTCGCCATGGGCACCGGTACCGACGCCGCCATCGAGGCCGGCGACCTCACCCTGGTCCGCGGCGACCTCCGCTCGGCGGCCGACGCGATCCGGCTCTCCCGCCGCACCCTGGCCACCATCAAGGGCAACCTGTTCTGGGCCTTCGGCTACAACGTGGCGGCGATCCCGCTGGCCGTCGCCGGCCTGCTCAACCCGATGGTCGCGGGGGCCGCGATGGCCTTCTCCTCGGTCTTCGTGGTCACCAACAGCCTGCGGCTGCGCCGCTTCCGGCCCGCCTGAGCCGGCCGACGCGAAGGCCCCGGACCGGTGTCGGTCCGGGGCCTCGACGCGTACGGGGTGCCCCGGGGCGTTCGGGGCGTTCGGGGCCGGGGCTCAACGCCCCAGCAGCTCGCCGCCGTTGCAGTGCAGGATCTCGCCGGTGATGAACCCGGCCTCGGGCGAGGCCAGGAAGTACACCGCCGCCGCCACCTCGCCGGTCTCGCCGATCCGCCCGAGCAGGGTGCGGGCGGCCCGGCGGGCGACCTCGGCCTCGTCCAGCCGCGGCCCGAAGAACTCGGTGCCCGCGACGGTACCCGGCGCGACGATGTTGGCGGTGATGCCCGAGGTGCCCAACTGGGCGGCCAGGAAGTGGTTCCAGGCGTGCAGCGAGGCCTTCGCCGCGCCGAACGAGCCGGCCCCGCGCAGGGCGGCGATGGAGCTGATGGTGACCACCCGGCCGGAGCCCGGGGTGAGCCGGTCGCGGACCGACTCGGTGAGCAGCACCACGGTCAGCACGTTGCGCTCGAAGTCGCCGCGCCAGCGCGCCAGCAGGGCGTGCGGCCCGCCGCCGACCACGGTCTCGCGGCTGCCGGCGTTGTTGACCAGGACGTCGATCCGCTCGGGCAGGTCGGCGAGCGCGGCCTCGACGGCGTCCGGGTCGGCGAGGTCGCACACCAGCGGGGTGACGTTCGGCCCGAGTCCGGCCGCGGCCTTCTCCAGGACCTCCCGGCGGCGGCCCACGATCACCACGTGGTCGCCGGCCTCGACGAACCGCCGCGCGACCTCGTACCCGATTCCCGTGCCACCGCCGGTGACGACGACGTTCCTGGCCATCTGCGCACTCCCTCCCCAGTTCCGCCGTCGCGCGGCGAATGTGCGCGACGGTCCGTACCGGAATGCCACGATTCCTATCACGCTCGGTTGCCGTGACTGCGGGGAGGGTGACGTCCGGCGCGAGCGAAGGTGTGATATGAGCGTGGTACGACGCGCACACGGAGCGTGGCGAGAGGCAGCTCACACCCCCCGGGCGTAACTTCTCGCACCCTGATACGTCTTAGGTTGGTAGTGCGGCAGTTTTTCCGGTGGGCTGGGACACGCTGAACGGCAACGTGTCCCCGCGCTTCCAGCGGGCTGTCGCCGACGGGGCTCCGGCGGGCCCCGGGACGGTCGTCGACCCTGACGGCCTTCGCGCACGACGCCGGGGTTCTGGCGGGCCTGGGACGCTTTGAGCGGCCGTCCCCGGCTGCGGCCGACCCCGGAGTCGTGCGCCGTACGGTTCCGTCCCCGCGCGGGCCCTCGGGCGCGCCACCGGGACGCGAAGGGGCCCGGCCGCTCTCGCGGTCGGGCCCCTCTCAGCTTCCGTGCGGGCCGGTGGTCGGCGCCGCTGCGGTCAGCGGGCGTCCAGCGGGACGTAGTCGCGGATCGCGGTGCCGGTGTAGATCTGGCGCGGACGGCCGATCCGGCTGGTCGGGTCGTTGATCATCTCGTGCCAGTGGGCGATCCAGCCCGGCAGCCGGCCGAGGGCGAACAGCACGGTGAACATGCTGGTCGGGAAGCCCATGGCGCGGTAGATCAGGCCGGTGTAGAAGTCCACGTTCGGGTACAGCTTGCGCGAGATGAAGAAGTCGTCCTTGAGGGCGTGCTCCTCCAGCTTGAGCGCGATGTCCAGCAGCTCGTCGCTCTTGCCGAGCTGGCCGAGGACCTCGTGCGCGAGCAGCTTGACCTGGGCGGCACGCGGGTCGAACGCCTTGTAGACCCGGTGGCCGAAGCCCATCAGCTTGACGCCGGCTTCCTTGTTCTTCACCTTCGTGATGAAGGCGTCGACGTCGCCGCCGTCCTTCTGGATGCTCTCCAGCATCTCCAGCACGGCCTGGTTGGCGCCGCCGTGCAGCGGGCCCCACAGGGCCGAGATGCCGGCCGAGATCGAGGCGAACAGGTTGGCGTGGCTGGAGCCGACCAGGCGCACGGTGGAGGTCGAGCAGTTCTGCTCGTGGTCCGCGTGCAGGATGAGCAGCTTGTCCAGCGCGTTGACGACGACCGGGTTGAGCTCGTAGTCCTCGGCGGGGACGGCGAAGGTCATCCGCAGGAAGTTCTCGACGTAGCTCAGGTCGTTGCGCGGGTAGACGAAGGGCTGGCCCATCGCCTTCTTGTACGCGTACGCGGCGATCGTCGGCAGCTTGGCGAGCAGGCGGACCGTCGACAGGTGGCGCTGGGCCGCGTCGAACGGGTTGTGGCTCTCCGGGTAGAACGTGGACAGCGCGCCGACGACCGAGGACAGCATGGCCATCGGGTGGGCGTCCCGCGGGAAGCCCTGGAAGAAGCGCTTGACGTCCTCGTGCAGCAGGGTGTGCTGGGTGATCTCGCGGTTGAACTCGGCCAGCTGGTCCGCGTTGGGCAGCTCGCCGTTGATCAGGAGGTACGCGGTCTCGATGAACCCGCCATCGGAGGCGAGCTGCTCGATCGGGTAGCCGCGGTACCGCAGGATGCCGTTGTCGCCGTCCACGAAGGTGATCGCGGACTTGTACGCGGCGGTGTTACCGAAGCCGTTGTCCAGGGTGACCAGGCCGGTCTGCGGGAGCAGCTTCGAGATGTCGAAGCCGGCGTTGCCCGCAGTGCTCTCGACGACGGGGTACTCGTACTCGCCGTCCTGGTACCGCAGTACTACCGAGTTGTCGCTCACGTCTTCCTCACCGACGAAATGAATCCTCTTCCAAGGTGCCCTGACTGTCTCTACCATCCCCCATCCGGAGGACAGTCGCGCACCCGGGGTGGCCCGAAAGGGCCCGCCCCTACAAAACCTGCTGCCGCAGCCGGTACGAACCGGACAAGATCGGCACCACCCTAGGCTCTGCCGTAAATCTCTTCACGTCAAGAGAACATTAGAGGCAACCATCCCGTTGGATAATCATCCAGCTGCGAGCCGATGGTCGAGTCCGGTATGCCTCCGACCTGCACTGACGGCCCGGACGGCCTGTCCGATCGCCTTGCGTGACCCCACCAGCACCACGAGTTTCCGTGCCCTGGTCACAGCGGTGTAGAGCAGGTTCCGCTGGAGCATCGTCCAAGCGGACATGGTGACCGGAATCACCACGACCGGGTACTCGCTCCCCTGCGAGCGGTGGATCGTCACCGCGTACGCGTGGGCCAGCTCGTCCAGTTCGTCGAAGTCGTACGCCACCTCCTCGTCCTCGTCGGTGAGCACCGTCAGCCGCTGGTCGTCCACGCTCAGCGCGGTCACCACTCCCACTGTGCCGTTGAAGACGCCGTTCCGCCCCTTGTCGTAGTTGTTGCGGATCTGGGTGACCTTGTCCCCCACCCGGAACGTCCGGCCGCCGAACCGGCGTTCGGCCAGCCCCTCCCGGGCCGGCGTCACCGCCGCCTGGAGCAGGGTGTTCAGGTTCCCCGCGCCGGCCGGGCCGCGGTGCATCGGCGCCAGCACCTGCACGTCCCGGCGCGGGTCGAAGCCGAACTTCTGCGGGATCCGGCGCGCCACCACGTCCACCGTGAGCCCGGCCGCCCGCTCCGCGTCGTCCTCGGCGAACAGGAAGAAGTCCGCCAGCCCGTCCGTCAGCGGCGGCCTGCCCTCGTTGATCCGGTGCGCGTTGGTCACCACGCCGGACTGCTGCGCCTGCCGGAAGATCCTGGTCAGCCGCACCGACGGGATCGGCCCGCCCTCCGCCAGCAGGTCCCGCAGCACCTCCCCGGCACCCACCGAGGGCAGCTGGTCCACGTCCCCCACGAACAGCAGGTGAGCGCCCGGCGGCACCGCCTTGACCAGCTTGTTCGCCAGGATCAGGTCCAGCATCGAGGCCTCGTCGACCACCACCAGGTCCGCGTCCAGCGGCCGGTCCCGGTCGTACGCGGCGTCCCCGCCCGGCTTCAGCTCCAGCAGCCGGTGCACCGTCGAGGCCTCCACCCCGGTCAGCTCCGCCAGCCGCTTCGCCGCCCGGCCGGTCGGCGCCGCCAGCACCACCTTGGCCCGCTTCGCCAGCGCCAGCGTCACGATCGACTTCACCGTGAACGACTTGCCGCAGCCCGGACCGCCCGTCAGCACCGCGACCTTCTCGGTCAGCGCCAGCCGGACCGACTCCTCCTGCTCCGGCGCCAGTTCGGCCCCGGTCCGCTTCGCCAGCCAGTCCAGGGCCACCGGCCAGTCCACGTTCCCGAACCACGGCATCCGGTCCGCGTCCGAACGCAGCAGCCGCACCAGCTGGTTGGCCAGCGAGATCTCCGCCCGGTGGAACGGCACCAGGTACACCGCGGTGACCGGCTCGCCGCCCTCCCCCGGGACCGCCTCGCGCACCACGCCCTCGGCCGCCACCAGCTCCGCCAGGCAGTCGATCACCAGCCCGACGTCCACCTGCAACAGCTTCACGCCGTCCGCGATCAGCCGCTCCTCCGGCAGGAAGCAGTGCCCCTGGTCGGTGCTCTGCGACAGCGCGTACTGCAGGCCGGCCTTCACCCGCTCCGGGCTGTCGTGCGGGATCCCCACCGCCTGGGCGATCCGGTCCGCCGTCAGGAAGCCGATGCCCCACACGTCCGAGGCCAGCCGGTACGGCTCGTTCCGCACCACACCGATCGAACCGTCGCCGTACTGCTTGTAGATTCGCACAGCCAACGAGGTGGACACCCCGACCCCCTGCAGGAAGACCATCACCTCCTTGATGGCCTTCTGCTCCTCCCAGGCCGCGGCGATCTTCTTGGTCCGCTTGGGCCCCAGCCCCGGCACCTCGATCAGCCGGCCCGGCTCGTTCTCGATCACCTCCAGGGTGTCCGCCCCGAAGCGCTCCACGATCCGCTCGGCGAACCGCGGCCCGATCCCCTTGATCAGCCCCGAGCCCAGGTACCGCTGGATCCCCTGGATCGTGGCGGGCAGCACCGTGGTGTAGTTCTCCACCGTGAACTGCCGCCCGTACTGCGGGTGCGAGCCCCACCGCCCGTGCAGCCGCAGCGACTCGCCGACCTGCGCCCCCAGCAGCGCGCCCACCACCGTCAGCAGGTCGTTCGCGCCCCGGCCGATGTCCACCCGGGCCACCGTGTAGCCGGTCTCCTCGTTGGCGTAGGTGATCCGCTCCAGCACGCCCTCGACCTGCGCGAGCTGGCGCGGCACCTGCTGCCCGGACTGCGCCGCCTGCTTGCTCACCGGACCCCCTTCGACCGGTACGGGTGGACGATTCCGCTACGCACCGTACCGCCCCGCCCCGACACCCCGCCCCCGCCGGTGCGGCGGCCGCTGCCGTGCACCGCCCCGGCCGAGGTGCCAGGCTGGGAGGGACCGAGGGGGACCGCCGTCGACCGCGCCCGCCCGGGCCCCGTCCGAGGAGCAGTGCCGCCATGCTCAACACCGACTTCCGCCCCGGTTCCCCGGACTGGCTCGACCTGAGCAGCCCCGACACCCGCGCGTCCGTCGACTTCTACACCGCGCTGTTCGGCTGGACCTTCGACTCGGCCGGCCCCGAGGCCGGCGGCTACGGCTTCTTCCAGCTCGACGGCCGGACCGTCGCCGCCCTGGGCCCGCTCGCCGAGGAGGGCACCCCGCCCGGCTGGACGCTCTACTTCGCCACCGAGGACGCCGACCGCACCACCGCGCTGGTCGAACAGGCCGGCGGCCGCGTCCGGTTCGCCCCCTTCGACGTCTTCACCGCGGGCCGGATGGCCGCCTACACCGACCCGACCGGCGCCGACTTCGCCGTCTGGCAGCCGCACGACACCCGCGGCCTGGACGTCGTCACCGAGGAGGGCAGCCTCTGCTGGGCCGAGTGCTACAGCGTCGACGCCGAACTCGACAAGTCCTTCTACCGCTCCGTCTTCGACTGGCAGGAGCAGGACGTCCCGCTCGGCGAGGTGATGTACACCGTCCTCACCCCGGCCGGCGGCGGCAGCGACGACGCCCACGGCGGGATCATGCAGCTCGACCCCGAACACACCGCGCGCGGCACCACTTCGCACTGGCTCCCCTACTTCGAGGTCCCCAACGCCGACGCCAGCCTCGCCATCGCCGACACCCTCGGCGCGACCGTACGGATCCCGGCCATGGACGTGCACGGCGTCGGCCGCCTGGCCCAGCTGGTCGACCCGCACGGCGCCGTCTTCGCCGTCATCACCAGTGCCAAGCCCGGGGACTGACGCCGAGAGGGTCCCACGGCCCTTCAGAAGGCCCGGGAAGGGGTGCTACGGGCGTAGACAAGGCGCGGTGCGCCAGACAGGGGCCTCTAGTCTCTGATCATGACTGAAACGGCTGTTCTGACGATCCGGCGGGCCACCGCCGACGACCTGCCGGCGATCGTGGCCATGCTCGCCGACGACCCGCTGGGCGCCACCCGTGAGAGCCCCGACGACCTCACCCCCTACCGCACCGCCTTCGCCCGCATCGACGGCGACCCGCACCAGCACCTGATCGTCGCCGACCGGGCCGGCCGCACCGTCGGCACCCTCCAACTCACCGTCGTCCCCGGCCTCTCCCGGGCCGGCGCCACCCGCACGATCGTCGAGGGCGTCCGCATCCACGCCGACGAACGCGGCAGCGGCCTGGGCACCGAACTGATCCGGTGGGCCGTCGACCGCTCCCGCGAACTCGGCGCCGACCTCGTCCAGCTGACCTCCGACGCGACGCGCACGGACGCACACCGCTTCTACGAGCGGCTGGGATTCGTGGCCTCGCACGTCGGGTTCAAGCTCAAGCTCTGAGAACGCGCTCAAAAGCCCGGAAAACGCGAAGAACCCCCATCCGGGACCCGGATGGGGGTTCTTCTGAAGAATTGTTCGGCGGCGTCCTACTCTCCCACAGGGTCCCCCCTGCAGTACCAT
>NZ_JBSFKI010000030.1:0-1228 GCF_053598475.1 Kitasatospora sp. NPDC001119
CGATTCCAGCAACTCTGCCAACAACCGGATGGCGGGACTCGAACCCGTCACTCATGAAGATCACCAACAGCATCCGGAACTCCGGTCAGAGCCAATTTCGAAGATCCTCATCAACTGGACCTAACAGGCGGGATTGGCCGACCTTGCGTCCCTTTCGGGAACGCCCCAATCGGTTACGGTGCGTCACGGACATCGGACATCGAAGGATCCATTCAGACCAGTCGAACAACGACTCCTACCAGTTTCGGACCCTCGCGGGCGAGGGGAGGACCAGCCCAACACCGGCAGCGCGCCTTCGACCGCGGCTGACCCCCGCGGGCGCGGGGAGGACGAGCTCGGCCTTGACGAGCAGGTGGACGTCGACGGCTGACCCCCGCGCTCGCGGGGAGTACGGCAAGAAGGCCGGCGACGTCTCCTGCTACGTCGGCTGACCCCCGCGCTCGCGAGGAGGACGGGGCTGAGCCGAGGGAGGAGGAGGGGGTGGCCGGCTGACCCCCGCGCCTGCGGGGCCTCGATCTTCGGCTGACCCCCGCGCTCGCGGGGAGGACCAGCCTCGTGGCTGAAAACAGATGTTCGAGTCCGGCTGACCCCCGCGGGCGCGGGGAGGACCCTTCGTGACCTGCACCGTTCTGACGACTTTGCTGTTTCTTGACCAGTTTGCCGAGAAGTACGAGGCGGGTCGGCCTGTTGAGGTGTCAAGGGGCAGCGTTCATCGTGGCAGACGGCCCGGACACTGTTCTTCGCCGTCACCGCTGAAGGCCTGGGTGGTGCTTGAGCCTGTGTGGGCGGAGTCGGGGGGCCACCGCCAAGGGCTACAGCGCCCGGAGATCCGCAGCACCGCACGACGGCCGGCCCCGAAGACGAACCGATCTCCCGCTGGCTCGGGGAGGACCGAAGTGCCCCCAGGTGCGGCCGCCGCCCAGGAGCGGCTGACCCCCGCGCCCGCGGGGAAGACCGGTCTCCCATGGATCGCGGCGAGCGCTCCGACGGCTGACCCCCGCGCTCGTGGGGAGGACCTGAACTGGCTCAGCAGAGTGAACCGGTCCGCCGGCTGACCCCCGCACTCGCGGGGAGGACCACCAGCGGTAGGCGTGACCAGCGTCCGGAGTCGGCTGACCCCCGCGCTCGCGGGGAGGACACGCCCGACAGGTCGCGCGGCCTCTCCTGCTCCGGCTGACCCCCGCGCTCGCGGGGAGGACTCACCGACCCGGCCGCCCAGACGGCCCGT
>NZ_JBSFKI010000030.1:1324-117217 GCF_053598475.1 Kitasatospora sp. NPDC001119
CCGTCACCGGCTGACCCCCGCGCTCGCGGGGAGGACTCACCGACCCGGCCGCCCAGACGGCCCGTCACCGGCTGACCCCCGCGCTCGCGGGGAGGACTCACCGACCCGGCCGCCCAGACGGCCCGTCACCGGCTGACCCCCGCGCTCGCGGGGAGGACGGGGCGAGCGTCCCCTACCATCGGTGCCAGACCGGCTGACCCCCGCGCTCGCGGGGAGGACCTTCGTGACCTGCACCGTTCTGACGGCTTTGCCATTTCTTGACCAGCCTGCCGAGGAACACGAGGCGGGCCGGCCTGTTGAGGTATCAAGGAGCAGCGTCCATCGTGGCAGACGGCCACGACACCGTTCTGTGCGGACACCGTTGAAGGCCTGGGCGGCGCTTGGGCCTGCGTGGGCGAGGACGGAGCAGGGGGAGGAGTCACTCCGGAGAGCCGCGGCACCGCACGACGGCCGGCCCCGAAGACGAACCGATCTCCCGCTGGCCCAGGGGAGGACCTCGGCGCGGACGGTGGCGACCAGGGCGACGCCGGCTGACCCCCGCGCTCGCAGGGAGGACCGAACAGCACGCCGCCACACCCGGTCCAGGTACGGCTGACCCCCGCGCCTGCGGGGAGGACCTCGCGGGGGCGAACCCGATCGGCGACCTCCTCGGCTGACCCCCGCGCCTGCGGGGAGGACGCGTGCACGCCGTCCGGGAGCAGGGCGAGCGCCGGCTGACCCCCGCCCGCGCGGGGAGGACAGTACTCTGGCGGTGTCGAGTCGCTGGACGTACGGCTGACCCCCGCGCTCGCGGGGAAGACTTGCCCTTCCGCACCGTGACCGCGTCGTACGCCGGCTGACCCCTGTGCCTGCAGGGAGGACCGAGGAGCCGAACGGCTGGGCGGGAGCCGGGACGGCTGACCCCCGCGTTCGCGGGGAGAGCTGATGACGCGTTGTGGATCGCCGGTGCCGCCGAGGGCACGGATCGCCTGGGCGAGGACGTGCTACTCGGGGTGGTCCTTCTTGCGGTGGTTGGCGATGCTGGCGGGGGCGCCGCTGTAGTTGCAGTCGGCGCATTTCTGCCACGAGCAGTCCGGATCGGCGACGGCGGCGTGGCGAACGGAGTGGTGCGAACCGTAGCCGTGGGCATGAAGCAGTTGAGCGACGGACCCGTCGTACTTGAGGGCCATCAGCGCTGCTTCGGCGATCTTGTCATGGCCGGCGGCGAAGAACTTACCCAGGCCAACATCCTTCCCACAGCCGCACCAGCACTTGCCGGTCGGGATGAGACGAGGCTTCTCATTGCTTGGCATGCATCCAAGATATCAACTCTTGGACTGTAGTCAAGACATAAACCCAAGAGTTAATTCCAAGGGTTGACCGTCGAGTGCACAGGCACGGTCCGACAGCCTTGTGCGACCGGCTGACCCCCGCACTCGCGGGGAGAACGGCGGGAGGGCAAGCCGCTCCAGCTCGGCAGCCGGCTGACCCCCGCGCTCGCGGGGAGGACGTCTTGGAGTCACGCATGTCGACGTCGCGGAACGGCTGACCCCCGCGCTCGCGGGGAGGACTCGCGCACGATGCGGTGCTGGCCGCCCTCGGCCGGCTGACGCCCGCGCTTACGGGGAAGACCTGAACTCCTGCTGGCCGACGAGCACCGGCTTCGGCTGACCCCCGCGCTTGCGGGGAGGGCCCGCCTGAGTTGAAGTCGGCGACGAACGTAGCCAACTGGCCCCCGCTTGCGCGAGGAATGAGCACAGTGGCTCTCGAAGAAACCAACCAGAGGCGGCTGACCCCCGCTTGCGCGGGGATTGATTCAAAAGCATATGCCGTATAAGTGCCAGAAGCGATCGGCTGACCGAATGCTCCGGCAAGGATTTTGAAAGTGATATCTGAATACATTAACCATCATTCCCTGTCTTCACTCGCCAAGCCTCTGGTTGTCTTTATTTGGTGAGTCACTGCAGCTCATTTTCTGGCTTTGGCGGCGGCGAGTCTCACCGCCGCGACCGTCAGCCGCTGGTAGCTTCCTCCGTGCTCGCGTCGGCGCACCGCAGGCATCAGAACGCACTGTCATGGAGGAACGTTGGACGACGACAAGCAGCCCTGGCACAAGCGCGCTCCGTCCATTCTTGCCGCAGTCACCGCATTCTTTGGCGCCGTCGCTGCCATCGCCGAGTGCATTCAAAAGCTTCGATAAGCAAAAGCGACGAAGCGGTCCGCAGCCAGCCACTCCAGGGAACCGGTTCACGGTCGGCTTCCCTCCGGGAACGCGAGACGAGCGTCCCGCACCAGGTGACGGGGGACAGCGCGCATTAGGTCAGCCCTGGTCCAGCTGCGGGTTCCATCGCGGGCGCGGGATCCTATCGGGTGGGCCGGGGTTGGGACGCGGTTTCGGGGGAGCCGGCCTGGCCTGAGGTCGGGGCAGGGGCTGTTGTCAGTGCCGGGTGATAGTTCACTGGGCATGGTTCTCGACGAGGGCGTAGGACAGTTACCGGATCTGCGGTTGTGGGGCAAGGAGAGCGGGTTGCCGGCCGCGTATCCGGTGGTCTGTCACCTGTTGGACACGGCGGCGGTCGCGGTGGCGTTGTGGGATGCGGTGCTGCACCCGCAGGTCCAGAAGCGGCTGGCCGAGGCCGTGGGTGTCGGGGTGGACGAGGCCCGGAGGATGGTGGGGTTCTGGGCCGGCCTTCACGACGTCGGGAAGATCATTCCCGGGTTCCAGGCACAGGTGCCCGGCGTGTTCGGCCGGCTCGCCGGCGAGGACCGGTACGCCGCCGGAACCGACGACGCGGGCGGGGCCGGGGGGCGGCTGCGGCACGAGGTCGCGACGCACTGGGCGCTGGTGGAGTTCTTCGAGGAGTGCGGCTACCCGCCGGTCGGCCGGCTGGTGAGGAAGTCCGCGGCCCACCAGATCGCGCAGCTCCTCGGGGGGCACCACGGCTGCTACGGGTCGGTGCCGGAGGCGCGGAAGCTGGCCGATCCGTCCGGGTACCAGCCCGGGCTCGGGGCGGGCCCGGGCTGGCGGGAGCAGCGGTTGGTGCACGCGCGTGCGGTGCGGCGGGTGACGGGGGCTCGTGGGGTTCCGGTGGGGGTGTTGCCGGGGTGGGCGGCGGTGGTGGTGACGGGTCTGGTGGTGGTGGCGGACTGGTTGGCGAGTCAGGTGGAGGTGATCGTCGGTCGGATCCCGTCGTCGGGGTGGGTGGCGGACGAGGAGGCGTTGGGGGCGCACTACCGGGTGGCTGTGGGGGCGGCGCCGGGGTGGGTGCGGGAGGCGGGTCTTGGGCGGGCGGTGTTTCCGGTGAGGTCGTTCGTCGAGCAGTTCCCGGGTTTTCGTGAGGCGAATCCGCTGCAGGAGAGCGTTTCGGAGGATCTTCCGGGTCTGTTGCGGGGGCGGGAAGGGGTGGGGGGTTCGGGGTTGGTGCTGGTGACGGCGCCGACGGGGGACGGGAAGACGGAGGCGGCGTTGCACGCGGCGTCGGTGCTGGCGCGCAGGTCGGGGGCGTCGGGGTTGTTCGTGGGGTTGCCGACGATGGCGACGGCGGATGCGATGTTCGGCCGGGTTGGGGAGTTCGCCGACGCGAATGTCGAGGGTGAGCGGGCGCTGATGCTGTTGCACAGCATGGCGTGGCTGGGCGTTGAGCGTGAGTACGGTGGCGGGGGGCCAGTGCTGGCCGACCGGGAGGCCGGACGGTGGTTGCGGACGGGGCGGCGGGGGATCCTCGCGCCGTTGGGGGCGGGGACGGTCGACCAGGTGCTGGCCGGGGTGCTGCCGCTGCGGTACAACGTGCTGCGGTTGTTCGGCCTGTCGGGCAAGGTGCTGGTCGTCGACGAGGCGCACGCGTACGGACCGTGGATGCACAGCCTGCTGGTGCGGCTGCTGGAGTGGCTGGGCGCGTTCGGCGCGCCGGTGGTGCTGCTGTCGGCGACGCTGACGGGCCGGGCGGCGTCGTCGCTGGTGAACGCCTACCGCCGGGGTGCGGGTTTCCTGGAGCCGGCGACGGTGGAGCCGTGCTACCCGGGGTGGCTGTTCGTGGACGCGGGCTCGGGGGAGGTGGCTGCGCCGCGGAAGGTCGGCAGCGGCCGGGAGCGGACGCTGCGGGTGGAGCGGCACCCGGTGCGGTGGGACGTGCGGGAGGACCCGGGGAAGCCGCCACCGGCCGGGGGTCGGCGGGCGGTGTTGCGGGAGCTGCTGGCGCCGGTGGTCGATGGCGGCGGGTGCGTGCTGGTGTGCTGCACGACGGTCGCCGAGGCGCAGGCGACGTACCGGGACCTGTGTGAGGGGCTGCCCGGGCTGGCGGCGCGTGAGGGGGGCTTGCGTCTGCTGCATTCGCGGTTTCCGGCGTTCGAGCGGCAGCGGATCACCACCGAGTGCGAGGCGGCCTACGGCAAGCCGAAGGGCGGCGGGGAGGGCGGCGTGGTGCGGCCGGGTTCGGTGCTGGTCGCCACCCAGATCGTCGAGCAGTCCCTGGATCTGGACTTCGACCTGGTGGTGTCGGACCTGGCGCCGCTGGCACAGTTGCTGCAGCGGGCGGGGCGGGGCAAACGCCATGACCGGAAGGTGCGGCCGGTGTGGAGCGGGGCGGTGGACGAGCCGCGGCTGGTGGTGCTGGAACCGCTCGGCGACGACGGCGCGGTGTGTGCGCCGCGCGACTGGGGGACGGTGTACGACGCGTCGCTGCTGCGGCGCACCAGTGTACTGCTGGCGGAGCCGGGCAACGAGGCGGTCGCGGTTCCGGGTGATGTGCAGCGCCTGGTGGACGCCGTGTACGCGGACGACTTCGGGGAGGGCCTGGAAGGAGCGGCCCGGCGTGAGCTGGCGCGGATGGACGCCGAGCGGGTGGCCTCGGCCGCGGCCGAGGGGCAGTTGGCCGAGGGGACGACGGTGTATGCGCCGTTCGACGTGCGAGGCGACCTGTCCGTGCTCAGCGAGCGCCCAGTGGCCGAGGAGTTGTTGACGACGCGCCTGGGCGCGGACAGCGGCCGCGCGGTGTGCGTCTACACGCGGGCCGGCGGGGAGCCGACGCTCGACGCCGACGGCAGGGTCCCGCTGCCGGGCCGCGGTGGCGGGGTCCTGCGCCGTGAGGACGTCGAGTGGATCGTGCGGCACACGGTGCCGGTTCCCGGCCGGTGGCTGAGGGGCGGGGGTGCCGAGCACGAGGTGCCGCGCTCATGGGGGAAGCGACCGGTGCTGGCCGACCTGGTGCTGCTGCCGATGCGCCTGGACGGGCAGGGCCGGTGGCGGTGCCGGCTGGGGGAGAGGGAGCTGGAGATATCGGAGGAGGTGGGACTTTCCGAGATCTAGCCACCTCGTGTACGTACGTGTCGCTAGGTTGGGTGCACCGGATCCCCAGGGCCGTCGAACGGCCCGTCGGGGCAGGGGTGTTGCCCGATTCCGCCCGCCGCCGGCCCACGGCGGCGCCTGGACGCGGCCGCCGCGTCGTCCTGTCCGTATCCGCCTCACCGGAGGCCTCCTTGCCGTCCGCACCACCCGTTGGCTCCGCGCCACCACTCCTGCCGGCCCCGTCGGCACCAACCGGATCACCGGTCCCGCCACGGCCCGCGTACAACCTGTTCGACGAGCCGTGGATCCCCGTCCGCTGGCGCGACGACGTGCCCACCGGCGACAACGAACCACCACGGCCCGACGCGGTGGGACTGCGCCTGCTGCTGCTCCACGCCCACGAGATCGAGCGGATCGCCGTGGCTCTCCCGCCGGCGCTGTCGGCGCTGTACCGGGTCCTGTACGCGATCACCGCGCGCCTGACGGGCCTGGACGCGGCTTTGCCCCGTCCCGGCGACACCCGGGCCGAGGGGGAGGACTGGTCGGAGCGGCGGGTCGCGCTCGCCGACGATGGGAGCTTCGACCCGGACGACGTGGAGACGTTCGCGGCGGAGTGGCGGCACCGGTTCGACCTGTTCGACCCGCAGCGGCCGTTCCTCCAGGACCCCCGGCTCGCCGGGCAGTGCGACCCGGCGAACACCGCCGGGGTGGACAAGCTCGTCACCACCCGCCCGTCGGGCAACAACCACGCCTGGTTCCGGCACGTCGACAGCACCGCGCCCGACCTGCCCTCCAGCGCCGAGGCCGTCCTGCACCTGCTGGTCTGGCACTACTACGGGCCGTCCGGCCGCTGTTCGAGCCGCACCGTCGACGGCACCAGCACGGCCAACAGCAAGGCCGGACCGCTGCGCAGCACGCTGTCCTACCACCCGGAGGGCGAGTCGCTGTTCGTCACGCTGCTCGCGGGCCTTCCCGAGCCGGGGGCCGCGGTTCGCCGGGAGGAGGACCTGTGTCCATGGGAGCGGACGCAGCTGCCGGACCCGGGTGGTGCGCCGCCGGTCCTGGCCGGGAGGTGTTCGGAGCTGACGGCCCGTTCCCAGCACGCGGTGCTGCTGGTGGCCGACGGCGGTGGGGAGCGGGTGCGCGACGCGTTCATCACCTGGTCCTCTCTCCACAAGATCCCCCGGGACGGGGACCCCTACCTGATCTGGCAGACCAGCAAGGAGGGCAACTCCTACCCCCGCCCGGCCGACTCCGGGCGTGCCCTGTGGCGGGACCTGGACGCGCTGCTGCTCAAGGAGCCGGACGGTGTCGCTCAGCCGCGCCGGCCGAAGGTGTTCTCCACCGCGGTCGAGGTGTCGGAGTACCTGTGGGTGCGGGCGCTGGGCTTCGAACAGGACGGCCAGGCCAAAGACGTGCAGTTCGTCGACGCCACCACCCCGCCCGTCCTCGAGTTCACCGAGACCGAGAACCGCGCCGGCCCGGCACTCGCCGTCGAGATCGGCCGGCTGCGGGTGCTGGGGGAGCAGTACGGCGTGCGGCTGGAACGGGCGGTGAAGAAGGCCTGGGCGGCGTTCACCGACGCGTCGAAGGTCCGTGACTGCTCGTGGGCGGCGGACGCCGCCGCCCGGTACTGGCCGGCCGCCGAGGCGGAGTTCTGGAGGCGCCTCGAGGGCCGCGACTTCGCGGGCGCCGCCGCCGTGTTCCGCGCCATCGCCGAACAGGCCTACGACACCGTCACCTACAAGGCTCTCGGCACCGCGCGCGGCTCCAAGGCCTGCACCGCCGCCCGCCTCGAACTGTACGGCGGTCCCACCAAGAAGACGGACAAGGCCTCCCGCGGAGCGGGCAAGGCCGGCCAGAGCTCCAGCAGCACGGAGGACCAGTGACCGACACCACGACGATCCCCGCCCCCACCCCGCCCACGGAACCGCCGCCCGCCGCCTCGAACCGCGGCACCGTTCCGGCGCTCGGCCGCGCCCGGGCCTTCGCCGCCTGGATCGACCGGCGCAGCCACGACGACCCCGGTGTCCGGTCGGCGCTGCGGCGCGGGGTGGGCAAACCGGTGGACAAGGCACCGTTCATGCACCGCTACGTCGCGTCGTGGCTGACCGAGGAGCAGTTGCGCGACCGGGACGTGGAGCGCGCGCACTACACGGTGGCAGCGCTGGTCGCCGCGCAGCGCCGCGACCAGTACACGGCCGCCGCGCGGGCGGCGGGCAGCGGCGGGCGGGACGGGGACGCCCCGGCGGCCGGGACCGGCGGGGCCGGTGCCGACAGCGAAGACGACCAGGCCGACGGGACGGGTGCGGGCAGTCCACGGACAGACACGGCGGTCCGGCCGGGGCGCAGTCTGGGCCGGTCGCTGGCCGACGGCGTCGCCGCCGGGCTGCGCGAGGCGTCGGTGGAGACCAAGCTCAACCTGCTGACCCGCCAGAGCGTGGAGGGGCTGCACCGGCACCTGCCCGCCGCGGTGCGCCAGCTGCGCGAACGCGGCGTCGACGTGGACTGGGCACAGCTGCTGGTGGACCTGTGCCGGTGGCGGCGGCATTCGGGCGCGGTGAAGCGCCGGTGGCTGCAGGACTACTACCGGGCGGTGCAGGCCGGTGAGGAGCGGGCCGCGCGCGAGGCGGACGAACACGACACCGCGATCGCCGCCGATACCGCCGGCGGCGGCCAGGGGGAGGCGGACGACCGAACCTAACCCCCAACGGGGCGAGGCCCGTCGCCCCGCCGCCCGGCTTGCCGTTTCGTACCGACTTTCCCCGAACCAGTCCAGGAGAAGAACAGTGCCCTCCCGTTCCGACGCCGCGTCCGCGCGTTTCCTCGACCTGCACGTCGTCCAGGCCGTGCCGTTCGCCAACCTCAACCGCGACGACAACAACTCCGTCAAGACGGTGCGCTACGGCGACACCGACCGCACCCGGGTCAGCAGCCAGTCCTGGAAGCGCGCCGTCCGCGAGTACTTCCAGGACGGCTTCGGAGAGCGGGCGCTGCGCACCCGCCGCATCGGCGCGCGCGTCACGCGCCTGCTGCAGGAGGAGCACGGCTGGCCCGAGGACCTCGCGCAGCGCGCCGGCCAGCACACCGCGGCGGGCAGCAGCATCAAGTTCGAGACGTCCAAGGACACCCCGGTCGTGACCACCAACGCGATGGTCTACGTGCCGGAGAGCGCGGTCGCCGAACTCGCCGCGCTCGCCGTCGAGCACCGCGACGCGCTCGCCGCCGCCAAGGACATCAAGAAGAGCAGCGACAAGAGCGTGCTGCCCAAGGACCGCATCGACACGATCCTGCGCACCCGCAACGGCGTGATCAACCTTTTCGGCCGGATGCTCGCCGAGGTCGACGACGCCGGCGTCGACGGCGCGGTCCAGGTCGCCCACGCCATGACCACGCACGGTGTCGATGTCGAGCTCGACTACTTCTCCGCCGTCGACGACGTCACCTCCGCCTGGGGCGACACCACCGGCAGCGCCCACATGGGCACCGCCGAGTTCAGCGCCGGCGTCTTCTACCGCTACGCCACCGTCGACCTCGCCGACCTCGCCCGCAACCTCGGCGGCGACCTGACCGCCGCCCGAGAGCTCGCGGGCGGCTTCGCCGAGGCGTTCCTGCTCTCCCTGCCCCGCGCGAAGAAGACGGCCACCGCCCCCCACACCATTCCCGACCTCGCCCACGTCGCCGTGCGCGCCGACCGCCCGCTGTCCTACGCCGCCGCGTTCGAGCAGCCCGTCCGCTCGCACACCGACGGCGGCTACGCCCTCCCCTCGCGGGCCGCGCTCGCCCGCTACGCCACGGCGGCGGACCGGCTGCTCGGCGGCCGCGGTCGGGTCTTCGCCGGCTGGGCGAGCCTGGAGGACAAGGACCTGACCGGGCTGGGCGAGCACGTCGAGTCCTTCCCCGCTCTCATCGACGCCGCCCTGGACGCGGTGTACGCGCGCGAGACGGTCGACGCGTGAGCGCGTACCTTCCCGCCCCCCGCCCGGCTTCCGGTGGGCGGGGGCTGCTGCTGCACCTGGCCGGGCCGTTGCAGTCCTGGGGCGAGCGGAGCCACTTCAACGAGCGCGACACCGCGCCGTTCCCGACCCGCTCGGGTGTCATCGGCCTGCTCGCCTCCGCGCTTGGCCGTGAGCGCGGCGCGGACATCACCGACCTGGTCGGGCTGTCGCTGACCGTGCGCGTCGACCGGCCCGGTGTCCTGCTGCGCGACCTGCACACCGTCGGTGGCGGCCTGCCGCCCGGCGCGACGGTCACCACCGCGGACGGCAAGAAGCGGCCCGGCGCGTCGTCCACGCTCCTGTCGCACCGCTACTACCTCGCCGACGCGGCGTTCACCGCGGCGGTCACCGGCGACCCGGCTGTGCTCGCCGCGTGCGCCGACGCCCTCGACGCGCCGAGGTGGCCGCCGTTCCTTGGCCGCCGTTCCTGCCCGCCCGAGGGCCCGCTACTGCTCGGACTGTTCGACGACGTCACCCGGCAGCTGATCGGCCTGCCGATCGCCCGCCGCCGACCCGCGAGCGCCGCGAACGTCGAGGTCGTCTTCCACGGCGACCGCCCGCTCACCTTCCTCAGCCACGGTGGCGGCCCCGGTGAGGACGGGGCGCATCCGGCGGGCCAGGTGACCGACGAACCGTCGACCTTCCACCCGCGCCACCGCGCCTACCGCGCCCGCCCCCGCTACCAGCGCACCCTCACCCTGCCCGCCGACCGGTGCGCCGGCCTCGGCACCGCCTACCTCACCGCCCTCGGCGACCACCTCGACCGCTCCGCCGACCGACGCCGCCCCGAAAGCACCCGTCCATGAGCCTGTGGCTGACCCGCATCATCCCCGACCAGCGCAGCCGCGAGGCGCGCCGCGACGGCACCAACGCCGTCGATCTCCACCACCGCCTCATGGCGCTCTTCCCCGACCACACCGTGGAAACCGCCGCACGGCAGAATCTCGGTGTCCTGTTCCGCACCGAGCCGGCGGCCGACGGCGGCCACCAGATCCTGCTGCAGAGCGGCGTCCAGCCCGACCTGACACGGCTGCCCCCCGGCTACGGCCGTGGCGCCACCAAGTCCCTCGCCCCGCTCCTGGCCGCCATGCGCGAGGGACTCGCGGTGCGCTACCGCATCGCCGCCAACCCCATCCGCAAACCCGGACGCACCACCCGCGAGCTCTACAGCCTGAGCGCCGTCGTCCCGCTGCGCGGAGCCGCGGCCGACGACTGGTGGACCCGCCAGGCCGACGGCGCCGGCCTGCAACTCACAGCCCTGCGCTCCGAGCCCCTCGACGCCGCCCGCGGCACCCGCCGCAGCGACCAGCACCACATCAAACACGACCGCGTCCTCTTCGAGGGCACCGCCCGCATCACCGACCCCGAACTCCTACGCACCCGCCTGATCACCGGGATCGGCAAGGGCAAGGCCTACGGCTGCGGCCTGCTCAGCCTCGCCCCCCAGCGGGACGACCAGTGACCGCCCGCCAGCCCGACCCCAACAGCGCCCGCCGCAAACTGGCCGCACCCACCGTCGCGATGCTGCCCCGGATCGCCGACTCGCTGTCCTTCCTCTACCTCGACATCGTCCGCATCGTCCAGAACGACACCGGAGTATGCGCCGAGGTCACCAGCCCCCAGCGCGGCACTGAAACCGTCTACCTTCCGACCGCCGCACTCAGCTGCGTCCTCCTCGGTCCCGGCACCTCCATCACCGCCCGAGCCCTGAGCACCCTGGCCCGCCACGGAACCACCGTCGTCGCCACCGGGTCCGGCGGCGTGCGCTGCTACGCCGCCACCGTCCCCGACTCCCTCAGCACCATCTGGCTCGAACGCCAGGCCCGAGCCTGGGCCGACGACACCACACGTCTGACTGTCGCCACCGCCATGTACGAACAACGCTTCGGACGCGGCACCGCTCCTCCCGGTAGCAGTCTCAACAAGCTCCGCGGCCTCGAAGGCCAACGCATCAAGGCCCACTACCGCCTGCTCGCCCAGCAGTACCGTATCGGCCGCTTCCGCCGAAACTACGACCCCAACTCCTGGGACACCCAGGACCCCGTCAACCTCGCCCTCTCATCCGCCAACACCTGCCTCTACGGCATCGTCCACGCCGCGCTCCTCGCACTCGGCTGCTCACCGGCGCTCGGTTTCGTCCACAGTGGCAACCAGCAGGCTTTCGTCTACGACATCGCGGACCTCTACAAGGCCGAGCTCACCATCCCGCTCGCGTTCTCCCTCCATGCTTCTCCTCACCCGGAGGCCGAGGCCCGCCGCAGATTCCGGGACGAGCTGCGGCTCTTTCGACTGCTGCCACGGATCGTCACGGATATCCAGAGGCTGCTCGCGCCGGACCAGGACATCGAACTCCCGGACCCGGACGAGCAACTCGTGGACCTGTGGGATCCGGTTGGCGGAGCGCTGCCTGGCGGTGTCAACTACTCCAACGGTGGGGACCTGTGAGACGGCTGCCAGACGTCGCACCCCTGAGGCGAGGTGCGACGTGGCCTCAATGATCGTCATCTCCGTCACAGCCGTACCCGACCACGTACGCGGTGCGCTGACCCGCTGGCTTCTGGAGGTCACGCCGTACCTGTATATCGGAACGGTCTCCGCCAGGGTCCGACAGGAACTATGGAGCGCTGTCAGCAACTACATCGGCACCGGGGCCGCAGCTCTGGCTTACCCAGAGGCCAACGAGCAGGGCTTCGTTCTGACGACTGCAGGGGAGCAGAGACGACACGCGGTCGACTTCGATGGCCTTACCTTGATCGCCGCCACAGCATTGAAAGATAGTCAAGGAATGGCAAAGTCATAGGAATAGCGCAGGTCGCGAAGGGTGCTCCCCGCGCAGGCGGGGGTCAGCCGGTGATTCGGTCGGCCTTGTCCCTGTTCCCGTGGTGCTCCCCGCGCAGGCGGGGGTCAGCCGGGGCTGGCGGCCCAGTACTCGATCTCGGAGAGGTGCTCCCCGCGCAGGCGGGGGTCAGCCGCGCTACGGGTACCGGGTTAAATGGCGCACAAAGTGCTCCCCGCGCAGGCGGGGGTCAGCCGCTGCGGGCGCCGGGGGGCAGCGTGCGCAGGTAGTGCTCCCCGCGCAGGCGGGGGTCAGCCGCCGGTGCCGATGGCGTAGGGGATGAGGCTGGCGTGCTCCCCGCGCAGGCGGGGGTCAGCCGCCCATGGTCGTGTCCTCTCGGGTGGTGGCCGGGTGCTCCCCGCGCAGGCGGGGGTCAGCCGGTCGCCTGGATGTGGAGCATGAACCCCTTCGTGTGCTCCCCGCGCAGGCGGGGGTCAGCCGGTGACGCCCGCCAAGTGGGCCGCCTCGGTGCAGTGCTCCCCGCGCAGGCGGGGGGTCAGCCGCCGGGCTCGGGCTCCTCGTACCGGGCGATCTGGTGCTCCCCGCGCAGGCGGGGGTCAGCCGCTGCGAACGCAGTTCGCGAGGGACGGTGCCGCCGTGCTCCCCGCGCAGGCGGGGGTCAGCCGTCGAACCCGCGCCGCCTCACCCCCAGTCCGGTGTGCTCCCCGCGCAGGCGGGGGTCAGCCGCCCCCGGAGCACCAGGAGCCGCCCCGGCTGGTGTGCTCCCCGCGCAGGCGGGGGGCAGCCGACCCCGAGTCGGACCAGGAACAGACCCTGTACGTGCTCCCCGCGCAAGCGGGGTCAGCTGGCGGTCCAGGTCCTGGGCGGTGGCGGCCATCGTGGCGGCGGAGGCGACGGAACTGTCGCACACCGGGCACTTGCGGGATCAGCTTGTCGGCGGACCTGGCCGCCGCATTGCCCCGGATCTGGAAGGCGAAGAGCGCGTCGCTCCGGACGCTGGGACGGGAGTGTTCCGGCAGCGGCACGATGACCGCGTGGTAGGACCCTTCTTCTGCTGCCTCCCAGAGCCCAGCCGACCTCCTGGCGACGCCGGGCGAATCAGTGGCCAGTGCGGCCGGCCGTGACCCATCGAGTGGACCGACAACGACACGGCAAATACGGGGGTTTCGCCCGTCCTGTCTATTCGGCGGGATCGGTCGGCAGTGGGACGACCAGGGCGTCGAGGGCCTGTTGGGCCCGGCCGAGGTCGTCCTTGCCCGCGCGGCGTAGCCCGGCCTTGGCGTACTTCTCCACCATGGTGGTGGACTTCCAGTCCTCGGTGATGACCAGGATCTCCGCGGCGCTGTAGCCCTGGGCGGCGAGGTCGGCGGGGACGCCGGCGCGCAGGCCGTGGCTGGTCGCGTTCTTGGCGTCGAAGCCGGGAGTGCGGGCGACCATGCGCTTGAAGGCGCGGTTCACCGCGTGGCCTGTCATGCCGGTTCCGGAGGTGGGGACGGGCATCAGCCGGCCCCACCGGGTGATGCCGCGCAGCAGCGGCAACTGCGGTTCTGCCTGGCCGAGTTCGGCGAGCAGTGAGATGTAGGTGCGGACGACGGTGATCGCTACCGGGTCGCGGACGACGTACTCGCGACCGGTGGACCAGTGGTCGTTCTTCGACGTGCGCTTGCCGACGACCATCTGCTCGGTGCCGTCCTCCAGGCGCTCGAAGACGACGGAGTCGATGCGGTAGGCAGCCTGCTCGGAGCGCCGGGCACGGGTGCGGTAGCCGAGGTGCAGGATGGTCAGGTCGCGCCAGCGGGCGAGCGGGATGTCGGCGGTCGTGCCCTGCTGGAGGTGGGCGATGCGGGCGGCGTCGACGGGCGGGCTCGACCTCGGGGTGCGGCGGGCGCGGGCGTGCTCGGCGGCCTGCTTGCGGATCAGTTCGGCGGTCGCCTTCTTCGGGGGCCAGTTCTCGTACCCCGCACGGGCGTTGGCGTCGCGGATGGCGGCCATCGCCAGGCGCAGCGAGCTGACGGGCGCGCCTGTGCCGTCCCGTCCGCCGCGGCGGCGGAGGTGGGAGACGTAGGAGACCATGTTCGCCTCGCTGGTATGCGGCCCGGGGTGGCGGCCGTTGTCGGCGCACCAGCGGGCGAAGTAGCGCCACTGCTCGGCGTAGGTCTGGCTGGTGCGCGCCGGCCGGGCGGAGGCGAGGTCGTCGGCCGCGTCCTCGGTCAGCGTCTCGTTGGGGTCGACCCCGGCGAACGCGAACTGCACGAGGGCCTGACCGTCGTCCACCAGCTCGCCGATCACCACCTCGGTGGAGCGTTCCACCAGAGCCGGCAGGGAGTCCGACGCCTCGGCATCCACGGCGCTCTCCTTCCGGCACGGCGGGCTGATGATCCGTCCGGGACAGCCTATCTGTACCAGCCCCTGTGTTGCGTCCTCTAAATCCAGTTAGAGGACGCAACACGTTTCTTGGTACACAATCCGAGCCGGATGCCGCCCTCGCGTCTGTGACACGTTTGTCGAGGTTATTTGTGTTCAGCCCCTCAAGCTGCCAAGGTGTCCGTCATGAAGATCACGATCACCGTGGAGAATCCGACCCCCGAGGTGCTCGAGAAGCTGCTCGCCCTCGCCGCCACGCCGACGGCGGTCGTGACCGCGGTGCCCGACGACCGCTGGACCCCGGAGCGGGCCCGCTCGTACTACGACCGCCTGCCGCCCCGCGCGCAGCAGATCCTGCTCCAGGTTGTCGAGGGCCAAGGCGAGTGCGCCGCCGAGGAGTTGAAGGCGAACGGCCGGAGCCTGCGGGGCTCCACCGGCGCGTTTCGCCGAGTGCTCTCGGAGGGTAAGCGCACCGGCCTGTGGTCGGACGCCCTGCCCGTACCGCTGGTGTCCCACATCGTCGGCGGGCAGCTCAAGAAGCTTGAGATGTCCGGTTGTGGAAGCGAGCACTATCCGCTCACGGCCTTCAAGAATGCGTTGGGCGATCTGCTGCCCTGTGACCGTTGAACGCGTCCCGTGGGCACGAGGTGAGAACGGTTGTGTCAGGGGCCTGCTGTCAAGGAAGCCCCGGGCATCGGGCAGGGTTGAGCGAAGCGGAGGCTGCCTATGTCGGCCCATCGCCATCCCCCGGGGCCCGGGTGCGGCCCTCGAAGGCGTACTTGGCCTTCATCGCCGCCCGGGGCAGTGCGTCGTCGAAGTCCTCCAGCGTGTGCAGCCCGGTCGGGCCGGTCGCGCCGAGGAAGCTCGGCCGGCTGGCCCGACCGGGTGATGCGCAGCGTCTCGTTGCTCAGGTCGCCCAGTTCGTCCGAGCGGTCGAAGCGCCGGACCAGTTCGCGCCGGCGCGGGTCGCGCAGCGCCCAGCGGTCGAGCAGCAGCAGGCCGGGGGCATCGTCATTGCGCTCGATGATCGACTCGACCTCATCGTCGAACTCGTGCACGGTCCGCTGGAACCCCAACTTCCGTGCGAGACGGGCCGCGTGCTGACGATCGGCGAGCCGACCGGCCGGTGGATCCAGTGCTCACGCCCGACCGCCCGGCGGGCACGCCATCCCATCAGCGGTCAGGCCTCCCGGCCGACCAGCAGGGGCACGGTCTGACCACAGAACTCGCAGTGGCTCCGGGGTTGATAGTGCTCACCTGCTGGCGGCTACGGGCCGTAGTCTCCCTCACGGCCCGTCGAGTCCCATTAGGGGTTGACGGGCTGGGGCGGGGTCCTGAGGGCGGGGAAGCTCCAGGTCTGGGCGGGTGTGCTGTTGCAGGTGGCGGCGGCGAGGCGGCTGCCGGGGGTGGTGTCGTTGTTGGGCAGGTCGAGGCAGTGGTCGGTCGCCGGGTTGTAGAGGCTTCCGTCGGCGCGGGGGAGCCAGACCTGGTTCGAGGCGCCGGGGGTGCAGGGTCCGAGGCCGATGCCGGCTCCGTTGGCGGTGCTGCCTGCGGTGATGTCGACGCACATGCCGCGCAGGCTGATGGTGGCGTTGGTGGAGTCGACGGTCAGGCTCTGGGCGGCGGTGTTGTTGCAGGGGACGATCTCGAGTCCCTGGCTGGTGTCGTTGTAGGGGACGTCGAGGCAGTTGTTGCTCGCGGCGTGGCGGATCGCCATGGCCGCGGTCGGCGGGTTGACGGGGTTGGTGTAGACGGCGAAGTTGGTGATGCTGCCGTTGAAGCTGGGGCTCGGCTGGCCCTGGTACTGGAAACGGCCGAGGGCCAGGCCGCCGCTGGGAGCGGGGCTGGTGGCCGCGTTGTGGTAGGCGCTGCCTGCGAGGGTGCCGTTGACGTAGAGGTTCATCTGGCCGGTGTCGGCGTTGTAGCTGGCGGTCAGGCGGGTCCAGGCGCCGTTCTGGACCAGGGCGGCGCTGTTGCTGATGTTGGTGAACTCGTAGGGCCAGGTGTTGTCGTCGCCGTGTGCGAGCGCGAAGCGCCAGGCGCCTCCGGTGCCTTCGCTCCAGAGGATGAAGCTGCTGGCGTGGGCGGTGTTCTGGCTGGCGACGATCTGGCCGTTGCCGTTGGACTTCGCCCAGGTGCTGATGGTGAAGCTCTTGCGGGTGTCGACGGCCGGTTTGTCGGTGGTCATGGCCGAGGTCGAGCCGTTGAAGACTGCCGCCTTCGTGCCGCGGCCGTCGACGGTGTCGTCCGCGAAGGCGACGTCGGTGGCGGTCGCGTTGTAGGTGACGGCCGGGTCGGCGCTGATCGCGCTGGTGTCGCCCTGGAGCTTCCACTGGGCGGCCGGGGCCTGGGTGTTACCGCGGTAGTGGTCGGCGCCGAGGCCGGTGACCGTCTTGCCGGTGAGCGCGCCGGGCCAGGCGTGGAGTTTGCCGGAGCTGTCCAGGGCCCACAGGTCGGGCACGCCGTCGCCGGTCACGTCGCCGTCCGAGCCGACGGTCGGGAAGTCGCCCGGGGTGACTCCGGCGCCGATCTTGAAGGTGCTGGCCGGGGTGACGGCGGTGACGACGGTGTACTCGCTGGTGCCGTCGGTGCGGGTCTCGGTGGTGAGGGCGTACTGGAGGATGTCTCCTACGGCCCGGTCGGTCGTGGCGGTGCGGGCACGCGCCCACAGGGCCGGGGCCACCGGGGTGGTGCCGGCGGGGTCGACTGCGAGGGTGTTACCGGGAACCATCAGGTCGACGGTGTCCCAACCGCCTGCGGAGACCAGGGTGGGCGGGAGCAGGGTGTGGTTGGAGCCGGCGGGGTAGTACCAGAGGTTCTTGGCCTCCACGGCGAAGATGCCGGTGGCGTTCGTGACCTGGCGGTTGGGGGTTCGAGTGTCCTTGGCCGAGCCGATCGGTGTGATCTGGCTGGTGTGGCTCCAGTCCGCGTCCTGCTGGTAGCCAGGGCAGGACGCTGCGCCACCCTCGCAATTGGGCCGGTCCAGGATCTTCTTGTAATCAAGACTGAATCGGCCGGGGTTGCCTTCGTTCCTGTAGTAGTAGTGGAGACCGGCTCCGCCGTCCCGGTGTACGAACAGGTCGTCGGTGTTCTTCCCGGGGTCCAGGGAGCCCCGGTGGGTGACGTGGTAGTCCTTCCACGTCTTCCCTGCCTCGGGTACCTGGTTGGCGGGGGCGGCGGTTCCGGTGGGCGGCACATCGGTGTTGCCCGGGTCGGTGGCACGGCCGTGGGTGATCAGGTTGCCGGCGCTGTCCGGGACCAGGATGTCGGGGTTGGCGTCGCCGGTGGTGTCGCCGAAGGCGACCGGGCCCGGTGCCCAGGGGACGTAGAAGGCGTACGACATGGTCTGCGAGGCGTTGCCGGCGTCGTCGAAGACCTGGGCGTAGAGGATGTTGGTGCCCCAGTGCGGGGGCTTGGTCCTGATCTCGGTGACGTTCAGGGTGCTTCCGGCCGGGGCGCAGTCCTGCTTGTGGTCGGCGAGCTGCGGGTCGTAGCCGTAGCGGACGCAGACGACGCCGGAGGCGAGTTTGCCGGAGGGGTTGGGGTCGTAGGCCGTGAAGGGGATCGACCCTTCGTCGCCGAGGCGCAGGTTGGTGGTCTGGCCGTTGCCGGACGGTGGGAACTGCTTGTTGGGGTCAGTGAAGGTGCCGAAGGCCGCGACCGGCGGGGTGGTGTCGACGGCGAAGTGGCACGTGGCCGTCTCCGGTCCGCGAAGGATGCCGTCGTCGCCCTGGGTGGCCCAGCCGTAGATGTGACCGTCCTGCAGGGTGAAGCGGGGGACGGTGTAGGAGGCACGGCTGCTGTTGGGGACGAAGCCCGACCAGCCACTGCTGACGATGGGCGATCCGGAGACGGCGTCGTCCCAGATCCTGACGTACTCGGTGAGCTGGCCCTGGTTGTGGCTGCTGACGATCGAGGTCAGGTTGACCGTGGTGTCGGTCACCCAGCGGAACGAGGAGACCGTCCCGTCGCCGCAGGCGTTGCTCTCGCCTCGGGTGACGCTGCGCGGGGCCGGACGGGCCTGGGGGTCTGCCGGTTGGAGCGGTACGTGGTCGAACTCGGTGGACAGGACCGCGTCGTAGGCAAAGTGCTTGAACGCCACCCTGTCGCCGGTTCCCTCCGGGCCCCTGATGGCGAACGCCAGAGGCGTGTTGGTATCGGCGAGGGCGTTGCGCATCGCCCCGGTGACGTTGAAGTCGACGGGGATGCCTGACATGCAGGCGCCGTTGCCTCCGTTGCCGGGGACGTCCTTGCCGTCGAGCCACTCGAAGATCTGGTGGCTGTCCCAAGAGATGCCGTCACCGAAGGCGCCGGCCCTGTAGGCGCTGACCGGGTACGCGTTGGTGCAGGAGAAGTCGGCGGAGGTGTGCTGCCAGACGCGCAGGTTGGCGTAGTTGATGGCGGTGTCGGGCAGATAGCCGTTCAGGTTGAACTCGTACAGTGCCCGTTCGACGCCCTTGGTGGTCTCCCATCCCTGGTAGCCGACGCCGGGGTGGTCGCGGTCGGCGGATCCGGTGCGGTCGTAGTTCCCGGTCTTCGGGTAGGCGGACTGGACCCAGGCGTGGTGACTCTTGCCCCGAGCGTCGTTCGACCATGACGGGTCGACGTAGATCGGGTAGCTGGTGTTCGGGCCGTCCAACAGTTCCGGGCTGGGCGACAGGACGATGCTCCTGCTGCCGTTCGTGCCTGTTCCGGTCGTCACGGGGATGTCGGCGACCGTGGCCCCAGTGCCGGGGCCGTCTGGCGTACTCGGTGTGCCCGATGCCTGCCGGGTGCCCTCGCCGGACCCGCCCGCGGTCAGCGAGACCTGGCTGGCCGACGACGCCTTCACCACCGTGGAGGCCGACGTCGAGCCGGTGCCGCCTGACGCGAGAGCGGGTACTGGTGCCGCGGCCGACCACATCTGCGGCTTGGGAGCGGTAAAGACCTCCTTGCCCTCGCTGACCGCGCGCAGGCTCCCGTCCTCGTTCGTGGACAGCTCCACACCCTTGGTCGTGGTGGGGAAAGTGAGCGAGCGAACGGCCGGGTTCGCCGCCGCGGCCGGCGTGTGGAGGATCAGTACGGTGCTGTAGCCGCCGAACCGGTTTGCGGTCACCTTCAGGTCGGTGTCCGGTGCCACCGACGCGTACAACGCGCTGTTTCCGCTCACGGTCGGGACCGGCAGCGGCCCCGGGAACGGTGAG
Source organism: Kitasatospora sp. NPDC001119 (assembly GCF_053598475.1). NCBI lineage: Bacteria > Bacillati > Actinomycetota > Actinomycetes > Kitasatosporales > Streptomycetaceae > Kitasatospora > Kitasatospora sp. NPDC001119. Next base: position 20,930 of record NZ_JBSFKI010000030.1, read on the forward strand.
CCGACTGCGAGTTGCTTGCCGTCCTTGGTCGTCATCGTCACCAGCGAGCCGTTGCCGCCGCCCGAGACGGCCAGGTCCTCGCTCGCCGCGGCCGGTGCGAGGGTGCCGTCGGCGCGCTTGAGCAGGGTGTCGTCCAGCGCTGCCCACGACCCGTCGGCGCGTTTCACGCGTTGGGCGTCCAGGTGCCTCTCCTGCCGGAACCTGCCGGAAGGCGTGGCGACCGTGGTGCTGAACTCGTCCGCCAGCGACGGGACCGGGACGTCCTTGCCGGTCCTCTTCGCCTCGGCGAGCGCCAGCTCGGCGGGCTTGGGATCCAGCAACTCCCCCGCGTGCTTGGCGTCTCCCGCGGTGACGGCTTCCTGCGCGGCCTTCCACGGATCGGCGGCCGAGTCGGCTGCGGCGGGAAGCGGTGCGAGGCCGGGCAGTGTCACCGCGAGTGCCAGCATCGCTGCCAGTGACGAGAAGCGGAGTCCAGCGGATCGCGGCCTGGCGGCCCGCTCGAACGATGGTCGACTGTCAGTCATATCCCTACCTGGAGCACCCATGGCGTTTTCCCCGGTTTGAACCCTCGGCGCCGGACGCGCGGAGGCCAGGCGGACGGTCTCAGGGAATCAGACGGGTCGTCAACGATTTTCTTTCCGAAATATCCCCCATCGGATGCCATAGACACCCCACTCCACCAAGGTGACGCACGTCACAGGCGCCGTGTTCTCGATACGAAGAGATCAACTTTCAAGCCCCCCATAGAATCCACCAGCCCTCAACGAGGCACGCTTTAGTTAACTCAACGTCAGCTAAAGGACTATCCATGCCAATTCGCAGAAGAGACGGATCACCACCGGTGAGCAGGCGCATAGCCGGCGCCGTGGTGCTGGCCCTGACCTCGTCGCTGCTGGGACCTGCCGTCTCCCAGGCCATCGCGGCGGAGCCCGACTTCACCCGGGTGTGGTCACCTCCCAACACCCCGCTGCCGCAGACCCCGTCGGTCAACGCCGCGCCGGCACCGAAGCCGTCCGAGACCGCTCCGCACTACCCCGTCCCGGCGGCTTCCAACACCGTCCCCGTCCGGACGCCCGTCGAGCAGAAGAGCGCAACGGCGGGCCTGACGAGCACGCCCTCACAGGCGGGAACACTCCCGGTCTGGGTCAGCGCCGCCGAGCAGGGCTCCGCCCCGGACGCGGTAACGGTCGTTCAAGCCGATACGAAGACCGCGGACGCCGCCCGGGTGAACGGCCTCCTGCTCTCACTGAGCGCCACCGCGCCCGCGGCCGGCGAACCGGCCCCGGCAGGCGACGGCGCGTCGAAGGCGGTCAAGGTCGCCGTCGATGTCGCGGCACTGGATGCGGCGAGCGGAACGGTCGGCGACTTCGCCTCCCGCGGCCGACTGGTCACGATGCCGTCGTGCGCGCTGACCACCCCGCAGGTGCCGTCCTGCCTGGTCCGCACACCGGTCACCACCACCTACGACCCCGCTTCGAAGCGCCTGGTCGCCGACCTGGAAATCCCGTCGGGCCACACCGGCACGCAGCCCGCGCCGGGGGCCGGTGGAGCGGTCAAGGCCGCGCTGTCCAGCACCTCGACGACAAACGCCCAAGCCGTGCTCCTCGGTGCGGAGACCGGCGCGTCCGGTGGCGGCGGGACGTACCAGGCCACCAGCCTGTCGAGCTCCTCCGCCTGGGCGGCCGGCAACTCCTCCGGCTCGCTCACCTACAACTACGGCGTCGATGTGCCGCCGGCGCTCGGCGACGCCGCACCGCAGGTGTCCCTCGGGTACAACTCCTCCTCGGTGGACGGGAAGACGTCGGCCACCAACGCCCAAGCGTCCTGGATCGGCGACGGCTGGGACTTCAACCCCGGCTTCATCGAACGCAGTTACACCCCGTGCGACAAGGACGGCATCGCCAAGTCCGGAGACCTGTGCTGGGGCGGGTTCAACGCCACTCTGTCCCTCGGATCACACGCCGGACCGCTGGTGCGCGAGTCGACAGCAGCGGCCTCGTCCGACGAGGCCACCGGTGTGTGGCATCTGAAGAACGACGACGGCACCCGGATCGAGTTCGGCGCGGACCCCGCCGGCGGCAACGGCACCTACAACGGCGCCTACGCCAAGGTCACCGACACCTCCGGCACGGTGTACTACTTCGGACTCAACCACCTGCCCGGTGGCGACAAGAGCGGCCCCGCCACCCAGTCCGCTTCCACCGTTCCGGTCTACACCCCCAACAACGGCGACCCGTGCTACGACGCCGCCAAGGGCAAGGCCTCCTGGTGCCAGATGTGGCAGCGCCTGTCCCTCGACTACGTCGTGGACGCCCACGGGAACCTGATCACCTACACCTGGGCGCCGGAGACGAACTACTACTCCCGCGGCGCCGGCCAGAACAGCGGCAACGGAACGCTGACGGCGTACACCCGGGCGAACACGCTCTCCCGCATCGACTACGGCCAGCGCCTCGCCGACCAGGTCACAGCGAAGGGGGCCCTCCAGCCCGCGGCCCGGATCGCCTTCAACACCGCCGAGCGCTGCCTCACCACCGGCTCCGCCTGCGACCCGGCGAACCGCACCGTCGCGAACAAGAACAACTGGCCCGACGTACCGGTGGACCAGGAATGCAAGGACACCGGCACCTGCACCGTCCCAGGCCCCACATACTTCACCACCAAGCGCCTGATGTCGGTCACCACCCAGGTCCGGGTCAACAACGCCTGGCAGGACGTCGACTCCTACGAGCTGACGCACTCCTTCCGCGACCCCAAGGACGTCACCAGCGACCCCAAGGACGCCCTCAGCCAGCGGGTCCTGTGGCTCGACTCGGTGCAGCGCACCGGCAAGACCGCCACACCGAACGTCAGCACCCCCGCGGTGTCCTTCGTCCCGGTCATGTTGGCCAACCGAGTCGACGGATCGGACCTCGTCCCGGCACCACCGCGGATGAACCGGCCGCGCATCCAGCAGATCCGCAACGAGACCGGAGGCGTCCTCAACGTCGACTACAACGAGCGCGACTGCTCCCGCGTCAACCATGTGATGCCGGCGGCCGAGGACGACAACACCCGCGCCTGCTTCCCGGTGCGCTGGTCCGTCCCCGGATCCATCGCCGGCGCGGACCCCGTCCTCGACTGGTTCAACCACTACACCGTCCGCTCGATCACCGAGAACGACTTCGCCACCGGCGCGCCCGCCAAGACCACCAGCTACGACTACGGCCCTGCGGCCTGGCACCGCGACGACAGCCAGTTCACCGACCCCAAAGCCCGTACCTGGAACGACTTCCGCGGCTTCGCCACGGTCACCGTCACCGTCGGCAGCGGCAACGACGGCCCCAAAACGCGGACCGTCACCACCTACCGGCAAGGCATGGACGGTGACGTCCTCAAGAACAACACCAAGCGGACCGCGCCCCGCCTCACCGATGCCCTCGGCCGAAGCGTCACCGACGTCGAATGGCTCTCCGGCCTACCCCTGCAGACCGAGACGATCGACCTGACGACCGGCAAGGCCATGGCACAGGTCGTCAACAGCGCGACCAGGGAGTGGACCACCGCGACCCAGCCGCGCGGCAACGGCCTTCCGGACCTCGTCGCCCGCTACCCGGCCACCGTCAACAGCACGACCAACCGCATCCGCAAGGCCGACGACACCTGGCGGACCACCACCCAGACCACCACCGGCGACGAGACCCACAGCAGCCGACCGATCACCTCGCTCGACCAGGCCGACGGCCTGCCGGACCTGTGCACCCGCACCGCATACGCCACCGGCCCGGACCTCCAGCGCACCGACCTGATCGCCGAGACCCTGACCGTCTCCGGCACTGACGCCTGCACCGCCCCGGCCACGGCAACCAACACCGTCTCCAGGGAGCGGGGTCTCTACGACGGCAAGCCCTACCAGCAGGCCGCCACGACCGCCGACCCAACGTCCAAGCAGGTCCTCGACCGCTACGACAGCACCGGCGCCCCCGTGTTCACGACCGTGAGCACCACCGCGTTCGACACCTACGGCCGGCCCCTCTCCGTCACCGACCCGAACAGCACCGACGCGCAGCACCCGAACGGTGCCACGAGCACGACGTCCTACGCCGCTCCCGCCGCGGGCGAACTGCCTGCCACCATCACCGTGTCGGCTCCCGCGCCCGGTTCCGGCAACGGCACCTGGGACACCGTCACCACGTTCGACAGCCGGCGGTCCCTGCCGCTGACGGTCAAGGACGCCAACGGCAAGACGACGACCGAGACCTACGACGCCCTCGGCCGCCTGACCGCGGTCTGGTATCCCGGCCGCACCCCGGCGCTCAAGCCGAACGCCAACCTGAAATTCGACTACAACGTCTCGAACACCACCGGCGTCCCGTCGACCACCACCTCCTCCACCCTTACGTCCGACATCGACACCCCCGTCTACACGCGACAGATCTCGCTGCTCGACGGCTTCGCCCGCACCCGCCAGACCCAGTCCACCCCGGCAGGCCCGGGCTACACCGGCCGGCTGATCACCGACACCCAGTACGACTCCCAAGGCCGGGCCTGGGCCTCCAGTACGCCCTGGTACGACAAGGCCTCCGGCCCCTCGACGACGCTGGTCAGCGCCCCAGACAGCGACATCCCGGCCCAGACGCGCCTGACCTTCGACAGCCTCGGCCGACAGGTCGCCTCGGCGTCCTGGTCCCTGGGCGTCCTCCAGTACCAGACCACCACCGCCTACCCCGACGCCGGTCGGATCGACGTCGTCCCCCCGCAGGGCGCCTGGCCCACCACCACCCTGTCCGACGCCCGCGGCCGCACCACCGAAGCGTGGCAGTACCGCACCGCCACCGCCACCGGACAGGCCTCCGACGCCGCCGTCACCCGCCGCACCTACACCCCGGCAGGCCAGATCGGCGGCATGACCGACGCCGCGGGCAATACCTGGACATACACCTACGACCTGCGCGGACGCCAGACCAGCGCTACTGACCCGGACACCGGAACGACAGGCCGCACCTACGACGGCGCGTCCCGGGTGTCCACCTCGACCGACGCCAGGGGGCAGGTCCTCACCTACACCTACGACCTGCTCGGGCGAAAGACCGGCCTCTACCAGGGCACGGCCACACCTGCCACGCAGCTCGCCGCGTGGACCTTCGACACGGTGATGAAGGGCAAACCCGCCTCGTCCACCCGCTACGTCGGCGGCAGCAACGGCGGCCAGGCCTACACGACGGCCGTCACCGGCTACGACAACGGCTACCGCCTGACCGGCACGACCCTGACCGTCCCCGGAACCGAAGCCGGCCTCGACTCCGGCACCTACACCTACGCCACCTCGACCGCCTATGACCAGGTCACCGGCAGCCCCAAGCTGACCACGCTGCCCGCCACCGGCGGACTCCCGCAGGACCGGCTGGCGTTCTCGTACAACGACTACGGCCAGATGTTCTCCTACGCCGGCGCCACCACCTACGACGTGCAGACCTCGTACGACGCCTACGGCCGCCCGCTGCGCTCGACCGTCAACCCGTGGGGAACCCAGGTCGTCGCCACCACCGACTACGACCAGGCCACCGGCCGCATCCGCGGCCAGTTCCTCGACAAGCAGACCTCCACCCTCGGAGCGGTCCAGCAGACCAACTACACCTACAACCCCGCAGGTTCGATCACCTCGATCACCGACATCCCCGACAACAACCCCACCGCGACCGACCGGCAGTGCTTCACCTACGACTACCTCGGCCGCCTCACCACCGCCTGGACCGACACCGGCGACATCACCACCCCGGACCCGCTCCAGCACAAGACCCTCGACCAGGGCGCCTGCGCCAACACCACACCCACCAGCGGGGCGGTGGCGCCGGCCAAGACCACCGTCGGCGGCGGCAACCCCTACTGGCAGGAGTACACCTACGACCTCACCGGCAACCGCACCTCCCTGATCCAGCGCGACCAGTACGGCGACCCCGCCAAGGACGTCACCACCACCCAGCAGTTCCCGGTCGCCGGCACGGTCAACACACCGACCACCGCGGCCACCACCGGCGGCGGCACCGGCGGCGCCCACGCCCTGCTCGGATCCACCGTCAAGACCGGCGCCACCACGACCGCCACCGGCGCCACCCAGTACGACGCGGCCGGCAACACCACCGCTATCCGCACCGGCGTCCCCGGCACCGGCACCTCCGCGCTGACCTGGAACAGCGAGGGCAAGCTCGCCTCCTACACCTCCCCCGCCCAGATCACCGGCAACGGCGGCACCTGCCTCACCACCGCCGGCGGCAGCAACGCCAACGGCACCAACCTGCAGATCAACACCTGCAACAACAGCGGCACCCAGCTCTACACCGTCGCCAACAGCAAGCTCGTCGTCCTCGACAAGTGCGTCCAGGCCATGGGCACCACCGCCGGGTCGGCCGTCCAGCTCCAGGCCTGCGACAACTCCGCCGCGCAGACCTGGAACGCCCGCCTCGACGGAACCATCCACAACCCCGCATCCAACCAGTGCCTCGCCATCCCCGGCGACGTCACCACCGCCAACACCGCCCTGGCCCTCGGCACCTGCGCCAGCACCGTCCCGGCCGGGCAGAAGTGGACCGTCCCCAACACCACCACCACCTACCTCTACGACGCCGACGGCAACCAGCTCATCCGCCGCAACCCCGGCCAGAACACCATCACCCTCGGCACCGACGAACTCACCGTCAACACGACGGCCAAGACCCAGACCGGCACCCGCTACTACCCCATCCCCGGCGGCCTCACCATCGTCCGCCAAGGCGCCGGCACCGCAGCCGGAACCTTCGTCGTCCAGGCAACCGACCACCACGGAACCGGCACCACCAGCATCGACCTGGCCACTACCGCCACCACCCGCCGCACCAGCGACCCCTTCGGCAACCCCCGCGGCAACCAACCCGCACCCGGAACCTGGCTCGGCACCAAGGGCTACATCGGCGGCACCAAGGACGACACCACCAACCTCACCAACCTCGGCGCCCGCCAATACCAACCCACCACCGGCCGCTTCATCAGCCCCGACCCCATCCTCGACCAGGCCAACCCACAACAGTGGAACGCCTACTCCTACAGCAACAACAACCCCGTCAACCTCAGCGACCCGAACGGACTGCGCCCCGACGGCTCAGCCGGCGGCTTCAGCAACAAACTCCCTGACGGGACCATGGAAATCTGGACACCCGACGGCGACGGCGGCTGGGACTGGGCCCGCGACGTCGTCCCCAACGGCTCCATGGCCTCGAAGAACGTGATCGTCGTCCACCAGAGAGTCAACTTCAACGCCAAACCCGTCAAGCGCCGCCCCCCTGTCGAATCCTCCTGGAGCTCGTACAAGCCCAAGGGCAACCCCACCTGGACCAAGGTCACCCAACTCGTAGCCGAATTCACCGGCATCGCCGACGCCATCGACTGCTACAACGGCTCGGCAATGGGCTGCCTCAACATGAGTCTCAACATGGTTGGCTACACCAAGGCCAAAATGCTCGAGCGAGGTCTAAGAACGGCGCTCACAGAAGCCCTCTCCGACGAACCACACCCAGCCACCCCACGTGGATGCAAAGAGGAGCCGAACAGCTTCCCGCCCGACACGCCAGTCGTCCTTGCCGACGGAACGACCAAGCCCATCAGCGAGGTTCAGTCCGGAGATGAGGTCATCGCAACAGACCCGGAGACCGGCACCACGAGTCCCGAAACCGTAACCGACACCATCATCGGATCGGACGACCACGACTTCACCGACCTCACAATCACCGACCCCTCCAACCCGTCCAAAACCTCCACCGTCACCTCTACTCAAAGGCATCCATACTGGAATGAAACCACCCAACACTGGACCAACGCCAACGACCTGAGAACTGGCGAACTCCTCCGAACCTCCGACGGCAAGACCATCCCCGTCCTCCAGGTCCGCAACTACCACACCAGCCCACGTCCGGCCTACAACCTCACCGTTGCCAACCTCCACACGTACTATGTGGTTGCGGGCGCGACGCCAGTCCTGGTTCACAATTGCGGTCCAGTGCTGTCCAACCGCTATCCGGAGCGACTTGAGGGCGAGATGGGTTTGATGAGACTGGTCGACGCCACTCCTCTGGAAGCTGGTTCTTCTGAGTTCGGCACGGCCATGGCCGGCAGTGGGCACTACATCTGGTCGGTCGATACGGGCGGTAAACTCAGAATAATTGAGGGCGGCTTCAACCATCCCGTACTCACACGAGGGGCTGATGTTGTCGGCGCTGGGAGCATCCAGGTTGCGAACGGGCGGGTCATACGCCTCGACAACAGGACAGGCCACTATCTTCCTTATGAAGATCAGGCGGCCCAGGCATTGCAAAATGGCGTGGACGCTTTTAGGAGTGCGGGCGTACATGTCCCAGATGACGTAACGTTTAATCTCGGAGGAGAACCGAGGCCGTGACGACCGAGCCACCAGACCTATACGATCAACTTTGCACTGTTAGCCCGGCAAACTATCGCACGTGGATATCCTCGCATATTCCCGAAGATACTCACCTTCAGACCTGGGGCGCAGTCAATGATTTACTGAAGACGGACGCAATATACGCGCTAGCCGATCCCAAAAATCACCCACGGGAGCATTTCGATCGCGCCGTCGAATTTGCGATCGCTGCGATTGAATCTGGAAGAGTTCCGGCATTCATGGGAATCAACTGGCTGGGCGTCTACGTCTCGACAGCCGATCGATTCGGCTGGGTCATCGAGCATCCGGAACTCGCTCCGGATAATCTTGGGCGCCGCATTCTAGCGCTTCTTTCGCCAGCGCGAATCGAGGTATTAAAATTTGCCGAGCATCTGCGCGTCGAAGGATGGCGGCAAGATTCCAGTCTCGGGCCAGATCGGGACACATGGTCTGCGATAAGATCTGTCCGACTGGAACTGGAATGGGCCGCGCCACGGATGAAGGATTCACGACTCGCAACCGCGGCGAAGGAATGGCTCGAACTCATATGGAATATTGAATTCTTGACCGATCGAACGAGCTAGCATCGTTCTAGCGCCAGATTACAGGGCGGCTTCTAGAACGCCGACGAGGATGTTGGATGCTGGCCCCACCGCGCGCGCGGTGGGGCCAGACTTTCGAGGAATGAACCGCACGGGCTCTGGCAGCTCCGGGCCCGGGCGACGGCACCACTGCGCCCCGCGCCACCTCTCCCTGGGCGTGTAGCCGCAGCGGAACTGCGGCGGCCTGACAAGCCATGCCTGTCGACAACCGTGTCCGCAAATGGCCCGTTTTCACACCTGCGGTCAGCTGACAGGGCGCGATGCCGGCGACGGGGCGCTGCTGTGGATGGTCGCGGCGAAGTCGTCGAACGCGGTGGCGACGTGGGTGTGCTCCCGACCCGGTGCCACGATCTTGCGCGTAGCGGTGATGAACTCCTCGAGGTCGCTCCACGGAATTGTGAGGTCGGCGTGGCCTTGGGGTGAGTCCAGGCTCAGGTGCACCCTGCGGTCGTCGTTGGAGCCGAACAGCTCGTGCGGGTCGCTCCAGATCCGAACGTCGCCGGTGCCGGCTGGGCCAGTGAGGCCGTCGGCGACGAGGTCACGGGCAACGTGCCAGGTAGTAGATTCTGCTGGAAACCCGATCGGCGCGCCAGTAATGAGTGGAGAGACTGGGTCCTGGAGGGAGATTGTGGATTTCCTTGCGGATTCTCCGAACATCACAAACCTCCGCAGCGGTCCTATTGCGCAGCCACGCATTTTGAGTCAGAGATTGCATGGGCGATGCGGAACCACCCTGATGTGACGAGTGCGGACGTGGTAATCAACAACCCGAAGGGTGTGTGCCCTGCTCCGTTTGCCTCAGGTCGTGGAAGCGGATCTGGCGGAGGTGTGCGCGGCGAAGGAGTGCGTTGAAGTGGCGGGTGAGGGCGGCGGGTTCGATGAGGTGGCCGTCGGTCCGGGTGAAGACGTGGCCGTTGTTCACCCAGCCCGCGCTGGCCTTCTCCTTCTCCTGGGCTTGCTGCCCCCGGTGGGCGCGGAGTGCGAGGAGACAGGGGGCCGGGAGGGCGATGCGGCGTTCGGAGCTGACTGTTCTTGGTGGGGAGGGTGGTCAGGCCGCCGGTGCGGGTGCGCTGGAGGGTGCGGCGGATGCTGGCGGTGCCGCCTCCGTGGTCGATGTCTTCCCATCGCAGACCGAGGAGTCTGCCCTTGCGTAGTCTGGTGCGGAGGGCGAGTTCGAACAGTGCGTGGAGGTGGTGGCCCTGGGCGGCGGTGAGGAGGGTGCGGGCTTCGTCGGCGGTGAGGGTTCGAAGCGGCGGGGTCGGGGTGTGCCGGTGCGGACGTTGCGGGCGACGTTGCGCGGGATCTCTTCCTCCCGGACGGCGTGCTCCAGGGCGGATTTGAGTACGGAGTGGATGTAGGCGAGGGTCAGCGGGGAGAGCCGCTTGCCGCAGCACGTTCCGGTGGCACAGCAGCGGGGCTGGTCGCGGGCGGCATCGAGGCCGCGGGCGCAGCACTGGCAGGTGGTGCGGAGCTGGTTGAGCCATGTGCGGACATCCTTGGCCGAGAGTTTGGCGAGCTTCTTCTTGCCGAGGCCGGGGATGAGGTAGCGGTTCGTGCAGGCGGTGTAGCGGGTGTGGGTGTTCTCGCGGGGACGGCGACGTTCTTCAGCCAGTACGTCAGGAAGGCCCCGAGGCTTCCCTGGGCGGAGACCACGGGGACGCCGCGGTTGCTGGTGGCGATCTTCTCGGTGAGCTTGGCGAGGGCTTCCTTGCGGGTGATGCCGTAGACGCGGACGCGCTTGCGGGTGTCGCCGGGGGTGAGGACGTATCCGGCGGCTTCCCAGCGGCTGTCCTGTCGCTGGTAGCCGGTGCCGTCACCGTTTGTACGGCTGCGGCGGGAGGGGGCGGGGGCGTCGCGGGGTGTGGTCATCAGGCGGCTTCCTGTTCGAGTCGGGTGCGGATGAAGTCGGTGAGCGCGTGGGTGGGGATGCGGCGGGCGCGGCCGAGGGTGATGGAGGCGAGCTGCCGGGTGCGGAGCAGGTCGTAGACGGCGGAGCGGCCGAGTTGGAGGCGGGCCATGACCTGGGGGGCCGTCAGCAGGTCTTCGCCCGTGCTCGGAACCGTGAGCAGTGTGGTCATCAGCAGCCGCCCTCTGCGGTGAACTGCCGTTCCAGTTCTCTGCGGTGCCAGACGGCGGCGGCGAGGAGTTGCGCGCCGGGGCTGTAGCCCGAGCCGTGGTAGGCCCAGTGGCTGATGACGAGGGTTGTGCTCGGGTCGAGTTCGGGCAGGCCGGCGTGTGCGCGGGCCTGTTCGGTGCGCCAGGTGCGGCGGTCGTCGCGCAGTTGGCCGAGGGTGACGGAGTAGCAGCGGGACTTGGTGGAGAAGTGGCCGCGGAAGCCGAGCATGTGTGCCCACTTCCAGAGCTTGAGGTCGGCTAACCCCGGGCGCTTGCCGTGTTCCCAGCAGGTGCGGATCATCTGCCGCACGTGGCGTTCGACGGCGAGGCGGGGCAGGGGCCGGGCCTGGGCTCGGTGGCCACCGAAAGCCGGTGGGCCGAGGGCTCTGTCCGTCGACATACTGGGGCGACCGTCCCGCTGCCGGAGGAGATGCGTCCGTGGAGGTGTCGCAGTTCACCGCGTTGGTGACCGGCCCCGGGGAGGTGGGGCCGAATGCCCTGCGGGCCGTCAGGGCGGGGACCGGGCTGAGTCTGTGGCACAGCAAGCTGCTTCTGGGCAGCGCCCCTGTGGTGGTTCTGGAGGAGGTCCCGTTCGACACGGCGGTCGGTGCGGTCCGGCGGCTGAGGGAGGCGGGTGTGCCTGCGGCCGTACGCTGCACCTGGTGTGACAGGACCGTGTCCGGGGATGAGACGCCGCTCGATCCGGGACCCTGTGCGTCGCGCTACTGGCCGACTGCCCATTGCCTGGCGAACTCCCTCACCAGTTGTGACTGCGGGTTCTGTGGCACCTACGGGCACACCCGCCTCACCCTCTGAACCCCCGGCGCCCCTGGGGGTGGCGATGGGCAGAGGGCGAGGACGGGTGTGCCAAGGAATTCGAGCGGCCGGCTGTCACGCAGGCGGCCAGCCGTGGTGGGCCAGGCCGCCGGGGTCGGTGAGGGTGCCGTGGATGCCGGCGGCGGGGTAGGGGATGAGGTCGTCGGGCAGGTCGTCCTCGGTGAACCAGCGCAGGTCCAGGCACTTCTCGGGTTCGCGGTTGACGGGCTCCCCCTCCCACTCGGTGGCGAGGTAGAACAGGCCGAGGCGCAGGGTCGCGGGGTCTTGGTGGTGTAGGACGGTGTAGGCGAGGCGGAGGCGGGCCGGGTCGGTCGTGATGCCGGTCTCCTCCGCCAGTTCGCGGGCGGCGCCGTGGGCGGGCTTCTCGCCGGGATCGAGTTTGCCGCTGGGGGCGTGCCACTGGCCGTAGCCGTAGGGGCCGCCGCGCTGGGAGAGCAGGATCTTGCCGTCCGGGGTGCGCAGGACGACGTGGACGTCCACGATCGGGAGCGGGGCGGACGCGGTGGCGGGGCTGGTGTCGCTGGTGCTCATGTTCTCTCTAACTGCCGTACGGGGTTTTGGTGTTGATCGTCCGGTGCGGTACCGCTTCCAGGATGGCCTGTGCGGTCTGCTCGGGGGACAGGTGGGTGGTGTCCACGGTGTGGAGGCGGTAGCCGAGCCGTTCGAGGACGGGGACGGCCTCCTGGTAGAGCCGCAGTTCGCGGGCGGTGGCGGCGGCGTCGAGTTCGAAGCGGTGGCGGGTGCCGCGGTGGGAGAGGCGGCGCTGCACGGTGTCGGGGTCGGCGGTGAGGAGGACGGCGAGGTCGGGGACGTCGGCGCCCTGGTTGACGGTGAGGAGGAAGTCGGTGTCGACGCCGTCGGCGCGCTGGAGGACGAGGGTGGAGGGCAGGTAGCGGTCCAGCAGCACGGTGGTGCCGGCGGCGCGGCGGGGGCGGAGGTCGGTGTCGAGCTGGTGGAGGCGGTCGGCGGCGACGGCCAGGGCGAGGGCGCGGCCGCGCATCGTCGCGGCGGCGGCGCGTACGGCCTGGCCGTACGGGGTGGCGGAGGGGCCGGTGGCGGTGTGGACGGTGTGTCCGGCCTCCCGCAGGGCGCGGGCGGTGGCGGCGACGGCGGTGGACTTGCCCAGACCGCTGGGCCCGTCCACGGTGAGCAGCAGGCCGTTCACGCGGTCACCTCCCGGCGGGCCGCGGTGGCGGTGTTGCGGTGGTGCTGTTCGCGGGAGATGTCGGCGAGCCAGTCGTACAGCTGGGTGAGGGGGACGTGGCCGAACTGTTGGCCGGTGGCGAAGTTGAACTCGTCGCGGTCGCGCATGGCCTCGTCGGCGCCGTGTCCGGTGAGGTCGACATCCTGGTAGGTCTGCAGGGCCTCGGGGTCCCAGCCCTGGCGGACGAGGTCGGCGAAGACGGGTGATCCGGGGTAGGGGCGGAAGGTGAACGCGGAGGCGCGGAAGGTGCCGGGCAGGCGGTCGGACAGGGCCCAGAGTGCGCGGATGTGGGCGAGGGTGGCGAGGGCGTCGTCCCTGGTCTCGCCGGGGTAGCCGAGGATGAAGTACCCCTTCACGCCGATGCCCTTCTCCAGCAGGCGGCGGGCGACGGTGAGGGTCATCGCGGGGGTGATCCGCTTGTCCATGGCCTCCAGGACTCGGGCGGAGCCGGATTCGATGCCGAGCGCGACCTCGCGCAGTCCGTTGGCGCGCAGCCGTTCCAGGACGGTGTCGCTTTCGCGGTCGAGGACGTTGATGCGGCCGGTGGCGTCCCACACGTACCTCTCGCCGACGCGTTCGGCGGCGAAGGCGTCCAGGGCGGGGTGGATGACGCGGCGGGCGCCGAGGAAGAGGTCGTCCACCGCGCGGAAGGCGGTGCAGCCGAGGTCGGCGTGGAGCCGGTGCATCTCGGCGATGATGTTCTCGGGGGTGCGGGTGCGGATGCTGACCTCGGGGTTCATGGAGGCGGCGGCGCCGCAGAACCCGCACTCGTAGGGGCAGCCGCGCGAGCACACCAGGTTGGCCTCGATGCGGCCGTCGGCCGCCCGGTGCGGGTCCTGGGTGAGGAAGCGGCGGTCGAGGGCGAGGGCGTTGATGTCGGGGGCGAGCCAGCGGGCGGTGTCGCCGCGTTGCGGGATGCCGCAGGCGGTGGTGGAGAGCAGGCGGTCGCGCCACATCACCTTCGGCAGTTCGCGGCGCCGGTCGACGTCCCCGAGCAGGGCGGTGACCCGGGTCTCGCCCTCGCCGATCACCAGGGCCTCCAGGCGGGCGAAGCGCGGGTCGTCCAGGACGCGCCGCGGGTCGGCCTTGGCGTGGTGGCCGCCGACCATCAGCGCGATCGCCGGGTCCAGGGCGGCGGCGATCCGCGCCGTCAGTTCATAGGTCGGGGCGAGGAGGTTGAACGCGGCCCAGCGTGGCCGCAGCGCGTTGACGGTGTCGATGGTGCGCCGGACGCCGAGTCCGTGGGCCTCGGCGTCCAGGATCCCGACGTTGAAGCCGTGCGCGGCGGCGTGGGTGGCGATGTAGCCCATGCCGAGGACCGGCAGCGTGTAGTCGTTGACGCGCGGGCGCAGGCCGTAGTCGCGCAGCGGGGCGTTGACGAACAGGCAGTCGAGGGAGCGGTGCGGGTCGGCTCCGGCGACCAGGTCACGGGCGGTGCGGGTCTGTTCCTCCGAGCTGATCGGTGCGGGCATGGGCCCCCCAGGTGAGTGTCGACAGGGTGAGGGTGTGCAGGTGGCGCGGCTCGTGGCCGGCCAGGTGGTGCCAGTGCGCGCCGAACAGGGCCTCGGTCTTCTTCGGCTTGTCGGCGGCGGGCCAGGGGTGGTCGGGGGCGATGCGGGCGGCCCAGGTGCGGACCGCGAGGTCGGCGTGCGGGTACACGGAGAAGTCGCCGGTGAAGTCGGCGGCGGCCGCGGCCGCCGTCCAGGGCCCGATCCGCGGCACGGCGACGAGCGCGGCGGCCAGGGCCGGGGCGTCCAGCTGCTCCCAGTGGGTGCGGTGCTCCTGGTAGGCGCCGGCGGCCGCGCGCAGGGCGGTGCGGTGGAACGTGGTGCCGACGGCGGCGAACTGTTCGTCGGTCAGGGCGAGGACAGTTTCGGGCGTTGGTGCGGTGCGGAGGGCTGGGTCGGTGCCCGGCAGTTCGGTGCCGTGGGTCGCGCACCAGCCGCGGTAGAGGCGGCGGGCCTGGTCGGCGCGGACGACCTGGCGCAGGACGGCGGTGGTGATCGCGTCCCACAGCCACGGGTTGGCCACGCGCACGCTCGGCCCGAGGCCGCGCAGGCCGGTGAGGAGGGCGGCCGGGACGGTGCCGGGCAGTGACGCCGGGTCGGTGGTGACGAGGGCGGGCTTGGTGTCCTCCGTTCCCTCCACGCAGGCCAGGTCGAGGCCGTCGGGGGTGAGGGTGGCCAGCCAGCGGCCGTCGGCGGTGCGCAGAGGACGCTGCCGGTGGCCGCTGGCGGGGTTTTCCTGCCAGGCGGGGTGGTCGGTCGTCAGGACGGTGTGCACGGGACGCTCCTTGCCTCGGGTGCCGAAGTGGCCGCCCCAGCTTGCCAACTCCGGGCGGGTGCCGGGGCCGGTTCGGCCGGGAACGGTGGCCCGGGGTGCCGGGCCGGGTGCCGTTCAGAGGCGCCCGGGCAGGAGGTCGATCACGCCGGTGGCGGCGAGGCTTCGGTAGAGCGCCTGGTGCTCGGCGTCGGTCATCCGGCGTGAGTGCACCGGCGCCTCGCCGCCGACGGGCACGGTCCAGGCGGCGACCAACGGGATCAGGTCGGTGGCGGGATGGGCGGCGGTGTACGGGCCGCGCAGTACGAGGGTGGTGGTGCCGGGCAGCACGACGGCCCGGTGCGCGAGCGTGGGCGCCAGGGTGTAGGCACTGCCGGGGAGCTCGGTGGTCGTGACGGCCGGGCGCAGGCCGCGGGAGCTGAACGGTCCGTCGGCGCGGCCGCCGGTGTGCAGGAAGACGGTGTGGAGGCAGCCGCCGGTCAGGACCCGGGCGGCGAACGGGTAGGCGTGGTCGTGCGGGAGCAGCTGGTTGCCGGGACGCGGGTTGGCGTTGAGGCGGATTTCGTACCCGAGGTCGTCCGCCTTGGACAGGACGAGCCGGTCCAGTGGCGGGGTGGTGCGGGAGGCCTCGTACCGTTCGGGGGCGAGGACGGTGGTGGTGACCAGGTAGGACAGGCGGCCGCGGTCGGCGGCGAGGCGGTGGAGGACGCCGGACTGGGCGTGGATCCGCGGCAGGTCGGCGGCGCGCAGATCGGGGACGTCCTCCAGGCCGGGCCCGGCGGTCCGCCCCGCACCGGTCGGGCGGCTTCTGGTCAGACGGGCACGGGCGTCGTCGGCGGCGGCCCGGTACTCGCCGGGGTTCAGCGGCGCGGTGCCCGGGACATCGGCCGGGACGTGGGACGCGACGAGCTGCGCACTGTCGGGGCAGCCCGTGAGCCGGACCGTGGCACCGGTGTGGAGGAGGCAGAGCTGGCCGGCGTCCAGGGTGCGCAGGTACTGCGGCCGGTCGTGGTCGACGTCGTCCCGGTCGCGGTAGAGGGCGAGGTCCAGGACGCCGACGAGTGGGAGGACGGTGGCGGCTCGGTCGGAGGGCCGGGGCTCGGCGTCGGCGGTGCCGTCGGGCAGGCGCAGGTGGATCGCCGGGTGGCCGTCGCGGGGCGCGGCGAGCAGGAGCATGGTGTGGCCGGGGGCGGTGTGGGAGCCGGCGGCGAGGGCAAGGGGGTTGGCTTGGTTGAGCAGGTGCAGGGCCAGCTCGGTGGCGGGGGCGAGCCAGGCGTCGGTGACCAGGCGCTCGGGGCGGTCGGCCAGGGTGTTCGGGTCCAGGTCGGCCAAGCCGGCCAGGTTGCCGAGGTCGGCCAGGTTGGTGAGGTCGGTGCTCTGCGACGGGGCCATGGGCATGGTGGTGGTGTCCTCGTGTTCAGTGGGGGGCCGGCCGATGGGGGCGCTGCCCGGCGGGTTCGGGCTCAGGCTCGGGCAGGACAGCCCGGGCGCGTTCGCGGGCGGTGCCCCGGCGTTCGGGCAGGGCGTTGACGGCGGCCGCGACCTCGATCGCGTTGAGGTCGGTGACCAGGTGACTCAAGGCCAGGGCCTCGGGCTCGGTGATCTCCTCGGTGACGTGGTGGCCGCACCGCACGACCCGGGGCTCGTGGACTTCCGGCAGCGGGAGGGCGTTCGCGCGGGCGGCCGTCATCGCGGTCCCCAGTTCCACGGGGCGGGGTGGGCGCCGCGCAGGCACGCGATGCGGTGGGCGGCCTGCCGGCGGGCGCCGGGGTCGAGCCGGGCGCGGCGGACCGTGTCCATGACCGCGGTGAGGACGACGGTGTCGCGTACGGTCTGGTAGCCGGACCAGGCGCCGATGTAGGGGTGGGCCACGGCGTGGTCTTCGCGTTCGTAGGAGAGGTAGGTGTCGGCGTAGGTCCGGTGGTCCTGACGCGGGCCGGCGAGCAGTTCGGACCGCCAGCGGGCGGCGACGAGGTCCCACTCGCGGTGGCCGCGGGTCAGCGGGCGGCGCAGGAGGAGTCCGACGTGGGTGCCGTCGTCGTGGACGGGGACCATGCCGAGGGCTCCGAGGACGACGGTGTCCGGGGTTGGCCAGTCGAGGTAGCCCCACTCCTCGCGCAGCTGGGCCGCGCGTTCGCGCAGGAACCGGCGGGCGGTCTCGTCCAGCGGGGTGTCGTCCAGGCCGTCCAGCAGGGAGGCGAACGGGTCGTGCTCCCGCAGCCAGGACGCCGTCCCGGGGTCGATGCGATGGGTGAGGGCGGTCACCCACGCGGACAGGGAAGTGTCGGTGCTCGGCCTCCCGGGGTTCTGCCAGAAGGTCACGGCCCGGCCGTCGGCGGCCGCGCGGACCTCGGTGTAGTACGGGCAGACGACGGGCAGCCGGTGCTGCCGGAGGAACTGCGCACCTCTGACCAGGGCCCAGGCTTCGTCCAGGTCGGGGTGGACGATGGCGAGTGCGTGGGAGTCGGGCAGCGACCACAGGTGGTTCGGGCTGTCGCTGACCAGCTCGGCTTTCGCGGGGTCGTCGCCGGTGGCCACACAGGCCTGCGTCAGGGCCTCGTAGGAGGCCGCGATGTCCAGTCTGCGGGCGGGGCTGACGGTCTTGAGCAGCGTCTTGGTGCGGGTTCCGACGCTCACGGCACAGTCCTCGAATACGAACGAATCGGATGGATGGGGGGAGGGGACTCTGCCCAGGGACGGTTCGGCCCCTGTGCGGGCCCGGCCGGGTTCTCACGGCCGGGCCCGCACACCGGGTGGCACCGTCTGCGGGAACGGCGCCATCCAGAGCCACAGGGCCCACCCCTCATGCGGGGCCCTGCGGGTGTCCGGGCCTGCACTCTCCCGGTTGCAGTGAGGAACGTGGCCTTGGACGCGGTGAGCGTGCGCGCCCCATGCAGGCGGGGCGGTGCTCTTCCGCCACCCGCCGCCGCGGCGTTCCCGGGGCGGGTGTTCCGGAGTCCGGTGGCAACACGTGCCACCGGAGGCCTACGAGGCGCCGGTCACGCCGGTATTCGGTCGGGCGCCGGCTGCCCAGGCGGCCGGCCCACGGCGGGCCGAGGCCGGAACTCCCGCAGGAGTGCGTCCGCGCGTGGCGCCGCGACCCGCAGGCTGACCTGCTCGCCCACGGCGGCCGCCGGACGCACCTGCTCGGGAAGCCCGATCTCCGCCCAGATCTCCTTGCCGCCCTGGGGGAGCTCCTCGACGCCGAACCGGGATACGACCGCCGTGACCAGCATCAGCCCGCGGCCGCAGGTCGCCTCGTTGGTGGCCGACCGGTACTCGGGGCGGCCGAGCCCCGGGTCGGTCACGGACACCCGCAGCACACTCATGTCATATCGCAGGCAGGCGGTCAGCATCACGTCCGGCCGCTCGCCGCCACAGCCGTGCACGACGGCGTTCGTGCCGAGTTCGCTCAGCACGAGCTGCACATCGTCCAGCACGGTGTCCTGCTGACGACCGTCCAGGCCGAGCGTCGGCAGCACCGTCCTCGCCCAGCGGCGGAGATCGCCGATCCGCTCCCGTTCGGCAGGGAACTCGATGTCGGCCGTGAGGCGGGTGTCCGGCCCCCGGGCCTCGTCGGCGGAGCTTTCACTGTTTGCGGCATACACGGCATACCTCCGCTGGGAGCCACCCGTCGAGGCTCTCGGCAGGTGTTCGGGGAAGCGGTCAACCGACCGCACGACGCGGCAAGGTGTCTCGCTCGCCGTCGTTCTACGCGTGCTCAGGCGTTACGGCCGCCGGTCACTCACCGAAGGCGTGCCCCTGCGGTCCGTGACATTGAGCATGGCGGCTGATCCCTCGTCAGTGCAAGCCCATCCGCGAAATTTATGAATTCTCATTTGGTGATGAGAGTTGCTGCCATGTCGAGCAGGGAGCTGCTGGCGACCCACGCGACTGACGGGGCACACTGGCCACCCAGGCCTGGATAGCGAGAATTGGGGGTACCCATGGCGGAAGCCACGGTTCGGCAGCGCCAACTCGGCCGCCAGCTCCGTACGATCAGAGAGACGCGACACCTCACGCTGGAGGACGTCGAGCAGGCCACGGGCATCACCAGCGCGAAGTTGTCACGGATAGAGCTGGCCAGGTCGGCTGCCAAGCCGGCCGACGTCCGGGTGCTGGCTCAGATGTACGAGTGCGACGAGCAGCTTGTCGAGTCGCTTGTGGCAGTCGCCCGAGACGGGAAGAAGCGCGGGTGGTGGCTCAACTACGGGGAGGTCCTGTCGCCATGGCTGGCCGACCAGATCAGCCTGGAGGAAGACGCCACCACGTTCCGGACCTACCAGGTACAGCTCATCCCGGGCCTGTTCCAGACGGCGGGTTACGCTCGCGCGGTCCACAGCCGGCTGGCGATCGGGGCGACTTCGGAGGACGTGGAGGCGCGCGTCCGGATCCGAAGGGAACGTCAGGCCATCCTCACCCAGCCCAAGCCGGTGGAGATGCAGGCGGTCATCCACGAGACAGCGATTCGCAGTCTGGTCGGGGGCGCTCAGACGATGCGCGAACAGTTGGAGAAGCTGCTTGAGCTCGCGGTGCTTCCCAACATCACCATCCAGGTGATGCCGTCGGAGACCGGTGTCCACCAGGGCATGAACGGCCCGTTCTCCGTCCTCGGTTTCCCCAACGGCAATCTCGACGTAGTGCTGCTCGAGGGGCTGCTGACCAGTGAGTGGGTCGAGGAACCCGAGCGCGTCACCGTCTTCGACCGAGCGTTCCGCGACATCGTCGCCGAGGCCTGGTCACTCGACCAGTCGCTTGAGTTCATCACCGCACAGAAAGACAGGCTGAAGTGACATTCGTCCCCAACTCCACCATCCTGACGGTCAGGTGGAAGAAGAGCACTCACAGCGGCGGCAACGGCGACTGCCTTGAGATGGCCACCAGCGGAGACATCCGATACGTCCGCGACTCGAAGGACCCCGCAGGCCCCGCGCTAGCCTTCAGCGCTGCAGCCCATAGCTCCTTCATCGCTGCCGCGGCAACCGGCATGTTCGACTTCGATCTCATCTGACCCACGCAGCACCATGGTCCGGCGCGGGAGGTACGCCGGACCCTGGTGCCGTTCCACCCATGGCCGCGGCCGACGAACAGCCCCGGACCCAGCAGCCGGCGAACTGCGGCCAGAACGGTCCTCTCTTTGTCCGGCGCGATCCCGTGCTCGTCCCAACGCTGCTGCGAGACTGCAGGTTCGTGAAGCTACTGCACGAGTTCCATGCTGCGGACGAGCCCGGAGAGGACAGCGTCCTGGGAGGGCACTCCGACCTGGACGAGCTCAGTGACCAGGGCGCGGCTCATGGGGTCGGCGTACACGTAGTGCGGTGCCGCCGTCGCGGCTTCCTTCAGCTTGACCACCGCGGCCGAGCTCCTGCCCATCCGGTGCATCGCTCGTGCCTCGTCGATCGTGTAGTGCGTACGGCGCTCCTTCGACGGCACCTCGTGGATGTCCACCTCCGGAACACGCCTGAGGCCACGGTCCGGCTCGTCCACCTCCACGCCGGCCTCCGCTGCGTGCACGGCCACGACACCACGTCCGAACACGGTGTGGTTCGCCAGGTCGTACCAGCCGTCGCCAAGTTGGTCGGCGTCCTCCAGCGCGGCGCTGATCCGGGCCCAGGCGTCGTCCTTCTGCCCTGCGCGGGCGTGGGCGATCGAACACCTCAAGTGCAGGGCGCCGCGCAGCGAAACCGCCGCTCGGTCGGCTGAACCTCCGCTGGTGTAGGGCTCCAGGTCCCGCATCGCAGCCTCGGCCACGGCGATGGTCTCGCGGTTCGAGGCCTGGTGCAGCAACGCGCCGCACCTGTCCCATGCGACGGCGGCCCGCATGAGCGGGTCATCGACGGCTGTCGCGGCATTGGCGGCCACCTCGGCCGCCGACCACGCCAGATCCGGATAGCCGAGTTGGTTCAGACACATCCGGGCCGTCCTCGCGGCGTCGACCAGCAGCCTCAGGGCTTCGTTCCGCTGGTGGCCGGCAAGGGTGAGCACCGCAGTGTTCAGATCTTCGATCAGTGGCGGAAGCAGGGTGGCGACTCCCGGCAGGTTCGCCGCCTGGCGGGCCGCGTTGGCACGGCGGGACTGCTCACGCAGCCTGGCCAGCTCAACCGGGGGCCCTTGCGGGATGAGCCCGGGGTGCCCAGACAGGATCAGGCCGGCACGGCGGAGACCGGTCCGGATCGCGGGGACGTGGGCGTGAGCAAGGCTTCCCCCAGCTCTCTGAAGGCGGTACGGCTGGCCGAGGAGCCAGACGACGTCAACGTCGCAACGGTCGGCGATCGCAGTGATCACGCTGTACCGGTCGAGCGGCTGTCGGCCGCTCTCGACGTTCGCCATCCAGGACTCGGCCCGGCCGAGGAAGCCAGCCAGCTCAACTTGAGTCAGTCCAGCCGCGTTTCGGGCGATCCGCACGCGTGCGCCGATGTGCTCGCTGTTCAAGGGCATGCTGATGTCCTCCGTCCCGACCTCGTCAATCAGGACGGTACTCCCGATGCCGTCGCCGTGAGGTGCTTGGACCGAACTCCCGGTGATTGCGCGAAGGCACGGAGGCGGCACCCGACCCGACGTCCCCAGCGCACCGACCGCCCGGTCGACGCCGCGCACCTGCACGGTGAGATGAACCGGGCAGCGGCTTCGTGAACAACGGCTACGTCATGGACCTGTGCACGGCCGCTGCCGGGTGGCCGACGCACGGTCGCTCGCCGTTCGTGGGGCTGTCCGGGGCAGCGGTGTTCTGCGCCCGCTACCTGACCAGCGTCGTCGCCGCCGACCGCGCCCCACTCCGCACACAGCCGACTCACCCAGCGGGGCGTCCTGGAAGACTGATGAAGATCCTGGTGTGGTCCGGGCTGCCACTGTCAGCCGGTAGCGCGGATCTGCCACACGACCTAGCCGCCCGCAGGTCGCGTCGCCCGGGTGATCCAGTCCAGGTAGGGCTGCGGCCCAGACAGGATCGGCACCGCGATCACCTCCGGGTTGTCGTACGGATGCTCCGCAACGACATGCGCCTCCAACTCGGCTACCCGGTCATCCGTTGTACGGAAGGTCACCTGCCACTCGATGCCCTCGCACACCTCTCCAAGGTGTCGGTAGGTCGTGGCGACCGGCCCGGTGACCTGCCCTGAGGCAGCCAAGCCGGCTTCGACCGCGGACCGGGACAGTTTGGCGCCTGCAGCGTCGCTGTCGACCGTGGTGATCATGATCAAGAAGTCAGCCATATCCGCGACACTACTCGGCGCCCGGAGGGCCGCGAGAGTGCGCGCGTCAACTGGTCGAACCTACCCGCGTTTCTGCGGCGCCGGGGCTTCATCAAGGGGTCGGCTGAAGTCGGTCCCTTGATGCGTCCTCTCCGTGGGGTGATGCAGCCAATGCAACGATGCTGCGTTGAATACAACGTGAATCAGTGCTGGTCGGTCCGGAGGGCGACTCAGTCCTGCAGGTCTTCCATCCGGTCCAGGAGGGCGGCCAGCAGCGTGGACCGGCCCTCTTCCGCGCGGGCTACCAGCTCTCGAAGCCGACGCATGTCCTCTGGGGTCAAGGCAGTGCCAAGGCCTTGGGCGCGAAGCGCTTCACCAAGAGCCGAGCCGGCGATGTCCAGTGAGATGACGATGCCCGGGCTATCTTGGGATGGGCTCGACTGGTGTCGGCGGGGCCGCGCCTGTTGACCTGAGTCGTGCTCCCGGCGGCGCATCGCCTCCTCGGTGCCGGGGGAAAGCGCGAGGTCGAATCCGTCGATCGTCGACATCTCCGCTGCGTCCGTGACGGCGCTTCGTGCCGCTTGCCAATCGGCCATAAACCCGTCCCTGGAGGCCGGCTGGGCGGACTCCAGGCCTTCCACTGTGTCCGACAGACACTTCAACGCCTCTCGGGTGCTCTTGCGCAAGGCGATGAGCCGACGCATCTCCTCCTCGGCACGCGAGCGTCGTCGGATACGTTCCGCCGTTCTGGTCTGAAGCGCTGACGAGAACATGGTGGCCCCCGCTCCCAGTACGGCTCCCCCGATCACGCCGATCAGACCGAAGAGCGCTTCGCTGTCTGCCATACGGGCATTTTCACGGTTGCGCGGCCACGTGTCAGGGACTTTCCCGAAGCAGGTGCGGCAAACTTGACGGTTTCACGTCACACCCGATAGAGGGAGCCTCAAGGGCGGAGGCTTTCCTTGTCCTACTCGCATACCGAGGCCGTTGGCGGTGTCTCGCGCCCACACCAGCGCAGTTACTCCGAGACCCGAGAGGGGGTGCGCAGCACGCGGGCAGCCCTGGGCAGTTCGCCGCTGGTGCTGCCATCCGTCTCGCGCCGGCCCGGTTCGGGGCCAGGGTGACCGGCCGTGGCGTGCCCGGCCGTCGGCGGGGGTGGAAGACCATTTGCGCGAAAGAGAACCACAGGGTGAGTTGTACGTGTCACTGTGTCTGTCGGTGATGACGGCAGCACGCTCGGGGAGGACTGGTGGCGGCCGACAGAAACACCAAGGGCATGCGGGCCCAGCAGACTGTGTTCGTGGGCCCGCATCAGCTGCTGCGTCCGTTGGGCGCGGGAGCGATGGGGGAAGTTTACCTGGCCCGTTCACCCGGGTTGAGACTGCTCGCGGTGAAGGTGATCAGGGCTGAATACGCTGAGGACCCCCAGTTCCAGCGCCGCTTCCGGCAGGAGGTGGAGGCCGCGCGACGGGTGACGGGCTTTCACGCACCCCCCGTCGTGGACGCGGAACCGCGCGGTCGCCGGCCATGGATGGCCACGTCCTACGTACCCGCGCCGGACCTCGGCGAAGTGGTGCTGCGCTTCGGCACCCTCGGCGAGGCGGGAACACAGGCCCTGGGAGCCGCTCTCGCGGAGGCGTTGACCGCGATCCACCTCGCGGGGGTGGTCCACCGTGACCTCAAGCCAGGCAATGTGCTCATCGCGCGGGACGGTCCGCGCGTCATCGACTTCGGGATCAGCCGCGCCTTCGACGCCGTGCACCTGACCCGGACCGGCATGGTGTGCGGCACACCCGGCTACGTCTCCCCCGAACGCATCGTCGCAGACTCCGCCACCACCGGTGCGGCTGACGTGTTCTCGCTCGGCTGCCTGTTGGTGTACGCACTCACCGCCCGTACGCCGTTCGGCGACGGCGAACCGGCGGAGGTCAACCGGCGGGTCGTGTACGAGGAACCGGATCTCTCCGGAGTGCCCCCCGCACTGCTCCCTGTGGTGGCCTCCTGTCTGGCCAAGGACCCCGTCCGGCGGCCCACCGCGGCGGCCGTGCTGGGCGCACTGGCCCCAGCCGATCCGGTGGCGCTGCTGAGCCCGTGGCTGCTCGCCGACCTCGATGCCCGGGAGCAGCAGGCCGAGGCGGACCTGGGCGCGCCGCCGGCCGATCCGCCCGCGCTGCCGGTGCGGACCTGGCAGTCGCTCAGTCGGCGCGGCCTGCTCGGGCTCGGCGCAGGGCTCGGCGCGGGCGTGGCCGCTGCCGTTGGCGTGCCGCTGCTTGTCCGGTCGTCCGGCGGACCGGTGACGGTGGGCAAGGCCGTCGACGCGTGGGGAGTTTCAGCGGCGGGTTCCGGTACACCGGCCCCCGGTCCGGAACCGCTGTGGAGCACTCCGATCAAAGGTCTGACGCTCGGCCATCAACTGTCCATGCTCGGTGGCACACCGGTGTGGTGGAACGAGGGGCAGGGCGCGGCCGGCTTCGACGGCGCGACGGGGCGCCAGACCTGGTCCCGGCAGGACGCGCAGTTCTACCAGGTGCAGAACGGCCTGATCTACGGAACATCTCTGGGCTTCGCGAACCTGGTGTGGCTGAACGCCGGAGGCGAAAGCCGGCAGAGCCCTCTCACCGTGCCCGCCGAGCAGCGCGACTACGCCGCGATGAGCCTGCGGGTCTTCGGCGCGGACAACCGGACGGTGGTGCTCGCCCGTCAGACGTCCTTGACGGGCGGCGGGGTTGTGACCGGGACCGAGCTGAACACGGGGGCGGTGCTGTGGCAGCAGGAGATCACCAATCCGATGGCAGTGTTTTCGGCCCGCGACTCGGAGAGCATGATGAGCGGTTCCGGCAGCTCGATGGGCCTGGTCGCCGACGGTCGCTGCTACTACGAGGACAGTGGCGCCATCCGCGCTGTGGACCTGCGCACCGGCGCGTCCCACTGGCAGGCCACCAGCCTTGCACCAGGGGCTGGAGGGCTCACCCGGCTGCTGCGTACCGGCGAGCTGCTGTTGGTCATCAGTGGCACCGCGGTCGTCGCCCTGGACCCGGACACCGGGCAACAGCGCTGGGCTGCTCCCGCTGTCCCGCAGGCGGTCTTCGGCTGTGCGCTCGGGGCAGGCAGGCTTCTCCTCTCCGGCGTACAAGGCACCGCCTACTGCCTGGACGTCACGACCGGCAGGGGGCTATGGCACACTGCCGTGAAGGCGATGACCGGGCCGAGCACGGACACCAACTTCCGGACGCCATCAGCCGGGAACGGCTTCTTCGGAGTGCCCCTGCCGGACGGATCGTCCGGAGCAGTAGTCCTGGATGCCGCCGACGGCGCCATCCGCTGGGTGGCGAAGGCCGCCTCCGACGAAGGCCAGTGGACCACTGCGGCCAACGGCAGCACCCTCTACTGCGGGTCCGCCACCATGCTGCGCGCCTTCCGGGCGAGCGGTGCGTGAGCACGCGGAGCATCGGCCCGTATCGCGTGCTGCGGCGGCTCGGCACGAGCGGCATGGGCGACGTCTACCTGGCCACCACCGACAGCGGACGCCCCGTCGCGGTGAAGACCGTGAAGCAGCAGTACGTGGCCGACGCCGGCTTCCGGCGCAGGTTCACCCAGGAGGTAGCAGCGGCCAGGGCAGTCAACGGGGCCTACACCGTGGCGGTGGTGGATGCCGACACCGAGGCGGAACTCCCTTGGTTGGCAACCGAGTTTGTCGCAGGCCCATCACTGCACGAGGCCGTGACGCGGCACGGCCCGCTCCCTGGGCCCGCCCTGCAGGTCCTGGGGGCGGGACTGGTGGAGGCGCTGACCGCGATCCACCGCGCCCGGATCATCCACCGCGACCTGAAGCCCTCGAACATCCTGGTCAGCAGGGACGGTCCGAGGGTCATCGACTTCGGCATCAGCAAGCCGACGGTCGACGCGCTTCCCACCGCGAGCGGTGAGATCGTCGGCACCCCCGGGTTCATGTCCCCCGAACACACGAGGGGCGAGGACCTCACCCCTGCCAGCGACCTGTTCTCGCTCGGCGCGGTCCTGGCCTTCGCCTCCACCGGTCGCCCGCCCTTCGGCGAGGGCCCGCCGGAGGTGCTGATCTACCGGTCCGCTGAGGAATCCCCGGACCTCAACGGGGTACCGCCGGAACTGGTGAGGCTGCTGGTGCGCTGCCTGGACCGGGACCCAGCCCGGCGCCCCTCACCGGCCGAACTCGCCGCAGCCTTCCGGTACGGTCCGGCGGTCGGCACCGACTGGATGGGCGTAGCCGAGCGGACGGTGCGCCGACGCGAGCGGGACCTGGCCCGGGTGCTGAGAGACCCGAACGGCACCCGGCGTCGGCTGCTCGTCCTCGGCGGAGCCCTACTGACCACGGCCGCCGCGGGAGGCGCCACCCGGGCTTTGTGGCCCGGCCCGGCCAGCGGCGCGCCCCCGACGACCTGGTCGGTCACGCTCCTCAGAGCCGGTATGGCTCCTGTCGGCTGCGGGCCGGCGGCGGTGGTGTGCGCGGACCGCACCGGAGTGATCGGCTACGCCCGCACCGACGGGCGGACG
The DNA here is from genome assembly GCF_053598475.1 of Kitasatospora sp. NPDC001119. NCBI lineage: Bacteria > Bacillati > Actinomycetota > Actinomycetes > Kitasatosporales > Streptomycetaceae > Kitasatospora > Kitasatospora sp. NPDC001119. The sequence goes on from NZ_JBSFKI010000030.1 coordinate 48,098, forward strand.
CTGTGGAGCAGCACCGTGGAGACCGGCATCCTCCCGATCGGCGACGGCAGCCGGGTGTGGACCGTGGACCCGGCTGGAGTGGTGCAGGTGCGCGACGCCCGCGACGGCACGACGCTCTGGCGTTCGGCCGACACCGCTCCCGGCGCGCGGTCCGCCGCCCTGCCGATGCCAGGCCTGCTGCTGGTCATCGGCCAGAACGGCGAGTTGCACGCCTACGACGCGACCGGCGGGGGCCGGCTCTGGACCAGTGCCCCGCTTGGCAACCTCCCCATCCTCCAGAGCATGGCTTCGGCGGGCCTGCTGGTCGTGATGGGCATCTCGGACCAGATCCAGAACACGAGCGCAGCGTTCCACTTCACCGCGCTCGACCGAGCGAGCGGGCAGCAGCGCTGGTCGCTCGACGCCCAGGACCTGTACGCGCCGCAGACCGGAAACCGGCTGTACACCTTGACCTCGGATCTCGCCCTCACCTCAGTGAACAGCCAGGACGGCGCCACCGTCTGGAGTCAGCCCACTGGCCTTCCACCGGCCTCCGCGACCATGAGCTTCACGTCCTACCTGGGCTCGCTGTCGCTCCGCCAGGACGTGGTCACCTGCCTGCCCCGAATCGGGCTGACGGACTCGGACGAGCAGGTCAACACGGCGGCCTTCGACTCCGCCCAGGGCACCCGACTCTGGAGCGGACAACACAGCGGCTCCATCAACGGGAGCGCGGACGCCGCAGGAGTGCTCGTCCTAGGCGGGCCACGGGGCGCATCCGGCACCGACCTGCGCACCGGACATACCGCCTGGACCTGGCAGTCGCCCCGAGGCGCAGCCACCGTCCACGGCGCCGCCGGGAAGCTGATCGTCCTCACCACACCCACCACCGCCGGCGGGATCACCCTACAGACGCTCACCGCTACCGACGGCACCCCGCAGTGGCAGCACACCTTCGCCCGGCAGCCAGGCGACCCGAAGATCCTGCTCCAGGACTCGGCCCTGCTGGTCAGCTATGGGACCACGCTGACCGCCTACCACCTGCCCAGCAGCTGACCCTCCTCCGAAAGGTTCACCACGAGATGGCCGACACCGAGGAAACCCCACACACACCAGAGCCGCTGCCAACCCCCGAGCCCACCCGCATCCTGCCGGGACAGCCCACCCCGGCCACCCTCCCCGACCCGGCGGACCTGCGCCCCGCCGGTCCCACCCGACGATGGACCTGGCTGCTCGGCGGCCTCACAGCCGGAGCCGGCATCACCGCCCTCGCACTGAGCCTGGTGGCCAACCTCCTCCACCCGACACCGACCGCCGCGCCAGCTACGGCAGTGACCGCCCCGGCAACCGTCCCCGGCGGACCTTCCTCCGCCGCTCCGGCCACCCCGCTCTACACCACACTGATCGACGGCTGCGCGCTGCTGCGCCCGGAGACAGTCGAGCGCCACATCAAGGGGGCCGCCTGCACGACCGGGGCGTCAAGCGGCGGTGTGATCTCGTCACGCGGGATGTGGACGAGCAAGGAACCCGGCTACGCCAACGCGGAGGTCAACGTCATGTTGTCCCCCGTCGTGGAGTCTGTCTACCAGCAGATGCTGACCATTGGCCGGACCACAGCGACCACCACTGGCGCGAAGATCACTGACGACCGGACCATTCCCGGCCTCGGTGACAAGGCGACCCTGCTCTACACCTCCTACAGCGGCTCCGGCAGCGTCAGCCTCACGGTGGTCCAGCGCAATGCTCTCGTCACCGTAAGATACAGCGCACTCACCAGCTCCGGCCCGGTCCTCCAGGACGTTCCCACTGAAACGGCCGAAGCCGCCGCCATCGCCTGTGCCAAGGACGCGCTCGGCACGCTCACCACCTCCTGAACCCCGTCCTGGACCTGTACCTACGCTCGCTTCACCACCACGACAACGGCAACGCCCGCTGTGACCACTCCGAGGTTGCCAAGGAGCTTGGGCCTCCGGAGCCCCCTGGACTCTCCTGGCCAATGACCTGAGCCGGGCCGCCAGTTGCTGAGGAAGCGGATAGCTGCGGGGATGTCCGAGAACTACAGCACAGCGGAAATAACTGATCATTTCAGAATGAGTTGAGCTGTGGGTCTTGCGCTCGACGATCTCGGTCGGCAGGGTGTCCGGGGCCGTGCTGATCTTGTTCCGGACGACCTCTGGAAGTGGGTGGCTCCGCTGCTGCCACCCGCTCCCGAGCGGCGCTACCGCCATCCCGGGCGGCCCTCGCGGGTATCATGTACGTGCTGCGAACCGGTGTTGCCTGGCGCGACACGCCCACCGAGACCGTGGGCTGCTCTGGCGTCACGGCCTGGCGCCGGCTGCGGGACTGGACCGAGGCCGGCGTTTTGCCGCGACTGCACGCCGCCCTGCTGACCGAACTGCGTCGCGCAGACCTGCTGGACCTGGGCGACTGCGCCGTGGACGGCTCACACATCCGGGCCCTCAAAGGGGGGAGCATGTCGGCCCCTTACCCGTCGACCGCGCCCGCCCCGGCGCCAAGCAGCACCTGATCGTCGACCGCCACGGAACCACTGTCGCAGCCAACGGCAGGGCGCATTGCCGCCGGATAAGTGGCCCGTGATCTCGCCCGCCACTGCCATACAGATGGCGCCGCCAATCCTTCGGTGCCTGCCCGGCATCAGCCCCGCAGCAGTCGGGCGCCGGGCCGCCGGGAGCCGTCAGGACCGCCTGCGCAGCGGAGGCCGCGCGCCGACGATGACGCTACTCCGCACCGGTGGCAGCAGCCTGCGCGCGGCAACGGTCCAGTCCTGCTATCACCTCGGCCCGGTCCGAATCGTCCTTGCCCGCCAGTAGTTCGCCGGCCGTGGTCATGGCGGCCCAGAAATCGGGCGGCGAGCCCCGCCCGTCCCGGAACCGGGTCCTGGCGAAGTACAGGAAGATCTTTGTGAGCTCACCGGAACGAAACCACCCGAGCAAGCTGCCTGGATAGCCTCCACGTGCACCGGCGGCGATACCCAACAGGTCGCGGATGCGCTCGTCGTACTCGTCGAGTGCTCGGTCCACGATGAACATGCCCCTCATCACGAGGACGCTGGCGACGAGTTCCTCCTCGCCTGCCGAGAACTCCGCGAAGAATGGTTCGGCTTCGCGGAGTCGGGCCTGTGCGTCCGGCCGAGGCACACCCAGAGCCAGGCACACGGCCAGCGCGCAATCACCCCACTCGCCCGTCCTCGCGGCCAGTTCGGCGAAGATCTCCTCGTTGTCCTGCCCAGCGGCAAGCATCTCCCGGGCCTCCGGAACCAGCGCGTCCGCGCCCTCCCCACGATTCATGGCCAGAGGCTACCGCGAGGTACAACGGCCGAGATCGCTCGGATCCCCGCGTGCGTTCGAACATGCGACCGGCGTTCTCACCCGTGCCCCGCCACGACGAGCGGCCGGACGAGACCGAGCCGGACATCGGCAGCACCCGCCTACTGCCGGCCCCACTTCGGCCGCGGAAGCCCGTACAGCTGATGCCTGGCCGGCTGCGACATCCCGATCGGAGAGCTGACCGTCCTCTGGGACACTGGGGGTATGACGGATACGGGGGGTCGGGAAGGCGTGCGCGAAGGGCGGCGGAGGCGGCTGGTGGCCGCCGTGATCTCGCTCGGCGCACTGGGTGTCGGTGTCGTCCACACCGTCAGGCCGGATCTGAAGATCGACGGTGCGACGCTGGTCCTGGCCGCGATCGCCGTGGTCCCGTGGCTGGGCGATCTCTTCGAGAGCATCGAACTGCCCGGAGGCGCCAAGTTCCAGTACCGGCAGTTGCAGGAGCGCGTGGAGGCCGTCGAGCAGCAGGCCGCGGAGGCTCGGCAGGTGGGGGACGACGCGAGCCGCCAGGCCCGGGTGGCCCTGGTGGCCGGCAGTGAGGGCATCGGGAGTGCCGAGGCGGAGGAGGAGGTCGGCCGTCTCGTCGGCGAGTTCGCGGACCTGCGGCGCAGGGAGCCGTCGGGGCCGGCGCGGACCTACCGTCAGGAGCTGATCTTCGCCGAGCTGGCCAGGCTCACTCCGCTGGTGGACGGCTACGACACCGCATCCGCTCTCGGCTCCGCCGACGGCGGGACCCGGCTGGCGGGCTACGCCCGCCTGTACGCCCGGCCGGAGGAGGAGTTCCTGTCGGCGCTCGTCGAGGCGGCGGCTTCCGAGGAGCTCGCGTTCAACCAGTACTGGGCCTTCCAGGCGGTCGGTTCGGTCGCCGACGCCGTCGGGCCGGGGAACGTGCGGCTCGACGCGATGCGGCGTCTGCGTGCCTGCCTTCCCGCACTCCCGCAGGGCAGCGACCGCGTCCGGGCGCTGACAGCGGTGCTCAGGCGGCTGGACGGCGCGGCGGGCTGACGGTTCCTCGCACCGGGTGTCGGCCCTGATGGCCGGCGTCCTGGCTCGAGGGCAGGGAGTCCTGGACGAGCGGCCCGCCCCGAGTTCCGTCCTCTGACGTGAAGGCGAAGACCCTCGGCGACGAGCCGGGGTCGAGACGGAACCGGCGCCCGGTCCCGGCTGCAGCCGCCGCAACGGGCTGTTGCCCGGTGACGCCGCCGGGTCGCGCAGGAATCCGATGCCGTGGTGCCCCGGCTCCGCCGCCAGGACAGCGGAGCCGGGGCACCACGGGTGGGTCAGTTGCTGGTCGTCAGCAGCCGGTTGGCCAGGGCGTCGGCGAGGCGGTAGGCCTCGTCGGCCGAGAGGGTACGGCAGATGGCGTCCGCAAGCTCCTCCACGTTGTGCCAGTCGACGCTACCGAGTTCCGCCTGCGGGGCGGCCGACGACTGCTCGTCCACCGGGGCCACGGCCCGCTGCTCCGGCATCGGGAGCGGCTCGGAATTTTCCGCGGAAAATCGCTCGGTGCTCCGGATGGGCTCGGTGTTCGCGACCGGGTTGCGGGGCGCGGGCTCCGGCCGAGGGGTGACAGGAGCCGGGGCCTTCACAGTGGCCGGTGCCGTCTCCGCTGCCGCTGCCGACTGGGCCGGCGATGCGGTGGCGGGCGTCGCGGCGGGCTGCGGTGCGGGAGCCTCAGCAGGCGCCTTGGCGGCGGCCTTGGCCTCCAGCTTCGCGGCGCGCCTGGCGGCCACGGCGTCGGCGTCGGCCTGGAGCAGTTGCTCCAGTTCCGCGGTCTGCCCGGCCAGGGACATCGCCTCGATGCCCTTCACCGACCCGAGCCGGCGGGCGACGTTGATGGAGACGCCCTCCTCGCCGCGAGCCTTGGCCCGCACCTGGCGCTGCAGCTCGGGGTGGAGCTTCAGCAGGTTCTTGCGGTGCGAGATCCAGCTCTGGGACCAGCCCTCCGCCTCGGCGGCCTCCTTGGCGGTCGGGTACTGCGCCACGATGAGAAGGACCGCATTGGCCTCCTCGATCGGGTCGAAGTCCTTGCGCGCCATGTTCTCGTCGAGCGCGGCCCGCAGCAGGGTCGCCTTGGACTCCGCCACCGAGTCGTCCACGACCACGAGCAGCTGCTCGCGCCCGTACAGCTCCGCGGCGGCCCGCCGGCGGTTGCCGTTGACGATGACGACGTCCTGTGCGCCCGCGCCCAGCGTCTGCCGGTCCTCCGGCCACAGCCGCAGGTAGGCGGCCGGGGTGACGGCGAGGCAGCTCTGCAGCTGGCGGTCCTTGATGCTCGCCAGGTCGGAGAGGTCGCCCAGCTCGTCACGCGGGTTGCGCGGGTTGGGGAGGCAGCTGGCCGTGGGGATCCACTTGGCCACCGGGGCGTCGTTGGCGCTGTCCACACCCGGAGCGTCGACGACCGGGTCGGTGGCCATCGAGGCGAAGGAAACACGACGGCCTGCCATCAGCGGCCCCCGTAACCGAGCTCGAGGGACAGACGGAAGAAGTCCTCGCGGGCCCGGTAGGCGGTGCCGCTCTCCTTGTACTGGGTGACGACCGTTCCCTCGGCCACCGCCCGCGAGTGGATCTTGTACCGGCGCAGGACGGTCTTGGCGCGGGGCCACCCCTTCGCCGTGATGTACGCCTCGGTGTCCTCCAGGTCGGCGCGGCCGTCCCGGGGGTCCCAGTTGTTGACGACGATCCGGAAGGGGATGTCCATGGGCTCGATGACCTTCTGGATCGTCCGGGCCGTCGGGTCGAAGCACAGCGGCTCGGTGATCATCGGGACCAGGACGTCGTCCGCGATCTCCAGCGCCCTGCGCAGGATCTCCTCGTCCGCCAGGGTGCCCGGCGTGTCGATGAAGATGTGCTGGTACTCGTCCTTCTCACCGAGGACGTCGAAGGTGCACGCCGCGAGGTTGACCGTGGTGGTGGTCTTGCCCACGCCGCCCTTCTGGTTGGCGATGACGTGGATCTTCGCGCCGGTGTTCTTCAGGTGGATCAGCTGCTCGGCGTGGTCGTGTGCAGCCATGAAGTCGAAGGGCAGGTTGTCACCCACCCGCTCGGCCCAGACGACGGCGGACCCCTGGGGGTCGGTGGACACGACAAGCACGGATGGCTTCATGATGTTCCGTTCTCTCCGTGGGCTTCCCGGGCCGACTGCCCGGTACTGCGGATGCCCGCCGCTCAAAGCCGTGGTCGGCGGACAGGGAACAGCATTCCAGATGATCAGCCCGGAGCCTGACACGACCCGCGTGTCATGGAGCACAAAAGGGTTGGATCGCGGTGGCCGGACTTCCGGAGAACCGTCCTTCTTCCCTGAGATGGCGTCCAATCTCCAGGGTTTCCACCTGCGGTGATGCATGTTTGACGGAGGGGGGAATTTGTGAGCACTGGTCATTCGCATGGGAGGGCGTCGTGCGCGTGCCGGCTTTCGCGACGCAGGCCGACTGTCGTGGCATGGTGAGTCCCGCCCGGAGCCGGCCACCGGGTGACGGCCGGCTCCGGGCCCGAACTGGGCAGGGTGAACGTCGGTGGTGCCCAGCCGACTGCGCCACCTCGGAGCAGCGCGGGACGCGCGACGGTGATCCTGTGATCCCGCTGCTCGAGGTGCTCCCCCGTGCGGGTGACGTGGCGGAGCGATGTGCCAAGGGTCGGCCAACCGAGGAAGCAGCCTTGCTTGGTTGAGAGAACGGAGCGTCAGGTTGGTCCCCGCGTAGACGGGGCTGTGGACTCGAACTGAATTAACTGGCGTACTCTGAGCCAAATCACAGCAGGTCAGAAAGTGTCGGCCCCGCACGCGCGGGGATGGCTCCACCTCCTCACCCTGGAGGAGGCTGCCGTCTACGTCGGCCCCGCACGCGCGGGGATGGCTCCACCTCCTCACCCTGGAGGAGGCTGCCGTCTACGTCGGCCCCGCACGCGCGGGGATGGCTCCCACCCACGGGGCGGCGCCTGTTGGAAGGATCTATCGGCCCCGCACGCGCGGGGATGGCTCCCCGCAGGATCTCCGGCAGGAAGCCGTGGGCGGGTCGGCCCCGCACGTGCGGGGATGGCTCCCACTCACAGGCGGTCTCGAATCCCATATCGCAGTCGGCCCCGCACGCGCGGGGGTGGCTTCCATGACGAGCCAGCGTGGTCCGGCGGCGGCAGGCTGAACGGCCCGGCCGAAACCAGCGCCCAGCGGCTCCACAAGCTACGACTGGGCATGGTTCCGATCCCGACCCCTGAAGGCCTCCGCCGCAGGACACGGCGTGTAGCCGAAGGCGAACCGGTGCCAGCAGCCTGTCACGAGACCGGCCCGAACGGCGTAGTCTCTCCGGATCGGGTCAGGTCGGATCCGAACATCACACCAGAACAGCCGAGAACGGGGATCGGAAGTGCGCCGTCATGCGCTGGTGGTCGGCGTGGGAGGCGCGGCCGCGAGCCTCACGGACGAGTCGCCTCCGAACTGGCCGCCGCTCGCCTACGCGGCTCCCTACGCGCAACGGTTGCGCGAGGTCCTGGGCAAGCAGTACTCCTACGTCCTCCTGGAGCCCGACCCGGATCCCGCGTTCACCGCGGCCGCGCTCAGTGACGCACTGACGGCAGCGGTCAAGAGTGGGGCCGACTTCATCGTCATCCACCTGCTCGGGCACGGGGCGCCCACCCGCAACAGTCACGGGCTTCAGGTCGTCGGAGGTGACGGTGAGCTCACCGAGGCACTCTCCCGCTGGGTAGACCTGGCCGAGAATCTGACGACGGGAGGGGACAGCGAGCCCGCCGTCCTGCTCGTGCTCGACCTCTGCCACTCCGGCACGGTGGTGACCGAGCACCTGCGGTCGCTGGTCCGGCCGGAACATCGGCGGGTATGGGTGCTGGCGGCCTGTCAGTCCGACCAGTCGGCCTACGACGGCCGCTTGAGCCTGGCGATCGACGAAGTCCTCCGGGGCTTCGCGTCAGGCGCCCTGAAACTCGACGAGTCGCACGAGCACATACCGATCGACCGCCTCTGCCGCGAAGTGGCCCTCCACGTCGAGGACCAGGGTGCGGGTTCCTACTCCCAAGCCGTGGAGCGCCCGCTCGTCGCGCTCGGTACCGACCTGTCCCACCTCCGGTTCTTCCCCAACCCGCGCTACGAGCCCGGCGGTCCGCGCGGCCGCGCCGGCGTCGACCCGGCGGTTTTCGCCTTCCTCGACGAGGTGGCCGACGCTCGCCATTTCGTGGGGCGGGCGCATGGAGGCAACGGCGCCGCCGCCGAGAGCGGTCTGTCGACCTTCACCGGCCGAAGTGCCGAGCTGCGCGAACTCACGGCATGGGCGGAGGGTGAGGGCGCCCCGGTACGGATCGTCACAGGGGCGCCCGGGGCGGGCAAGTCCACGCTGGTCGGCATCCTCGCCTGCACCGCGCATCCCCTGCTGCGCGAGGCCACGGAGTGGTTGTGGAGACCGTCGGCCGGCGACCTTCCCGACGCCGTCGAAGGGCTTGCCGTCGTCCACGCGCGACGGCGGACCGTCGCCAGGATCCTTTCCTCCCTCGCAGCCCAGTGGAACCTGGAACCAGCAGACCCCACGACCACGTGGACCACGGACCGGCTGGTGGCCGCGTTGCGCACCAGAGCCGAACCGCCCCACCTGATCGTGGACGCCGTGGATGAGGCCGAGAATCCCGCTGACCTCGTCACCGCCCTGCTGCTGCCCCTGCTGTCGATCGAACGCGCGGACATGAAGCCGCTGTGCCGGGTGCTGATCGCCACCCGTCGCGAGGAGAGCCTTCGGCACCTCTTCGAGGTCACCGCCCGGTACTGCGATCCGATCGACCTGGACCATGTCCCCCCGGCCCGGTTGCGCAAGGACCTCGTGAACTTCGTCAGCCGCGTGCTGCGCCCCATGGCGGACGAGCCCGCGTGGTGTTCCCTGTCCGCGGCGGAGAGCCTCGGCAGGGCGATGGCGGACACGCTGCTCACCGGCACACGGGAGTACGGCGAGTTCCTCGTCGCCGGCCTCTACCTCCGCCTGCTGCGGGACCAGGCCGCGCCCCCGGTCGACGTGGCCGAAGCCGAGGCCTTGGGCCGGGACGTCCCCCGTACCCTCGGTGCGGTCCTCGACCTCGACCTGGAGGTCCTCGCCCGGCCCGGACTTCGCGAACTCCTGGCCGCGTTGGCGTGGGCCGAAGGCGACGGGATGCCTGAGGAACTGCTGGTCCGTGTCGCGGACATCGCGTCGGCTGGAGGGAGCGACGAGCGGGCGGACGCGGCGGAACTCCTTCAGATCGCGCGCTTCTACGTGCGCCGGAACGTCGACCGTGAAGGAACGCCGGTATACCGCCTCTTCCACCAGGGGCTCGCCGACGAACTGCGCGGCCGGCCCGGTCTTGACGCGGCGACGGTCTGGGAGCGGCTCGTGGCCACGGTACGGCCGGCCGGTGCCCGGCAGGGCCGCTGGTCGACCGCCGTGCCGTACCTGCTGAGCCATGCCGCCCGTCACAGCGCCTCCGCCGGCAGGCTCGACGAGCTGCTCGAAGACGCCGAATTCCTCGTCCACGCGGATCCGGCCCCGCTGGTGAACGAGCTGTACCACGGTGAACGGAGCTCGCGCGCTGCCGTCTATCTGACGTCCTACGGAGCCCACTACGACGGGCCGCCCGACCAGCGGCGGACCGTTCTCGCCATCGACGCGGCCCGGCACCAGCAGTGGCAGCTGAGTTCCGAGCTGTCACGGGACACGGCGTGGAGGATCCGTTGGACGGCCGGACGCGATCTGCACCCCGGCCTGCTGAGGACGCTCACCGGGCATCGCGGCGAGATCTCGGACATGACGACGCTCGTGATCCAGGAGCGGCCCCATGCCCTGACGGCCGGACGGGACGGTACGGCGCGCCTGTGGGACCTGGACTCGGCCGAGACGACACACGAACTGGCCGGTCACGGCTCGCCGGTGAACTGCGTCGCGGTTGTGGAGGCGGATGGCGCGCACATCGCGGTGACGGGATGTGAGGACGGAGTCCTGAGGGGCTGGGACCTGACGACGGGACGTCGCCTCTGGACGCGGCAGGCCCACACGGGTCCGATCCGGTCGATGGTGGCCATGCCCTACGGCGGGGCGCCGGCGTTTGCCACCGCGGGGAGGGACAAGGTCATCCGCTTCTGGCGCCCGTCCTCGGGGGACCTGCTGTCCGACATCCGGATGCAATCACTCCACGCGCCCCCCATCAGCGGTGATGTGTGGCAGCTCTCCCATGTCGTGGTCCCCGGACGGGGCGACTGCGTCGCCGTCTGCTACGACGATTGGCTTTCGGTGCTCACGGTGCACGGTGAGGAACTGGGAGACGAGGACCTGCTGCTCACCGTGCCGGAACGGCCGACGCGAGTGCGGTACATCGAGCGCGGATCCGATCTCGAACCGGTTTCGGGTGACAGTGACGGCATGGTCCTGATCGGGTACGAGCTCCTGGACGAAGCGCACGCCGATGCCATCACGGACCTTGCCCGTGTCCCCTTGGAGGGCTCCGCCTTCGTCGTCAGCGCGAGCGCGGACGGAACCGCCCGACTGATCGAGACGCGTGAGCCGTGGCGCGCGCGTCAGGTCGCCAGTCACACCACGAAGATCACTCGTGTAGCGGTGGCTCCCGACCCCGACGGCACGCGACTCCTCACCGCGAGCGAGGGCGGTACCGTCCGGATCTGGGACTTGACGGTCGAGACGACCCAGCAGCGGTATTCCGGGCACGTCCACACCGTCACCGCGCTGCTGGCCCTGCCGGGAAGCCGACTGGTCTCGTGCGGCGCCGACGGGACCTTGGCGTTGTGGGACACCGAGACCGGGGAGAGGCGGCAGGTCTCCCTCCGCGTTGATCACGACGGCCACCTGATATCGGACGAGGCGACCGGCGTCGCACTGCTGGAGGACGGAGAGCACCCGCGGATCGTCGCCTCCTGCGCCAGGGAGGACTTCGCGCTGTGGGACACGAGCGTCGCGGAGGAGACGCTCGAGGGACGGGTCGACGGTTCCCTGCCCGGTACCGACGCCATCGTCTCGGTTGTGATCGACGGCGTGCCCCACATCGCGTGCGCGGGCCCGACCGTCAAGCTCTACAGCCTCGATCGTGTGGACTACCTGGCCGCCTGGCCCCATGGCCACGGAGACTGGCCGAGCGCACCCACCGGCGAACGCGAGCTGGACCTGCCCGGAGACGTGGCCTGCATGGCCGCCTCGGCCGGCCACATCGTCGCCGGGTACCGCTCGGGTGTCGTCCGATCGGCACCGCTGCGAGGTTCGTCCGGAGGACGCGAGCTCACCCGGCACCCCACTGCCGTCTGGGCGGTGGCCACGGTCGAACTCGACGGGCAGCTCCACGCCATCAGCGGGGACCACGCGGGAGGGCTCCGCCTGACGGCGTTCGACGGCACCTCGCAGGTCGACCTCGTCGGACACACCCGCGCGGTCTTCACCGTCGTACCGGTCACGTTCCAGGGCCGAGCACACGTCCTCACCGGCGGCATGGACCGTTCGATGCGACTGTGGGACCTGACGACCGGTCGGCAACGCGATGTCTTCTGGTTCCCCGACACCGTGTTCGCCATCGCCGTGGCCGAGGACGGCACCGTCTTCGCAGGTGTGGGCCCGGACATCGTCCGCCTGGAGCCGACCGATCACCTGTTCCCCCTGCGGCCCTGGACGGCCCCGGCACAAGAAACGAGGACCGCATGACCGCCATCGTCGGAGTGCACGGCGTCGGGCACTACGCGGCCGGCCACTCCCCCGTGGACGTCGTCGCCGCCCGCTCGACGCTCTGGACCGGGGACCTCGCCGCCGGACTCGGCGTCGCCCCCGACCGGATATCACTGACCTACGCCTACTACGCCCACCACCTGCACCGCGACCGGCCAGTCGCGCAAGGGGCGGCGGACGCTCTCGAACAGCTTGTGCGCGAGCATCCGGAGGCGGTCACCGGGATCACGGACTGGGCGGAATCGTTGGACGAGTCCCTGGGCCTGGGGCTGCCGGCGGTCACGGCGCAGGGACGTCTGGCCGTGCCTCTGCGGCAGCTCGTGTCGGTCATCGCCGAGCGCCTCAGCCTCGACGGCCGGCTGACCCGGGCCTTCATCGGCCTGTTCTTCCGGGACGTCGCCCTCTACCTCGGGCAACGGGACGATGCCACCCGTATCGCCGCCCGCGACGAGGTGGCCGCCGTCATCGCGTCGGCAGGGGCACGGGTCGTGATCGCCCACTCGCTCGGCAGCGTGGTCGCCTACGAGGCCCTCCACGCGCACCCCGAGCTCGAGGTCGACCTCCTCCTGACCCTCGGCTCGCCGCTGGGGCTTCCCCACGGGGTCTTCGACCGGCTGTCACCGACGCCTGTCGACGGCACCGGGCAGCGACCGGGAGGGGTCCGCCGTTGGGTCAACCTCTGCGACCACGGCGACATCGTCGCGATCCCCCGACCGCTGAAACGACGCTTCCCCACCGTGGACCTCGACCTGGTCGACAGCATCGCCCCGTTCGACTTCCACAAGGTGGCGCCGTACCTCCGGTCGGCCGCGGTGGCTGCGACCATCGCCCCGTTCCTGGGCGGGGGCGGCTCGTCGAGCTGACGAGCGCCGTCGCACGCTGAGGGAAGGAGCGGCCGCCGCCTACGGATTCGGTCTCCTCCCCGCCGACGTCGCCTGGGGCGGGAGCCAGTCCCCTGCCCCTCCGCTCGCCTGTCCCTCCCCTGTCGCCTTCCCACCGGGGGCGGTCAGCCGGGCTACAGAGGTGGTGCGGTCCGCCCCTCCAGTCGGCCGGTGCGGGCGGCCGCCCAGGGGTTCTGCTTCCGGACCCGGATCCGGCGGAAGTAGCGGCGCATCGCGGCGGAGTCCTTGCGCCAGTCACCCATTTCGGCGATCTGGTCCTCGGGAACGTCGGCCTCGCGCAGCGCGGAGGCCCCGCCGGCCCGGAGGCCGTGTGCGGTGACGGCCTTGGCGGTGGCCTCGTGCAGGAGCGCGTTGTAGCCGGACTCGACGCGCTGCTGTTCCGAGAGGTCGGCCACATGCTGATACGCCTTCCGGGCACGGGACTTGACGATGGTGTTGACGGCGTCGCCGGACAGGTAGGAGAGCTCCACCCACTCCTCGACGGCGATCTCGTGGTCCGCCTTCGGCAGCCCGTCCCGGTGCTTCGGCCGGGTCTGCGGGGTGAGCCGGACCTGGAGCCGGCCGGCCTTGTCGAGCGCGCGGAAGAGGGCCTGGTCGAGCGGCATGCGGACGGTGCGGGCGTACTCCAGCCAGGCGCGCAGGCGGCGTGCCGGGCACAGGTGCGGGGCGTCGTCGCGGGCCGGGATCCAGGCTTCGAACACCGAGCCGTCCTTGCGGGTCTTGCGGGCGACGAGGCGGACGGCGATGCCGTCGGGGTGCAGTTCGGCGTGCACGGGTACCAGGTGGGCGAGCTCGATGCGGCGGCTGAGCAGGTGCCAGCCCATCGTGAGCATGGCGGCGTCGCGTCGGCCGATGCCCTGGCGGTGGTCCCGGTCGCAGTCGGCGATCATCTCCTCCAGGTCGGCCTCCAGGATCGCGGGCGACTGCCTCTCGGTCTTGGTCGCGGACCACTTCCTGCGGAAGGCGGCGATCATCCTGCTGGTCTGGATGGTCCCGGGCCGGGTGTTCCCGGGGGTCTCCCGCTCCTGCCAGGTGACCACGGTGCTGTGGTAGTCGGAGACCGTGTTGGGGTCGTAGACGTCGCTGAGGATCATCCACCCGACGTACTCGATCAGCGTCGCCGTGGTGCACGGCAGTGCGACCCGTCCGCGCTCGGCGCACCAGCGTTGGAACACCCGGATCCGGGCCTGGCGGTTGCGCTCGGTGTTGGGCACCGTCGACTCGCCGAGGAGCTGCGCGATCTCCTCGCTGATGACGAAGTCCCCGGCCGCGTACTCGGGCGCGGTGAACGCGGCCGGCAGCGGCCGGCCTGCGACCAGCACGGTGTCACGGTCGAAGCCGCCGATGTCGATCCCGTGCCCGCCGGAGCGGGCGGCGGGCAGTCTCTGGTCGTCGCTGTCGACGAACTCGGCTTCCACGACGTCGAGTTCGTCGCTCATGCCTGCCCGCCGTGGAGGTGGTGCCACTGCCGTCCGAGCTGTGCGGATCCGTGGGTGGCGGGCCCAGCGGGCGCGCCGGGTGTGGGTTCGGTACTCAACTCGGCTCTCCTGCGCGCACGGGCTGCTGACGGAGGAAGCTTCTCACAGCAGTTGCCTCGTATATTGCCAGATATACGAGGCTAACGATCGTTAACGCGCGACGGAAGGTCAGGCGGGGGTATAGAGGCCCGCTCGCTCCGCCCGAGCACCTACCAACGTTTGTAGGTGACGGCCGGCCCCGGCCGAGGGCGGCGGCAAGGCCTCCTCACGTGAGTAGGAGGGGTCTTGGTCAGGCGGAGGTTCGCTGCTGGGAACGTTCCTAGGTGGTCCTTCCGGCGACGAGGACGGGACGGCGGCCGGCGGCTCGCCTGGCTGTCACGGTGAGCAGCCTCCGTGGGACCAATTGGTCCCACGGGCCCTCGACGGAGCCCCGACGTTGGACCGTCTCACGTGAGACGGTCCAACGAACGCATAGATGCCTCGCGCAGAGGACGTTTCAGGGGCCCTCCAGCTGACTACCGAAGACCTCAATCCTTTTCCACGCCGTGGTAGATTGAGACTTAGGTCATCGAAAGACTGATGGATCCGACTTTCCAGGCCTCGATAACGGTTGAGGATGGAAAATCAAATCGAATGCGTTAGTCGATAGTTCGGAGTCCGTTATTAGGCCTCCGGGGCTGTTTTCGATTAGGACCTAAAGATTGACTTCCGGAGATTGATTCCTCCGGAGGCATGGTGAAGCCGCCCGGCTCCTCACAGTGGAAGCAACCGGGCGGCCGCGGACCGCGCGCAGTGCGGCGTATCACCATCACCTGTGCGGCCCGGGGCGCAACCCGGGCCGCACAGCCGTACTCAGAGCCGGCGGAAAATCTCCGCCGCCAACTTGAGTGCCTCGATGACGATCGCGCCCACCATCTGCACGCGGCGTTCCCGCTGGTCGTCCGGCTTCTCCTGCTCCAGCTCGCGGCCGGCGTTCGGGTCCTTCGGTTGTCCAGTCATGGAACGCTGCTCCCCTTCCTTGATGGGTGGGCGTATATGGCTACGCCCGAGCCCCCGGGTCCGGAGAGAACCCAAGATCATCGGGAAGGGTCGAGGGGATGCCCCCTCGAATGGCAGTGACGCGGCCGATTCTATAGCCAATTGACGGGGCTTCAAAACTTGAGGGCATTAGTCATGACTCTTCGCATGCAATCAATTAGCTGACCTGCGGTTCTCTGGATTGCCACCAGGTAGCGACCCTCGGGTGCGAACTGCTGTGATGCCGATGGCGCCCCGGCGATGTCCCTGCTGTGCGGCATCCTGGAGGCCCACTGCGAGAAGAGTGGCCATGGACGAGAAGCTGAGGGCGCGCGCGGAGAAGGTGCGCGCGGTTGCCGAGGACGACCGGGTGCCGGATGGTCTGTGCGAGGCCGCCCGCAGTCGGCTGGTCGCCCTGGAGGAACGGCACGGCCCGCTGCGGACGCCGTCGCGCACCGGATCTCCACCGGCTCGGCCGGCATCGTCATCTACGTCCGTGACCTGCCCAACGACTGGGCCATCAGCGGACGTTCGGAAGTCCGTCCGGTCGCCTTCCGCAACATCCCTTCCCTGGCCTGCAGGGGCCTCGCGCAGGCGCTCCATGCGATCGGCGAGGCGTACAACCGGCATGGCGACGGGCGCATGCAAGACCTCGCCGACAACCGGTTCTTCTTCCGCGTCGAGGTCTACTGCGCGGACGGCACCCACCTCGACCTGGATGTCGTCTCACCCCCACAGGGACCGGAGGAAGGCATGGACGCGTCTATCAGCGCTGTCTCTGCTGTCATGAGGCCGAGCTTAGAGGTGCCGAAGCCATGCGCCGAACCGCCCGAAGTCGGTTTGATCTGTGGGCCTTCCTGCCGCAACCGCTGCGCTCTGCGGGAGCCTGCCGACGACCTCCGGTCGGACAGGCACAGGTCACCCGTGCGGGTGAACACGGTATGCGACGCAACGCCCCGGGCCCCGGCAGGAACACCTTCGGCGCGGACGTGCTGCGCCGGGGCGGCGCCGGGGGCCCGCCCTGCGCAGTCCGTCAGCCGTAGACTGACGGCGTTGCCCGGGCCACTGCCCTTCGACACGACGCCACGGCGGCAGGGAGCGTCAGCCTGCGGCTGACGGCTTCTCGGTTGAGCGGGTGAGCACCTGGTACTTCTTCGCGGCGGACTGCTTGGTGATCCCGCCCAGCGCCT
Organism: Kitasatospora sp. NPDC001119; assembly: GCF_053598475.1. NCBI lineage: Bacteria > Bacillati > Actinomycetota > Actinomycetes > Kitasatosporales > Streptomycetaceae > Kitasatospora > Kitasatospora sp. NPDC001119. The sequence goes on from NZ_JBSFKI010000030.1 coordinate 64,701, forward strand.
GGCCAACGTCGTCCCAGGAGCCGCCGGCGCCTCGCGCCTTGGCCATCAGGGTGGCGGTGTTCGCGTCCAGGACGGCTTGCAGCTCCATAACGAGCGCGAGCGCGGCGAGCGCGGCCTCCTTGTCGATCTCCTCGTCCACGAGCGCGGCGGCGAAGGCCTCCGCCGCCGGCATGGGCGCGGCGCGCTGCCGCCAGGCCTCGCCGAGGTCGCCCCGGGCGTAGCGGGCGGTCAGCAACTCGACCGGAGTCGGTTCCAAGGCGGCCGACACGGGGGCGTCAGTCTCTGGCTGACGGCTGTCCTGGGCGGGGACGGGCGGGGCGAGGAGCCAGCCGATTCCCCGGCGCTCCTTCAGGAGCTCCAGCGCGTAGGTGGCATCCCGGCCCCGGCCCCGACCGCGCTCCTGAGCGGACTCCTCCAGTACCCGCTCCACCATGGCGCTCTCCCGCGCGCTCGCGGTGCGCATCGGGTACGCCACATCTTCCAGCGAGCGCTGCGCAGCGTAGCGCAGGTCGAGCCACCGCTTGTCCTCTCCGGAGACGAAGCACCGGATCGCCGCGAGGACGATCGCCTCCTCGGAGAAACTCCGGTCGGTGCAGATGATCTCCTTGTACTCCGGCAGCTGCCGCTCGACGGCGGCGCGCACTGTGGCCTCGGTCGGCCCGTCGTACCACCGGATCTCCCACTTCCGTCGGTGGTCGTGGTAGTCCGTGTCCATGCCACACTGGTGGATCTTGGACAGCCGGAAGACGAACGAGCGGATCGCGCTGCTGCGACTGGCCACCGGCTCAAGCCTCCGCGGACGGTTGGGCGGTGACCCACTTTGCGACCGCCGACGGGGTGGCGAAGCCGTCCTGGGAGGTGCGGTAGGAGACCATGGCGCCGTCGCGGTGCCACCGCGGCGGCGCCTGGCCTTCCCAGCGCCAGGCGCCGCAGGGCGTCCGGTACTGGCGGACGTACCCGACCACGTCGACCTGAAGCAGCTGTTCGGTGCGCCGGCCGGCGACGAGGCAGCCGTGCTGGGGCTGCATGAAGCCGAAGTACTCCTCGGCGATGGTCCCCATCAGCCCGACCCCTTTCCGGCCACGGCGCGCGCCCCGCCGTCCCCGTCATCCTATGGCTGACGGGGACGGGTGGACTCCTGGACCGGGTTCCTGGACGCCTTCGTCCACCTGCCCGGGTCAGGGCCTCGTCGTTCGCGTCGATGACCGGGGTGTCGAACCACAGCCCGTCCACCGTCGCAGGCCGGTCGACGGCGATGACCTCAGCGGTGATCCGCCGACCGACCTCCACATCCTCGCTCCGAGGCCGCCCCAGGGCAGGTCCAACGAGCCGACGAACCCCAGCGGTCTCGTCGGGAACCCGTCCAACGTCACCGCCACCCCGGAGCGGGTGACCTCTGACGCGACCCCACCACGCAGGTCGCCGACGCGGATCGCTGACAGGAAGCTCCGTACGGTGCGGTCCTCCGGTGCTTCGCGCATGTCGGCAAGCCACGGCATCCCACCCGGGCATCTCAGTGACCGTTGACACAGGCCGACGCGATGCCTTCCGGCCTGGTCGTGCGGGTGACCGTCCATCGCTCGTCGACGGTGAAGCCGTCGGGGTCAGCAGACCTTCCGGTAGGGCACCTCGGGGAGGTATGTGTCCCAGTCGGATTGCGGCAGTCCGCCTCCGGCTCGTTCGCAGATGCCGGCGGCTTCCTGGTCCGGGGCGACCGTGATCTCGTGTGCCGGTACGTGCTCGGTCGCTATGCGCAGGGTGCGGTCGTCGGGGCCGAAGGCCAGGGAGAGGGTGGCGCCTCCTGTCGTGGGGACGGCGGGGCCCAGTGGCTGGTGGGATGGGAGGTCCCACATCCGCAGTGTGCCGTCGGTGCCCGCGGCGGCCAGGATGCGGCCGTCGTGGGAGAAGGCCAATGCGGAGATGGGGTCGAACGCTCCCGTGGCGTTGGGTCTGAAGCTGCCGGGCAGTACGCCCAGGTTCCGCTCGGCGTTGCCGTCCCAGAGCGTGACGCGGCCGGCTTCGTCGCCGGTGGCCAGGTACGTGCCGTCCGGGCTGAACGCCACGGTGTGCGTCGTGTTCTGGGTGAGCGTACGAGGGACCACTCGGCCTGACGGCAGGTCGGCGAGTTGGTTGTGGGAGGTGACGAGGAGCCGTCCGTCCGGCCGGACGGCGAGTTGCTCCCCGCCAAGGCCGGAGAGCACCCGGGTCCTGGCCCGTTGGGGCAGGTCCCAGACTTCCAGGGCCTCCTGCTGCGGCATCCGTGACACCAGGAGCGACCTTCCGTCCGGTGTGAAGGCGATCGCATTGACGTCGTCCACCGCACGCCGTTCGGGAGCCGCGAGATCCAGGGTCGCGGTTGTGCGGCCGGCGGAGACGTCCCAGACGGACACTCTGGGTGGTGAAGTCGGCTGCCTGTGGTCGACGATGCCGTAGGCGAAGGCTCGCCCGTCGGGACGGAACGCCATGAGGACGGTGCAGGAGAAGGAGAGCTGTCTGCCCTCGGGAGGCGGCAGGCAGGACAGGACGGGCAGGTCGACGACGTGTCCTCCGCCGCGGAGGTCCCGCAGTCGGATGTGGTGCGTGTGGTCGCCTGCGGACGACAGCAGGGTGGCGAGCGTGCTGCCGTCCGGGCTGAACACGGCGGCTGAGATCGGCTGGCTCGTCCAGGCCGGGGCGAGGACGTTCGTGAGGTCGATGGTGCGCACCGCGGCTCCGGTCGAGCCCTCCTGGTAGCGGATCCGGTGTTCGTCCGGATCCAGCCTGAACTGGCTGGCGTCGGTGTTGGCGAGTGGATGCCGCAGGAGCGGGACCGACGGGATGTCGAGGCGCCACAGCAGCACCTCCTTGCCGTCCGATGCCACCATGAGCGTTCCGTCCGCGCTGAACGACGCCTCCCTGAGGTCGGCGTGTTCGACCCGCGGGAGTTCCGTTCCCGAGGCGATGTCCCAGATCCGGACGCCGCCGCTGTCGACGACCGCCAACCGGCGGCTGTCCGGTGAGAACCCGACGGCCTGGTCCAGGCACTGCTGCGCGGTGGCGTCGGGAGCCCCGGCGAGCGGGACCTCGCGCTGCTCGGGCACGTTCCACACCTGGACCGGCCCGCCCGGAACGCACAGCGCCATCAGGCGGTCGTCTTGGCTGACCGACGCCTCGGGATACGGGAAGTTCTCCAGGCGGGGCCACTCTCCCCACATCCGCCGCTGCCTGACCTCCGGTACCCGGCGCGTCTCGTCGCGGGTGGGCGTTCTGTGTACGCCGCCCCCGGTGCGTCGTTCGAGCAGGAGCCGGCCGCTGTGGCTGTCCCGGACCTGGACCACGTCGTCCGTGCCCTCGGTCGCGAAGAGGACCAGGGTCCGCCCGCTCGGACCGAGCCGGGCCGCGGTCCCGGTCAGACCGGGGTCGAACGGGTGGCGTGTCACCGGGGATCCGCCCGTACTCTCCGCCGGCAGGTCCCACACGTTCACATGATCGAGTCCGAACACGGCGAGTGTTCGGGCGTCGGCGCTCATGTCCTCCACGTCCTCGGCCTCGGCCCCCAGGCCGGGGAGTGTTGCCACTCGCCGGTGCGTGCCGACGTCCCACTTCACCACCTCGTCCCGGCCGACACCGACCAGGGTGCGGCCGTCGCCGCTGAGGAAGTGGGTCTGCGGGACGGCTTTGCTCGACGGGGGGTCGGTGAAGACGTCCTGGTCCGGCTGGACGGCTGCGCCGAGCAGCGCGGACCGTGACTCGGGTAGATCGGCGGTCTTCCACGCGGCGACGCTCAGCCGCATCGCCGTGACCGGGTCGGACGAGCGCATGCCGTCCGCCACCGCGGCGGCCCGGCGGGCGGCGGCCTCCGTGCGGCGGCGTTCGCCGGTCAGGCTTTGCTGCCACGCGATCACCCCGGCCAGCAGGACGAGCACGACCAGGGCGGACAGTGTGGCGAGCAGGGTGCGCAGCCGCCGGGCGGAGCGCGCGGTCTTCCGGTTCTCCTGGTCGCGGGCTGTGAGGGCGGCGGTGAGGAAGCGGGACTCCAGCGGGGTGAGGTCGTCGCGGTGCCCGGCGCCGGCGAAGGTGGCTTCGGCCGCTGCCAGGCGGGTGCCCCGGTAGAGCGCTCCGGGGTCATGGCCCAGTTCCTCCCAGGCCTTGGCGGCTTCGGTGAGGTGCCGGTGGTGGCGCAGCCTTTCGCGGGCGTCTTCGACCCACGCGCTCAGGCGCGGCCAGCAGCTGATCAGAGCCTCGTGCGCCAGGTGGACGGTGTCTCCGTCCAAGGTGATCAGCCTGGCGCGGGTCAGGCTTTCCAGCACCGCTGCGGTGTCGGCGTCACCGGTACCGAGAGACTCGAGTTCGGTGCGGTCTGCGGGTCGGCTGGTGTCCTGCGCGCCCTCTCCCGGGGTGACCAGTCGCAGCAGGATGCGCCGGGCGACGGCGGCCTGCTGCGGCGTCAGGCGGTTGTAGGTCTGTTCCGCGGTGCGGGCGATGGCGCCGTGCACACCTCCGGCGGCTTCGTAGGCGGCCTCTGTCAGTGTCCTGCCCTTGCGGCGGCGCCAGGTCTCCAGCAGGGCGTGCGACAGCAACGGGAGACCGCCCGGCTCGCCGTCGACCTCCTCGATGATCCTCGAGGTCAGGGCGCGCTCGACGATCAGGCCCGCGCCGGCGGCCGGATTGACGATCGCCTCCCGCAGCTCCGCCGAGCTCATCGGCCCGACCAGCAGCGTGGCCTCCCGCAGGGCCACGGCGAGCCCGTGGTGCTCCGCGCAGCGTCCGAAGAAGTCCGCCCGCACCGCCAGGACCACTCGTAATCGGCTCTCCGGCTCACACGCCGCCAGCAGTAGACCGATGAAGGCGGCACGCTCCGCCGGCTCGGTGGACAGCGTGAACGCCTCCTCGAACTGGTCCACCACCAGCACCGTGTCGCCCGTGCCGTTCCCGGGCGCGACCAGCGCGGCGTGCTCGGAGGCGGGCCGCGGGCCCGGAGTGAAGATCCGAATGGCAGCCGGACCCGTGCCCGTAGCACCCCGGTCCCGGAGCGCCGGGATCAGTCCGGCGCGGAGCAAGGAGGACTTGCCGCTGCCCGAGGCGCCTACGACGGCGACCAGACGACGGGAGTCCACCAGTCCGAGCAGGTCGGCGACGAGCCTGTCCCTGCCGAAGAACCGCTCCCGGTCACCCGGTTCGAAGCGGGCCAGGCCCCGGTACGGCGCATCGGCATCATCACCGTCCTCCGCGGCCACGTCCCGCACCGCGGCGTGCCAACGCCGCTCCCACTCTGCGAGGTCCCCGCCACAGGCCTCCACATAGGCCAATGCCACCGGCAGCGACGGGAGCTGCTGCCCGCCGGCCGCCCGCGACAGCGTCGCGACCGAATACCGGGTACGGCCGGCCATGACCCGGTAGGTGACGTCCCCCGCATCCCGGCGCAGCTTGCGCAGCTCCAACGCGAAGCGCTGGACCGGCCCGGCAGCCGGATCCAGCGGGCCCTCCTGGCGCCCCATCCTGTGTCCTCCCCCATCGGCGACACCACCGGAGCGTCAACCTACGGGCCGGGGAAACCCGCTGCAACGGCTTCTCATCAGCCTGTCTCGTTCCAGCGGTCCTTCCGACCTGCGAAGCGGCATTTTGTTTCGTCTGGCGAGAAGGGCTGCGCAACAACCGGTCGGCTGTGAAAACTCGAACCGTGCCGGGGCCAAGGCACAGCAACGGTCGGGCCTGGCGCTGGCACGACCACGCCCCGGGGACACCACCGCCGGTACGGGCCGCGTTCCGCCGCACCCGTGAAGCGCAACGGCATCCAGGACCCCACGGTTCGGACCGCCGCACAGTCCCTACCGTTGTCCACACCGACAGGAGACAACGATGTCAATCGTCAAGATCCGTGCAGCACTGGCCGCGCTCACGGCGAGCACGGCGCTCATCGGCGGCACCATCGCCGCCGCCGCGCCGGCCGCCGCCGCGCCCCAGCAGCCGAGTTCCCGGGTCGCGTGCGCGACCAGCAACTACCACTGGTGCGACGCTGTCGGCTCCACCGGCGACTACGCGCAGATGAACGTGTACTGGGGGAGCGACGGTCACGAGTACATCGACGCGTTCCTCAACACCACCCACCAGGGCCAGAACCTGTGGACCCTGACCTGGAACGGCAGCGGGTGGGACTGGTCCGGTACTCCCGCCACCATCGACGAGGGCAACGGTTGGTGGGGAGCCACCGACTACGGGCGCTCCGACGCGGGCAAGACCATCAAGCTCGCCATCTACAACTGGGACACCGGCGGCTACCTCTACACCAACGCGCACTGAGGCCCCTCCCCGCGGCCGGCGGCGTCGCGCCGTCGCTCGAAGCAACTGCTTGCTTCTCCGACGGCGAGACCTGTACCGGGTGGCACTGAGATTCCTCCAGCCGATGCCCAGTCGACGCGATCCGCCGGGTGGGGTGTTGCCGACGGTCACACCCGACCCGGGCAGTTCACGGGAATCAACCGCTGTCCTGCCGGAGCGAGGATGTCCCGCGGGGCATGCAGAAAGCATCTCGGGCCAACAGCCTGCCGTCTTGGCAGCCGATCAGGGCGTCGGCCCTCGTGATCACAGCTAACCGTTTAATGCGATCAAGATCGTTTGGCATTCGATCAAGATCATCTGATGGGGGCCAACGACCCTCGACGGTCCGATCGAGAAGAGCCCGAATGAAGCATAACCAGCTTGACTCCATATTCCAGTTCGAGGGCGAGCAGAGCCCCCTTCCCGAGGACAGGCATGTCCTCGGCCGCGTGATCTTCGGTGAGGTGTCCACCCGGCCTGCACTGCATGACGGAGCCCCGGAGATCGGCGTGCACATGGCCTCCCCGGGATTCGACAGCTTCACCGAGATCTGGCGCACGGACACCGTCGCGGACAGCGGCGAATACCAGGGCCTGGCCTACGCCCATGACGGCGAGTACCTGTTCTGTGCGGGCAGCATCCCCGCGAGCGGGACGTATCGGGAACAGACCCGGAAATCCTACGAGGCCGCGTTCGAGCTGATGGACGAGCTCGACTACCGCCGTGTCTTCCGTATGTGGAACTTTATCGGCGGGATCAACGCGGACAACGCCGAAGGCCTGGAGATCTACCGGGACTTCTGTGTCGGCCGTGCGGAGGCTTTCGAGGCCAAGCCGGACCGAGTTCACTGCATGCCGGCGGCCACCGGCATCGGCTCCCGGGGCAGTGGCGTCGCCTTCTTCTTCCTGGCCTCCCGCACGGGCACGGCCCAGAATATCGAGAACCGCCGCCAGGTTCCCGCGTACGAGTACCCGCGGCAGTACGGTCCGAAGTCGCCGAGTTTCGCACGGGCGACCAGGCTCGTGCCGGCAGGCGGGGACGAAAGCCACGGTGCGGTCTACGTCTCCGGCACTGCGAGCATCACCGGCCACCACACGCTGCATGCGGGCGACATCGCCGCGCAGTGCGAGCTCTCCCTGAGCAATATCGCCCATCTGGTCAGCTCCGGCAATCTACAGCTCGGTGGTCTGGACGGCGGTCACGGCCTCAAGGATCTGCGCTGGGTGAAGGCGTATGTGAGGCACGAGGAACACCTGCCCGTGGTACGTGCCGCGTGCGCTGATGCGTTCCCGCCCGAGACCCGGGTGGCCTTCCTGAACGTGGACATCTGCCGTGATGACCTGCTGGTGGAGATCGAGGGGATCGTCCCGGCGTCGATGTTCCGACGCTGACTGGCCCTTCGCACTCCTGTCTCCCTTGTCGAAAGGTCATTTGACCCGTGATGAGTACCAACCCCGCCGTGTCCGAACTGGGCATGCACCCCTTCCCGCGGATCGCCGCCCTTCTCGAAGGAATCGACCCCGCTCTCGGTGTCACCCCGGTCGACCTCACCATCGGTGAACCCCGCTTCGCACCACCGGCCTGGCTGGGCGCAGCCCTCGGAGCCCGACAGGACCTGCTGGGCAAGTACCCGCCGAACCAGGGCCCGGACTGGTTCCGCCGTGCCGCGGCCGGCTGGCTCGAAAACCGCTTCGGCCTGCCGCAGGGCACCGTCGGCATGGATGCGGTGTTCCCCACCTCCGGCGCGCGTGAAGCGCTCTTCCAGCTGGGACTGCTCGCCGACGCCACCGACAGCTCCCGACGCCTGCTCGCCATGCCCACCCCGCACTACGCGCCGTACCGGGCGGCCGCCGCGCTGTGCGGACTGCAGGCCTTCAACATGCCCGCCGTCGCCGCACACGGCCATCTCCCGGACCTCGGCCTGATCGATGAGGACCGCGGCCCGCGCACCGCCATGCTGATCCTGTGCACTCCGAGCAACCCCGAGGGCGCCATCGCCCCGGTCAGCTATTTGCGCCGGGCGATCACCCTGGCCAGGACGTACGGCTTCATCCTGGCCGTCGACGAGTGCTACTCGGAGATCTACCTGGGTGACGAACCCACCGGCGCACTGCAGGTCTGCCAGGAGATGCACGACGGCGAGGGCGACCCGTTCCGCAACGTCCTGGTCGTCAACTCGCTGTCCAAGCGCTCCAGCGCGGCCGGCCTACGGACCGGCATCGTCGCGGGTGACCGTGCGCTGATCGCCGCCTTCATCGCGCTGCGCTCCTACATCGGCGGCACCACCCCGTTGCCGAATCTCGCCGCCGCGGCCGAGCTGCTGGCCGACGAAACGCACGTCAATGCCGTACGGGAGAGCTATCGGGACACCTTCGCCGCCGCCGACCGGATCCTGGCCCGGCTTCCGGGATACCGGAAGCCGGAGGCCGGGATGTTCCTGTGGCTGCGAGTCCGCAACGACGAAGAGGCAGCGGTGCGGGCATGGCGGGACGCGGCGGTCCGCGGCGTGCCGGGTAGCTATCTGGGCCCCGCGGGCTGGGACGGCTCGCACCCCGGCAAGGGGTATCTGCGGCTCGCTATGGTGCACGGAGCGCAGGAGACGGCCGTCGCACTGACCCGCCTGGCGCCAGTGCTCCACGAGATCGGGTTGGCGGCCGTATGACACCCGTGATCGTCGCGGGCGGCGGCATCGGAGGACTTGCCACCGCTCTGGGCCTGGTCCGGGCGGGCCAACAGGTCATCGTGCTGGAGCGCAGCGAGCAGTTCCGAGAGCTCGGTGCCGGGATTCAGCTGGGCCCGAACGCCTTCAAGGCGATGACCCGGCTCGGTATTGGTGAACTGCCCTATCAGTGCGCGGTGTTCATTGAGGAGCTTCGCCTCATGGACGCGGTGCAGGGCGGTCCGTTGACCTGGCTGCCACTTGGCGAGCGCTTCCGGGAGCGGTTCGGCGCCCCGTACGCAGTGGTCCACCGCGGCGAGTTGCACCGCACACTCCTTCGGGCGTGTCGCGACGCCGGTGTCGTGCTGCGCCCGGGCTGTGCCGTGCAGCGGTACGAGCAGATCGGTGACGGCGTACGGGTGTTCCTCGCCGGCGGCGAGGGCGTGAGCGGAGCCGCACTCGTTGGCGCGGACGGCCTGCACTCCGCAGTGCGACAGCAACTCGCCGGTGACGGAGCGCCCCGGGTGTCCGGGCATGTCACCTACCGCTCTCTCATTCCCAGCGACCGTATGCCCGCCGCGCTGCGGCAGTCCGCCGCGGTGTTATGGGCAGGGCCCAAGTGCCACCTTGTGCACTACCCGCTGGTCGGCGGCGCCTACTACAACGCGGTCATCACCTGCGACAGCGGCGCGACCGAGGCCGTATCCGGTGAGCCTGTCAGCGACGAGGAGGTGGCCCGGCAGTTTGCGTCGGTGTGTGCCGAGGCCCGCTCGCTGGTGGAGGCCGGCGGCGACTGGCGGCGCTGGGTGCTGTGCGACCGGCCACCGCTGGAGAACTGGCAGGAGGAGCGTGTGGTGCTGCTCGGTGACGCGGCCCACCCCATGTTGCAGTATGCGGCTCAGGGCGCCTGCATGGCGCTGGAGGACGCGGCCTGTCTCGCCGGTCACATCGACGGCGAACATCCTGACTTTGTCAAGGTGTTCGCCCGCTACACCGCCGACCGCCGGGAGCGTACGGCACATGTCCAGACGGTTTCCCGCCTGCTGGGCAAGGAGCTTTACCACCCGCAGGGCCGGGCCGCCGAAGCACGTGACAGCATGCTCGCCACGCTCGACGAGGCTGCCCTGCACAACAAGTTGTCCTGGCTGTACGAGCACTGAGCTCCGGCCCGACATCTCGAACTCTCCCTTGAGGAAGACCTGATGAGCCTCGACGCGTACTACGACCGCATTGGCGACCAGCATCTGGCCGCGCTGTGGACCCGTCTCGCCAGCCTGATCACCCCCGAGCCGCGCAGCGGCTGCCGCGCCCACCGCTGGCGCTACGCGGACGTACGGCCCGAGCTGCTCGCCGCCGGAGAAGCCATTACCGCTGAGGAAGCCGAGCGGCGGGTGCTGATCCTTGAGAACCCCGGCCTGCCGGGCAGTTCAAAGGTGACGACCTCGCTCTATGCCGGACTGCAGTTGGTGCTGCCCGGCGAGATCGCCCCGAGCCATCGGCACAGCCAGTCGGCTCTGCGCATCATCGTCGAAGGCAGCGGTGCGTACTCCGTGGTCGAGGGGGAGCGGGTGCTGATGGAGACCGGGGACCTGGTCCTCACCCCACCGATGACCTGGCATGAGCACGGCAGCGACGGGGGCGGCCCGACCATCTGGCTGGACGCCCTCGACATCCCGGTGGTCAGCTTTTTCGACACCTCCTTCCTTGAGCGCTCCGCCGAGGCGGTGCGACCGGTGACCCGGCCGGCCGGGGACTCGCCGGCCCGTTACGGCGCGGGGCTGCTCCCGGTGGGCAGCAGGCCCGGCGGCGGTGCCTCCCCCATCGTGTCCTACCCGTACACCCGCACCCGTGAGGTGCTTGCCCGCCTCGCGAAGGGCTCTGCCCCGGACCCCTGGCACGGCGTCAAGGTGGCCTATGCCAATCCGCTCACCGGGGGCGATGTGCTGTCGACCATGTCCGCCTGGGCGCAGTTCCTCCCGTCGGGCTGGCGCTCCGCCTCGTACCGCTCCACTGACGCGACCGTCCTGCTGCCGATCGAGGGACGTGGCCGCACCCACATCGGAGACCAGGTCTTGGACTGGCAGGCCAGGGACGTCGTGGTCGTACCGAGCTGGTCCTGGGTGCACCACGAAGCCGACGAGGAGTCGGTACTCATGAGCTACTCCGACCGGGCCGCGCAGCGGGCTCTCGGCCTGTGGCGTGAGGAACGCCGAACCCCCTGCCCGGAATAGGTCGGACTGAGTCGAAACCAGACCACACCCCCACCTCCCGGTGATCGCCGGGTGAAAGGCGACCAGCAATGAATGTCCTCCTTGTCCATGTCAAGAAGAATCTCCTCCCCGACCGTGTCCGCACCGCTGCGGAGATCGGTCACCTCACCGTGATCACCGAGCCCGGTCACGCGCAGCAGTACGGGCCCGATGTCGACGTACGCCTCATCCACGACGTTCAGGACCCCGAGGCGCTCAGGCTCGAGGTGCTGCGGGTGCTGCGGGAGCGGCGCATCGACCGGATCTTCGCACCGTTCGAGCTCGGCCAGGCCCAGACGGGATACGTCCGCACCTACTTCGGCATCCCCGGCACCGGATCCGAGGTCGCCCACGCCTTCTCCAGCAAGTACGCCATGAAGCAGTTGATGCACCGGGCAGGGCTGCCGGTTGCGGACTTCCGGCTCGCCCACAGCCTGGACCAGGTGCCGGCGCTCGCCGCCGAACTGGGCTGGCCGGTGGTGGTCAAGCCGATGATCGGCGGCGGGTCCATTGATGTCCGCGTGCTCAACACCCCGGAGCAGTTCGAGGAGTTCAGCGTCTCGCCGGAGGCCTCCCCGATCCGGGCGCTGCGGGTTCCGCTGGTCGTCGAGAAGTTCGTGGAGATGACCGCCGAGTACCACTGCGACGGGTTGGTGCAGGACGGGAAGGTCGTCTTCGCCGCGTCCTCCCGCTACCTGGTGCCGGTCCTGGACCATGGCGCGACGTTCGGCTCGATGACGCTCCCCGCCGGTGATCTCGTGCGGGCCCGTATGGAGGAGCTGCACACCCGTGCGGTCGCCGCGCTCGGGCTCACCGACGGCGTCACCCACATGGAGTTCTTCGGCACCGAGGACGGGTTGATCGCCGGCGAGATCGCCTGTCGTCCGGCCGGTGGCGGCATCCCGGATGCGCTCGCGCTGCACACCGGTGTCGATGTATGGCAGGCCTGCCTGCTGCTCGCCCTCGGACTGGAGCCGAAGCTGGACCGTGTCCTCGAGCAGGGTGTCATCGCGCACTGCTATCTGCCGCTCGAGCCCGGCCGCATCGTCGCCATGACCGGGGCCGAGGAGCTGCGGTCCCTGCCGTCGGTCATCGACGTGAAGATGCTCCGTCAGGTGGGCGAGACCGTACCGGAGCGGCTCAACTCGGCGGCCGCCAGCGGCCTGGTCTTCCTGCGGGCGGATTCCGTCGAGGAGGCCGAGGCAGCGGTCGCCCACGTGTACGAGGTCTTCCGTATCGAGATCGAGGCACCGCAGCAGTGAACTACCTGATCCTCAACCGCAGCGCGCTCGACATCCGCCCCTACCGGCAGTGGATCGGTGACGGACACCGGCTCCTCCTCATCACGGACGCGCGCGCACTGAGCGCCGACGACACTGTCCGCACGGCACAGCTCACCTCCTTCGATGCGGCTCTCCCGCTGACCGACTACCACGACAATGTCCTCGTAGAGCGCGAAGTGCTCCGCCTGCACTCCGAGTTCGGCCTCGACGAGATCATCGCGCTGTCCGAGTTCGATCTGCTGCGAGCCGCCCGGCTGCGCGAGCTGCTCGGTCTGCCCGGCCAGAGCGAACAGAGTGCCGCGGCCTTTCGCGACAAGCTGCTGATGAAGGATCTGCTTGCCCGGGTGGGCATTGTGTTGGTCCCGTACGCGGCGGTCCCGGACGTCACCGCACTGTTGCGCTTCACCCGGCAGCACGGCTTTCCCGTGGTGGTCAAGCCGCGCCGGGGAGGCGGCTCGATGGGCGTCGAGGTCCTGCAGGACGAGGATGAGTTGTGGAACTACGCGGCCCGTTCCGAAGAGCTGGGCGGCGACGACGGCGCGCCCCTGCTCGTCGAGGCCTATGTGGATCACGAGCTCTTCCACATCGACGGCCTCGTCATCGACGGGCAGGTCAGGCTGATCTGGCCGTCGTCTCAGGGCGCCAGCACCTGCCTCGGCATGCTGACCGGCAAGATGCTGCACAGCTCCATGTTGGACGTGGACGACCACCGTCTGGAAGCGCTCCGCAAGCTGACCCTGACCGCGCTGGAGACCCTGCCGACGCCGGGCACCTCGATCTTCCATGCCGAGATCTTCGGCACCGCGGATGGCCTGGTGTTCAACGAGATCGCCTGCCGTATGGCCGGCGGCCGTATCGAGGACCAGATCCGGCTCGGCTTCGGGGTGCATCTGCCCGAGCTCTACGTCCGCGCGCTGGCCGGCGGTGAGCTGCCCCCGATCCCCTCGGAACCGGCCCGCATCGGCGGGCTCGCCCTCTTCCCGCCCCGCCCCGGACTGCTGCGCGCCGTGCCCGGCGAGTGCCTCATCCCGGGCATCAGCGAGTTCAAGGTGGCCGTGCAGTCGGGAACTCGGCTGCACACGGCGCACGCCAGCGTGGAGAACTTCGCCTCAGCGCTGGCCGTGGGCGCGACCCGTGCCGAAGTCGAGCAGGCGATCGACGAACTCAGAACCTGGGTCGAGTCCGAGACCGTTATCGAGCCCGAACCCTCGACCGGGGCGACCGAGTGATGCCCATCTGCCGCCCCGACCACTGGAGCTACTAGTGCGAAAGACCTTCGCCCTCGTCCGCGAGACCCCCGGCTGCCTGCTGCTGCTGTTCGGCAACTTCGCGATCACCTTCGGCAGCAATCTGGTGCTGCCCTATCTGGCGGTCTACCTCACCACCGAGCAGAGCATCTCCCCCTTGGCCGTCGGTACGGCATTCACTGCCAAACTCTGGGCCCAGCAAGGCCTGATGATCTTCGGCGGTTCGGTCGCCGACCGAATCGGCACGGTACGCACCATGTGCCTGGGTCTCCTGATGCGAGCACTGTCGTACGTGCTGATCGTCACGGTGGCCTCGGATGCCGGAGCCGTGATCGCCTGCGGCCTCCTCGGCCTTGGCAGCGCCCTGTACATCCCCGCCGGCAAGGCGGCGCTGTCCCGGCTGGTCGAAGGACGGGCGGCGACCACCTCGATCTTCGCCCTGCGCAGCACCGCGAACAACGCGGGCACGGCCCTCGGCCCGCTGGTCGGCGGCCTGTTCCTGCTGCTCGCCTCACCGAGCATCGGATTCCTGGTTGCCGCAGCGCTGTTCCTCGCCCTGCTGGTGCCGTTCTGGCGGTTGCGGCACCGCATTCCGCACACCCAGGAGCAGTCGGCCACAACGGGCACCGCGGCAGCTGCCAAGCCGGGTGTGCTCCAGGTCTTGCGCACCTGCCCGCGCATGATCTGGATCATCGCGACGGCCGTGGTCTTCGGCTTCTGCTACGTGCAGATCGAGTACGCAATGCCGATCACCGCCGCCGCCGAACAGGGCAAGGCCTTCGTCGGTGTCCTGTACACCGTGAACGCGGTGGCCGTAGTAGTCCTGCAGCTCGTGTTCTCCGCCCGCCTCGGCAGGCTGGTCAACTCAGCGGCGGTCATCGCGTTCGGCCTGGGCGCGATGGCTCTCGGCTTCGGCCTGTTCAGTGAGGGTTCCATCGCCTTCCTGCTCCTCGGCGTGGTGCTCTTCACCGTCGGCGAGGTGATCGTGGACCCGCGGCTCGACGGCGAAGTGGCCCAGGCGGTCCCCGCCGCGCAGCGGGCCACCGCGTTCGGCATGGTCGGCCTGGGTGTGGCTCTGGGCGGCACGCTCGCCAATGCGGCAGCGGCCTCCGCGCTCGGCCCGGCCCGGCTCGGTTCCGGCTACTGGCTGCTGCTACTCGCGGCTGCGGCCCTGCTCTCCCTGGTCACCTGGGCCGCAGTGCCCCGCCGCGGTCGAGCGGCTGCCGATGCGGCCGAAGCAGCGGTGCCAGCAGTGAGCTCGTGATCACCACTTCCTGGTTTCGTCGCGCCACGTGTGCACCACCTCTTCATGGAGAGACCCCAGCGAAGAACGCGCGCAGCAGTCGGCGCTCGGCGGCCGTGGCGAGGTCGTCGGGGGTGTCGTCGATGTTCACCGTCACGCTGAACTCGCCGCGCTTGATCATGTGCATCGCCCTCTCGGAAGTCTTCCTCTGACGCTAACCGGTGTGGCTGTCCCCAGAATCGTGCACGGCACGGACAGACCCGGGCCCGGTGGGCTCGTCCGGTGCCGCACCGCGGTGCCCGCGCGAGCGCCCGGCTCAGGCTGTGCGGCCTCTGGCAGGTATTCGTCGGGCTTCGCCTCGGTGCCCCGGCAGCGCAGCCCCGGTCTCGTCCAGTGATGGCCTCGTACGGGCGATGACCGGGGAGACTCCCGCGCCTCGTGGTGTGTCCTCCTACTGGTTCATGAGCTGCAGGTAATGGGCGAGGTAGGGCGGCACCGTGCGGGCCGTCGCCTCGGTGAACGGCACCCAGGCGACGGCCTGGCCCTCGTCTCCGAGCCGGATCGCTTCCGGCGGGCCGTCGTAGACCGCGCGCAGCACCCGCGACATCGGCGAGACCAGCTCGTGCCGGGGCCCGGGCAGCGGCCGCACGTCGGAGATCTCGATGCCGGCTTCCTCCAGGACTTCGCGCACCGCGGTCTCGGCCGGCGTCTCGTCGCGCTCTCGCCATCCTCCGATCGGCGTCCAGTGGCCGGGCCAGGCGATGCCGTCCTTCTGATCGCGATGGTGCATCAGCAGGTGCCCGTGTCGGTTCGTCACGAACACGATGACGCCCTCGAAGTCCTGGTCCGGCGGCACGGGGCGCTCCAGGTACAGCACCGTTCGGGAGCGGGCGGCGCGGATCACCTGGAGGTCGAGCCGGTACTCGGCGGGTGTGAGGTGGTGGCGCCAGTTGTAGTCCGTCTCGAAGCGGTACTCGGTGTGCTCGGCGGGGTCCAGGACGATGCGGGCCTGCTGTTCGGCGGTGAGCACACCGCCGTCGAACACGTAGCCGCACGACGGGACCGGCCGGACGGCGTCGGCCTCCTGGTAGATCACCGCGATGAGCCGCTGCCGGCCGACGGCGTCCGGGTTCTCGGCGAGCAGGTCGAGGCCGATCTCCTCGTGGGCCTCGCGCAGAGCTGCCTGGTACGGGCTCTCGCCATGTTCGACGTTCCCGCCCGGCCAGTCCCAGCGACCGGTGTCCACGGCGTTGCGCATCGCGAGGACCCGGCCTTCCGGGTCGCGGACCAGGAAGCAGCCGTAAACCATCGGCCGGGCGATCGTCTGCACGTACTCGCCGACCGGGTGCCAGCCGGCTCCGAGGCGGTGGGTGAGCCAGCCGATCACCTCACGGTAGCCGTCGCTGGTCGGCGGCAGCTCGTCGGGCCGGAACCAGCCCCACTCGTCGTGCTCGGAGAGCACCACCGTGGTAGCGGCCGGTACGGTGACGGTGAAGACGAACTGGCGGGTCCGCCTGCCCCGGGTATTGGTGAAGTCCAGGTGCCGGCAGTACGCCAGCTTCTGCGGCGCCAGCCGGATGCCGGTTTCCTCGGCCAGCTCGCGGACCGCGCCGAGCAGCGGGTCCTCACCCGGCAGCAGGCCGCCGGCCGGGTAGTCCCACAGACCCGGCAGGACGTCGCCGGCCTGGCGGCGCAGCATCAGGATCCGGCCGTCCGGGTCGAGCACCACCGTTCCGGCGGCCAGCTTCTCCTTGCCCTCCTCGAGGGCCTGCTGGGCGAGCAGCGTGTACGAGATCACGTCGGGGTGTTCTCCTTGTCGTCGTTCCAGCCGCCCCAGGCGGTGACTTCCTGCCCGGCGAGCGCTTCGGCGATCTGCCGGCGCATCCCGGAGCGGGAGCCTTTGACCAGGACGATGTCCCCGGGCCGGAAGGTCACTGCAGGTAGGTGATCGCGGTGTCGTTGTCGGCGACGACGGCAACCGTCCGGCGCGCATCACTTTCCGAGTCCATGTCGTTACTCGACGCTGTCGGCAAGGTGCTGGTTCCCGGCGGGCGGATCAGGCTGGAGCGTGCCGACGAGGGCACCGGTTGCCCGGCCACCACGGGGGTGGCGGCGACCTCGACCAGGTCCGGCGGCTGGGCGCCGTTGCCCTCCACGTCCACGACCAGGACCCGGGGCCGGCTCTGGTAGTCCATCACCGCTCCTTGCCGGCGAGGCTGCGCACCAGCACCGAGCGGCTGCGCTCCAGTGCCGCGGTGAGGTCGTTCCGCAGCTGGAGAGGGATCAGCTCGGTGCCGAGTCCGCAGGCGGCCACGGTGGCGGTCAGCCGCTCGCGCTCGGTGCCGGTCAGCAGGCCGGAGCAGCCGGGGTGGGCGAGGACTTCCCGGGCGGCGTAGCCGTCGCCGTGCTCCAGCGTCCGGGCGATCAGGGAGCGGGCGGTACTGGCGGCGGCCGGCTGGCCGGTGCCGCCGGCGGCCTCGATGAGGGAGAGTCCGAGGCGGGTGTCGAAGACGGCGAACCGCGGTTCACGCTGGTGCTGCTCGTAGCCGTCGAGCATCGGGGCGGGGTCGGCGGCAGGGTGCCCGGCGTGCCGGCGGCACAGCGTGGCCAGGCAGGCGGTGACGGTGGCTTCCCAGGGGTCGCCGGGCAGGGTGGCGGCGATCAGGTCGAGCGCGCCTTCGGTGTCGCCGCCGCAGGCGAGGGCGAGCACGGCGATCTGCCGGCCCTCGAACATGCGCCGTCCGATCGTGCCGGGCCGCGCGAGGTGATCGTGGGCCTGCGCCCACCGGCCGGCCCGTACCAGTGCGCGGGCGCCGTCGAAGAGGAACGTGCCGCGCATCCACCGCACCATCTCGGTGTGGTCCGCGTCGGTGGCGGTGAGCGTGCCGACGGGCACCGTGATGCCGTCCACGGTGGTGTCGGCGCGGGCGGCGACCGCGCGGTTGAGTTCGTGGAGCATGCGGAACGCCTGGTCGGCGTCGTCCTCGCGGATCCGCAGGCTCGCCAGGTTGACCAGCGGGGCGAGGGAGTAGCACGCCTCCTTCCCCGGCAGCGGCCGGACGGCGAAGAAGATCTCGGCGTGGTCGGCGCACAGCTTGCGGGCCAGGCCGTGCAGGCCGACGTCGCAGGCCAGCAGTGCGGCACCGTTGTGCACCGACGATGCGACCGTGGTCTCGGCCGTGTCGTCGGCCTGCACGGCGAGCTCGCCCAGGCGGCGCACCCGGTCCTCCAGCGGCCGGCACGGCGGGCGGAAGCGGGGGGAGAGGGGGAAGCGGCCGGTGGTCTCGGTCAGCTGGGCCATCGTCACTCCTGTCCGAAGACGACGCGGCCGGCGGTGGTGGCGAGGACGCCCTGGGCGATGGGGGGCAGGCCGAGCCGGTTGAAGTGGAAGAGCAGGTGCTGGGCGCAGACGGCGCGCAGGCCCCGGGTCAGGTGGCCGTCGTGGGCGAGGCGGCGCAGTCCCTGGCCGGCCAGCGTGTGGGTGTCGATCCAGGGGGCGGCGAAGGCGAGGGTGCCGGTGGCGAGTGCGCTGCCGGGGCCGGTGTCGACGGACATCAACCGCTGGACGGCGGGGGTGAGCCGGTCGGCCTGCGCGGGGTCGGGGGCGGGCCGGTGGGCGGCGACGCGGGCCCAGACGTCGTCGGGTAGCGGGGACGCATTGCTGCGTCCCCGCCCCCTCAGAACCGGCCGTGCCCGTTTCCGGGCAACCGGCTCAAGCAAGCCCTATGGCTCGCGGGCCCGCGAAAATGCTGGAGCCTGCCGGCTGGCGGTTGTTAACCGTCGGTGGCAGTGCGTGTGGACCAGACGTGGTGCGGCGGGTTGGTCCGGCCTGCCATGCCCCGTGTCGGCGATGATCGCGGATTTACGGATCGCCTTGCGGGTGCCTTTGAGCCACTGTTCCCATTCTTCAGGGCTTTGCGGCTCATGGTCGGCGTGTAGCAACAGCTCTCCGCAGTACGGGCAATGGCCGTTTTGAGCCTTCATCAGGCGCAGAGTGGCCGTGCTCAGCGGGGGCGTGTTGCGATGGCGCCGCTTGGCCCAGAATTCGGCCAGGGTCGGGTCGTCGAGCGACGCCGTTCCTGGCACCATCCGGTGCCGGACAATGGGTGTCCAGGCGAACTTGCGCAGGTAGTGGCCGCTTGCGCGATCGCCGAATACCCACGTGTCGCGCCTGAACGGATTGAACATGCCAAAATATCGGGCAGCCACCCAATGTTTCGACTTGTTCGGATGGGAGAGTTTGGCCCATTTATAGACCTGCCTCCACACATGGGCATCCAAGGAGGCAAACGCTCGTTTGGATACCCCGATCCGGTAATAGGCAGCCCAGCCCTTGATGATCGGGTTGAGCTTAGCTATCAGCGCTTCCGCGTTGGCTCCACGCAGGGCCGTCACTTCATCGGATAGCCTTTTCCGGATCCGCCGCAGGGCAGAGTTGCTCGGTTTGGTCAGCAGCTTTCCGCGATGGCGTTGGATGGTGAACCCTAGAAAGTCGCAACCCTCATTGAGGTGGACGATACGCGTCTTGTCCTCGTTGAAGGCCAGACCCCGAGGGGCCAGCCACGCGGATAGCCTAGCTTTGACCTGCTCGGCCTGTTGCCTAGTGTGGCAGAGGACGAGAAGGTCGTCGGCGTAGGTGACCAAGACCGGGGAGTTCGATGCCGTGAGCGCGGCATTGTTGCCGAGCTTTTGGTAACGGACCCCGGCTGCCTTTTCCATGCCATGCAGGACGATGTTCAACAGCGTGGGACTGATCACGCCGCCTTGTGGAGTTCCCTCCGTGGTGGCCGTGAGCAGACCATTTTCGACCACGCCCGCCTTCAGCCATCTAGCTACCATTCCCCTTGCAGGGAACGTTCCCAATGACTTCAGCAGATACTCGTGGTCGATGTGGTCGAATGCCGCTTTCAGATCAGCATCGAGCACCCACAGGCGTTGAGCGTTCTTTCCGCTCGCCGTCGTATGGATGGCTACGATCGCGTCATGACAGCCACGTCCGGGACGAAAGCCATAGCATCTCGCCTCGAAGCGTGCCTCCCACTCAGGTTCCAGTGCGTTGAGCGTCAGAGCCTGGAGGCACCTGTCGCTGATCACGGGAATCCCGAGCGGTCGCCGTTTTCCATTCGCCTTGGATATATACACCCGCTTGACAGGCTTGGGTTTCCACGGTTCGGCGCGCACCTGAACCCAGGTGGCCAATTCGGCTTTCTCCTGAGGTAGCAGTGCGACTTTTCCGTCGATTCCCGCTGTCACGCGGCCAGCATTGATCTCCGTGACCCGCCGCACGCTTACGCGGGCGTTGGCGCGGGAACGGAGCATCAGTTTCTGGAGATTCCTGACCTTGGCCAGATCTCCGGCCTGCGAAGCCGTGAAGATACGTTGCCGCAAACGCCTTACCTCGTCCTCGGCGGCACGCCAGTCGATCGACTGCCATTCCTCGGACGCGTCCTCCGGTCCGTTCGCCATCACGGCCGCGCTCGTGGCGATCTGAGCCGCCCCGACCGTCTGTGTCGTCATGGCGTCCAACTTGCCCTTCGGTTCTGGTGTTCTTGGTCATCGTGTCTGCACGGGCTCACCAGACCCACGTCAGCACCCTTTCAGGTCGGGGCACTCCGCCCCTATCCGGCCAGTTATGCGCGAACCCCTGACGGAGGCATCAGGACCTGGTTCACGTTTTCCTGCTGCCTTTCGGCAACCGGCATTCGCTTGTTGGGTCTTCCTACTCCCGCTGAGGGTTTGGGCCTTCCTTGCAGTCGGCTTACCAGGGCCAATCAATGCCCTGGACCTCATCGGGGTTTCCACGTTCCGCATGAGAGAGATGCAACCGGGGTGGGTGCCCTCTGTATCCCGGGGACGGCGGTGCACTCCCGACCGGTCAAGGTTCTCCGGTCGGCGCCAGCCGTTTTCCAACGGCCAGTCCCTATCTCCCGCTGGAGCGACCCATCGGCGAGAGTGTACGTGACGAGACATCATCGAGGATTCACTTGCGTTCACCCGTCCGGCTTTTCCCAGCCTGTAACCCCCGGATGGAACGGGGGTCCTTGGACATTTCCTCAGGCTTCGCACCCCGCGATTACTCACGACGCACGCTGAGGCGGGAACGAGCCTTGCGCACTGGCTCGGGTCCTACACCTTCGACAATGTCGAACCTCCATGGTGATTTCCACTCTCTGCATGCGACTTCGTGTCGCACGCCCTGCTCGTACCACTCCTGACCGGCTCCGCGCAGCAGCGCGGTGGCCAGCAGGACGGCCAGCTCGCGCCGCCGGTCGGGGCCGTGGTGCCCGGCGAGGTGGGCAAGGAGGTGGCGGCTGTCGCGGTGGAACAGGTCGTGCGCCGCGTCCATGCCCGATGTGCCGCCGAACGCGAGCACTTCGGGCTCGTAGACCACCCGGGTCCAGGCGGTCACCGGGCCGGCGGCCCGCGCGGCGGTGAGGGCGCCGGTGAGGGCGGCCTCGACGGTGTGGGGGCCGGTGCCGGGCCCGGGCTGGTAGCGCAGCTGCCACCGGTCGCCCTTGCGGACGAAGTGCCAGTGCGCGAGGTGCCCGGCCTCCTCCGCGCCGACGAGGACGGGCCACAGGTGGGCGAGCGCGGCGGGCTCGGCGGCGGCCGGGTCGGTGAAGTGGACGTGCAGTTGGAGCATGGAGGCGGCGTCGTCCGGCCAGGGCCCGGGCGGGTTCGTCAACGCGTCTTCCCTTTCGGCTAGTTGAGGAGCAGGCAGGAGTCCCAGCCGGACAGCACCGTGCGGGTGGTGGCGGTGTGCCGGGCCAGGGCGGCGCCGGTGGCCCCGTCGAGCAGTCCGGCCGGGTCCTCGCCGGCCGGCGGCAGGTGCTCGGCGAGGAGGGCCAGTTGCTCGGCGAATGCCGGGCCCGAGCTGTCCTGGGTGACCCGCCACACCGTCTGGAACAGTCCGGCGGTCCCGTGGCACAGCCCGTCGTCGGTGACGCGGCTCAGCTGCGCGGGGTCGGTGAGGCAGCCGAGCAGCGCCGTCTCGGCCAGCTGCCGGCGGGCGGTGTCGCCCAGCGCGAGGCCGGCCAGTTGCTGGGCTCGGGCCAGCCCAGGGGTGCCGTAGCACCAGGACGGCCGCAGCGGCCCGCGCTGGCGGGTGCGGCGGGTGGCTTCTTCGGAGCGGGTGACGGCTTCGGGCCACCACGGTCCGGCCGCTCCCTCCTGGCGCCAGCCGTCGAGCCACGCGCAGATCGTCCGGATCGCCTCGATCTGGCCGGGCACGGACACCTGCCGGCGGACGGCGAGGGAAAGCAGCGCGAGGGGGCCGGCGATGCCGTGGGCGAGGCCGAGGTTCCCGTGCCCACCCGGATAGTCGGGCGAGCGCTCCCCGGACGGCGCCAAGTGCGTCCACCAGCCGGGCAGGCAGCCCGGAAGCGGTTCGGCCAGGCGCACCAGGTAGGCCAGGACGGCGGGCAGCAGGTCGCCGCCTCGATGGTGGCGCAGCAGGTGCGCGCCGATGCCGGTCATCCCGTAGAGCAGGTCGTACTCGCCGAACTCCGGCAGGTCGCCCCGGTCGATGCGGGCGTGCGCGGCCTCCAGCCGGGCTCGGGTCGTCGTCTTCACCGCCCGGTCCAGGGCCTGGACGGCGCGCTCGTAGCGGCCGGGGCCGATCGTCGCGGTGTGGACGGCGTAGGCGGCGGCCGGCGCCCCGTAGAACAGGCCCATGCCGTGACCGGAGCTGACGCCGCCGCGCAGCGCCGCCGCCAGGTGGGCGTGGACGCTTCCCCAGCTGCCCCGACCGCTGGCGGCCTGCTCGATGTGCAGCAGGGCGACGCCGGCCGCGCCCTTGGCGAGGGACTGGGCGGCCCGGTTCACCGCTGGGCCTTCGCGGTGTGGGCCAGCGCTGCGGCGCGGGCCAGGCGGTGGCAGAGCCGCTCGCGCTCCGGGTCGATTCCCAGCGCCCGCACGTGGTGCATGTGGAGCAGGGACAACAGCACCGACTCGTCGCCGGGGTCCGCCTTCTCGAGCCGGTCGCGGTAGGCGGCCAGCGCCCGCTGCCGCTGCTCCCAGGCGTCGGCCACGGCTCGGCCGGTGGGGGTCTCGCGCAGGGCGGCCCAGTCGCTGTCGGGGTTGCCCAGGGCGACGGCCTGCCGGTGGACGGTGCGGGGGACCGGGGTCGGCGGCGTGCCGCGGGCCGGGATGCTGGCGGAGAGCCGGTGCATCCCGGTGTGGATGCCGTTGAGGCCGGTGGCGATGGCCACCATGCTGGCCGCGGTGACCGCGCGCGGGTTGTGGGCGGTGTGGAGAAGTTGGGTGACGGCGGCGCGGGAGTCGGCGGCGAACACCGCCTCGGCGGCGGTCATCGCCGCGCCGTGCCCGTAGCGGCCGGCCTCGGGGTGGTAGGTGTCCAGCTGCAGATGGGTGATCAGACCCAGGTCGCGCAGCCGGGCGGCCCACGCCCCGAGGTGCCCGGCTGCCGGGCCATAGGCGGCGGTGTCCGGCAGCGGCAGGCGCAGCCGCAGGTGCGGATCGGGGTCCTTGTAGCGCAGGAACCACCACAGCGGGGTGTCGAACGCGGCGAGCAGTGCGGGCAGGTGGGCGGTCAGGATCTCGGTGTGCCGGTGCGGGTGGGCGTACAGCCTCGCGGACAGGTAGGGGGAGGATCCGGGCAGGTGGCCGCAGGTCCGCATCGCGACCGCGCCCCGGTGGCCGGGCCTGGCCGGCGGACGGGTGCCGGCCAGGGGCAGGGTGATCTCGTGGGGGCGGCCGTCGATCCAGCCGAAGGCGGCCGGGTCGGGCGCTTCGGTGAGTTCGGCCACCGGGTGGGCGTCCAGGTGGTCGCGCAGCAGCACCAGGTGGGAGCTCTCGCCGAGGTCCAGACTCAGGCGCAGGTCGTGCTGGGTGAGGAACACCCGGTCGGGGACACGGAAGCGGGACAGCCAGCCGGCGGCGGCCTGCTGCCATCGCGGCCACGGGGCGGTGCGCGGCGGCAGCGCGTCGGCGGGCAGGTTCCAGCGGGCCGGGGAGAGGATCGTGCGCCGGTAGCGGATCCGGGGGCGGAACGGCATGCGCCCGGCGGCGCCCCAGTCGAACGCGGTGTAGGTGGGGGTGTGGGCGGTGGTGATCTCGCACAGGAACCGGGCGAGGGGCTGGGTGTTGTTGCGGAACTCGATCGCGTTCATCACCCGCGGCTCGACGGGCCCGCCGGTGGACAGGCGCAGCAGCCACATCCGGTCCACGTCGCCGCACACCGCCAGGTCCTCCAGGTCGAGGACGGCGTGCGCGGGGTCGGGGTGCTCGGCGAGCGGGAGCAGCAGCGGGAGGACGGCGGGGGCGCGGCCGACGTTGGTGACGCGGGCGTGCAGCGGCGGGGCGCACACCTGCACCGGGTCGGCGTCGCCGTCCAGTGTCGGCAGCGCCGCGTAGGCGGCGGTCATGCGGTCGCGGTCGGCCGGGTCGAGCAGGTCCAGGAACCTGCCCGTGGTGGTGCCGGCCGCCCGGGGGGTGCCGGTCACGGTGAGGGCGAAGTCGCTCCGGTCCAGGTGCTCGCGGGTCGGCGCGGTGAGGGTGAACGTCAGCTCGGCGTGCGGCTGGACGCGGCCGCCGGCCGCCGGCCGCGCCAGGCTCTCGACGGCCTTGTCGTCGAGGACGGTCTCGAGGCGGCCCTCGACGGCGGCGGCCTGGGCCAGCGCCAGAAGCTCGGCGTCGCGGCCGTTCAGGCTCGGCGCGGGCAGCTCGTGCACCGAGTCGCGGTAGCGGGCCGGGAACCCGAGGCCGGTGTTCGGGTTGGTGATCTCCAGGACCGGGACCACGGCACCGCTCCCGTACCGCTCCAGGTAGCGGCCCCGGTAGTCACGCCAGGCCGGGAGCCCGCCGGGTTGCGGGGTGAGACGGGTCAGCACGGTGACGGCGGCCGCGGCCTCGCGCGCCACCGCCGTCGGCAGGGTGAGCGCGGCGTCGAGCCGCAGATCGACCATCAGCGGCTTCTCGGCGGCGGCGGCCCGCGCCATGGTGGAACTGGCACGGGCCCGCAGCTGCCGCCCGTGCGCACGGCCGGTGTTGTGTCGGTACAGGTCCTGATGGACGTCGCGCAGTACGGCGAGCAGCGGCGCGGCCGAGCCGATGCCGGCGGCTCCGGCCCGGTCAAGGACAGCGAGGACGTGGCCGAGCGGGTCGGTGGCCGTCATCGGCGGCCACAGCGCGGTCAGCAGCACCCGCTGGGCGACCAGCGCGCGAAGCAGCTGCCGGATCGCGGCGGGGTCGTTGCGGGGGAACTCCTCGGCGAGCCGGCCGGCCAGCTCGCCGAAGCTCAGCGGGCCCGCGGCCGCGCGCACCGCGGCTTCGACCGGGCGGGTGCGGCGTACCGCCACCTCCAGCGGGTCGCCGCCGTGGACGGGGTTGGCCTGCCACGGCACGACCAGGCGCTCGCCCCGGGCGAAGCACAGCGGGTTCGCGACCACCGGCAGCCGCTCCAGCAGCAGTTCGTCGCTCTCCAGACGGGCGAGGACGTCGGCCAGCCACGCCGCGTCCGGCCGGGCGACCGCTTGGTGCGCGTCGCCGAGGGTGAGGGAGAGTCGCTCGCCGAGGCGGGCGGGCGCAACGCCGGCGAACAGGCCGAACGGGGTGGCCCGGGACTGGGCCCGCAGCACGTACTTGAGGACCGACACGGTGATGCGCCGCACCTGTCGCCGTGTCCGGCCCCGCCCGTCGATCACCGCTCGGACCTGGTCGGCCAGCACAGGGCTCGCGGCCTCGACGGCCTCGGCGAACCGGGCATGCGACCAGACCATGTCCAGCCAGGCCCGCCACTGCTCCGCGTCCCCGCCGGCCAGGTCCGGCCAGGTCGGTTCGACGGTCAGGGCCCCCGCCCTGAGCAGCACGGCATCCACGGCACGGTACAACGCTCATCACCCCCACGAGAAGACGGAAAGGGCCCGGCGGGCGGGCGGGGACGTTTCGGCCCCGGCCCGCCCGCCGAACGTTCAGCTGTTCAGCTCAGGCGACGTTGCCGCCGCCGCTGGCGCAGGCGCTGCCGGAGCAGGTGCTGCCGCAGTTGTCGTTCGTGTCGCGCAGCAGGTCGGCGAACACGTCGCCGCTTTCGACGATGGTCGGGTCGAGGTCGAAGTCCGAGCCGTCGAGCGCGGCGACGTCGGTCTTCTCGGTCTCCGGCGCGATGAGCGTCCGAGGCGCCATGCTGATCCCCTCCTTGGGTGGTCGGTTCTCTCGGGTTACCCGGCCCGCTTCAGGGCCAGGAGATCGTGATGCGGGTGTGCCGCTTGTCGATGACGCGGCCCTCACCCAGCTGGCCGTCCGGCGTGGTCGCCGGGTGGACGGTGAACTGCGGGCCGGCGCCCGAGCGGTGGTCTCGGTCCCAGGTGCGGATCTGCTCGGCCAGCCGGGCGGCCAGCTTCGCGCCGTCCGGCCCGTAGCCGTGCGCGCCGAACTCGAACGTCGGGTCCTCGCTGACCTTGCGCAGCGCCAGGTAGGCCAGGCTCGACCCGTCGGTCGTCGCCGGGCAGGCCATGCGGTTCTGCGGCGCGGCGAGCTTGGTGTCCGGGGTGGCGGACAACATGCAGAATCCGGGCAGCACGGTGGCCAGCCACAGGTGCAGGGAGTCGAACGGCTCCATCCGGCCGACCGCCACCCCGGTCCACTCCTCGGTGCGCTCGCTGTCCAGGGCGCCGGTGAGCGGGCCGGCGTCGACCGGCGGTTCCTCGTCGAAGCGCAGCCCGACCTCCTCGCCGTGCAGGAGCAGCAGCTGCTCCTCGTGTGCGCCGACGCCCTGCATCCGCACGAAGCCGCACACCTCGGCGGACAGGCTCACCAGCCGGTCGCCTTCGCGGCGCAGGGTGATCGAGCGGGAGACGCCGCGCATCCGCAGCGGCACGGTGATGGTGCCGTGCTCGGTGAGTTGGTCGACCCAGGCCGGCGGGATGTCCCAGGCCCCGACGGTGACCAGGATCCGGTCGAAGGGGGCGCGGTCGGCGCAGCCCACCTCGCCGTCGCCGAGGACGACGTTCACCCGCTCGTAGCCGGCAGCGGCCAGGCCGCGGGTCGCGCGGTCGGTCACGTCCTGGTCGATGTCCAGGGTCGTGACCTCGCCGTCCGCCCCGACGATCTCGGCGATCATCGCGGCGTTGGTGCCGCTGGAGCCGATCTCCAGCACGTGGTGCCCGGGCTTGATGTGGGCCTGCTCCAGCATGAACGCCTGGATCCGCGGGGCGGAGACCGAGCTGATCGCGGTCCCGTGCTCGTTCCGCTTGGTGATCACGACGTCCTCGACGCCGTAGGCCTGTCGGACGGGCGCCTCCGGCACGAAGGCCTCGCGCGGCACCGTGCGGAATGCGCGCTCGACCGCGGCGGTCCGGATCTCGCCCATGGAGATCAGCTGCTCGACCATGGCCGTCCGCAGCTCCTCCGGGGTCTCCGTGCTGGTGGTGGCGGTCTCCACCGTGTCAGACATGCAGTGCTCGCTCTCAATGTGATGAACAGTTAACTATGCTGTCAGTAAGCGCAGTTGAAACTGGAAGCCTACGGCTCGGTGCGTCACTCCCGCCCGGCGGCCAGGTCGGCGACGGTCTGGCCGAGTGCCTGCCGCAGGAAGGCTCGCGCTGCGAGCTGGTCGCCCAAGGTCAGCAGCCCGATGTCGATCCACCGCGTCAGGTCCCGTCTGCGATCGGGGTCCGCGTCCGGCGGCAGCACCCGCAGGTGGCCGCTCGCAGCGCCCCGGTGCTCGCTACGCCGAACACCTCGATGCCGCGCCGCAGGGCGGCCAGGATCTCCTTGTGGCGCAGGGCCGGGCTCTGGTGGAAGACCCCGTCGATCAGCACGATCCGGTCGCCGTCGGCGATCGAGGAAGCGAACAGGTCGCCGTGCCGGGCCGGGCGGTGCACCCGGACTCGCGGGTGCCGCAGCACGGGCTCGCGCGGGCGCAGCGTCGGGCCGACGTACAGATGATTCATCGGATCCCCCAGGGAGGACATCCCGGTTCAGGAAGCGGGCGGTGACTACCACTCCTGGTCGACGCCCTCCGCGAGCACCAGGTCCTCCAGGGCCTGCGGTTTCTCCTCCGGGCCGGTGCTCGCGGCGATGGCGATGGCGGCGGACTTCGACAGCATGGTGCCTTCCTTCGAATCGCGCCTCTGCCGTCCGAGAGCGGACGCGCAGTGAACGGCGGTGGCACTACGGTCCCGTCTTCGACCCGCTGCGGCCACGGGCAGCGGTGACCGCCTTTTCCGGACCGGCGTCAGCTCGCTCACCTGGGCGGGAGTTTCGGAGCAGGCCCAGAAGAGGACAGTGCGTCATGTGGAAATCGCGGAGCGTGACCCATGTGGCGTAGTCGGGTCGCTACGGTGAGGTGGTCAGGCCGCTCACCGCACCCATCCGGGAGCCACCATGCCTCCACGCCCCAAGCCCGGATCCAAGACCCACCGGGACTCGCTCCGCACCGAACTCCTCGCCGTCGGCGCCCCGATCGCGACGATCGCCGCCGAGATGCGCACCAGCTTCGGCTGCCGTCCGCGGGAGGCCTGGCGCCACGCCCACGGCTGGACTCTCCAGGAGGCGGCCGACCGACTCAACAACGCCGTCGGCGCTGCCGGGCCCGCGACGGACGCCTCCCTTCTCGGCAAATGGGAGAAGTGGCCGGCCGCGGCGGGCCGACGGGTCACCCTGCGGGTGCTCACCGTCCTCGCCGAGCTCTACGGCGCCTCCCTGGAAGACCTGCTGGATCTGGAAGACCGCCGCGCCCTGCCCGAGTCCGATCTGCGCGTGCTGCGACACCAGGCCGCCGGCGATCCGGCCACGGCCGTTGCGGCGCCCCTTCCCCCGGTGCCCGACGTGCCGCTCAGCGGCGCCGAGCTCATCCACACCGCGGCCGACGAGTCGGCGCAGTGGACGCAGTGGGCCGAGGTCCCCAACTGCGGGCCGGTCAGCGTGGAGCAGTACGCCGCCGACGTCCGCGGCTTCGCCGCCGACTACCTCATGGCCCAGGACCCGCTGAAGGTCTACGGGCAGACCCACAGATCACTCGTCCGGGTCTGGGACCTGCTGTACGGGCACCAGAACCTGGAGCACCGCCAGAAACTCTTCGCGACCGCCGGCTACCTCGCCGCGATGATGGCCTGGATGACCAGCGACCTCGGACACAAAAGGCAGGCCGCGACCCACATCCGCGCCGCCATGGTGGCCGCCGAGATGGCCGCCGATCCGGCCCTCCAGGCATGGGTCGCCGCCACCCGCAGCAAGCTCGCGTACTGGGACGGGCAGTATCGCGCGGCCATCCAGCACGCCGAACACGGCGCCGCCCTCCAGGCACCCGGAACCGTCACCGTGCTGCTCCACTGCCAGGCCGCGGACGCGTGGGCGGAAGTCGGTGCGCACGCCGAGGCGAAGACCGCCTTCGGCCGAGCCGAGGACGCCGCCGGGCTCGATCTCGCCAACGCCTCCCACGACCAGGTCGGCGGGCTGTTCGCCTGCACGGACGGTCGGCTGGCCAACTACGGGGCGGGCATCTGCCTGCGCGGTGACAACCCGACCCGGGCGCTGGCCCACGCCGACCACGGGCTCGCCGCTCTCCAGCGCCAGGACGTCCGGCCCCTGGGCACCATCGCCCAGCTCCACATCACCCGCGCCGGAGCCCACCTGCTCGCCGACGAACCCGAAGGCGTCCTCGACGCACTCGCCCCCGTCCTCGCACTGCCCGCCGAACACCGCACCGCCCCCGTCCGCCGGCGCCTGCGCGACCTCGCCCGGGACGCCGCCGGATCGCCCATGGGCAACAGCGCCGCCGGACGCCGCCTGCAAGCCGTCGTGGAAACCGCCGTCCGCGAAGCCAAACTCGCCCTCTGCCTCGCCGGCCCGGACAGTGATTGGATCAGCAACCATGACTGACACCCCTGCGCGCATGGCCGATCACTGGTGGTGGCGCCCGGGTTGGGAACCGGGCACCCGCTGGTACACCTGGCACCTGACGTTCGACGGCGCCGACGACGTCCACCGCCTGGCCGCCGACTACCGCCACGCCCTGGCCGGCGTCCCCGGCCTCGACCTGGTCCCCGACCGCTGGCTTCACCTCACCATGCAGGGCCTCGGCTCCACCGCCGAGGTCAGCGAGGCCGACGCGCGCGCCATCGCCGACGCCGCCGCCCACCACCTCGCGAAGATCCCCGCGTTCGACCTCGCCC
Organism: Kitasatospora sp. NPDC001119; assembly: GCF_053598475.1. Lineage (NCBI taxonomy): Bacteria > Bacillati > Actinomycetota > Actinomycetes > Kitasatosporales > Streptomycetaceae > Kitasatospora > Kitasatospora sp. NPDC001119. The sequence continues at coordinate 94,813 of NZ_JBSFKI010000030.1, forward strand.
TGGGCCCGGCGATCGTCACTCCCGAGGCCCTGCTCCTCACCGTCGACCCGGCCGAGCCCGTGCGCGCCGTCCGCACCGCCATCCGCGCGGCCATCGCCGACGTCTGGCCCGAGGTCCCCGAGCCCGCCGACAACTTCTGGCCCCACGTCTCGGTGGCCTACTCCAACGCCGCCGGCCCGGCCCAACCGGCCGCCGACACCCTCACGGGCGTCACCACCTACCCGGCCACCGCCCGCGTCACCGCCGCCGAACTCATCGTCCTCGGCCGCGACCGGCGGATGTACGAGTGGGAGACCGCCGCCCGCGTCACGCTCGGCTGAACAGCGCCAGGTCCAGGCTCAGGCCGGCCAGGAGCGCCGGAGCCCGCTGCCCCACGCTCCTTTCCGCCCGATCCCACACCGGCCCGGGCCTTCGGGCCCGAACGCCGACCCGGCTGCTGAGCCAGCGGCGCTCGGCCCAGCGAGACAGGACATTCACACCGCTTCCCTCAACTACCTGACAACAGCTCGCTCGGCGTCGACTTCGCGATGCCCAGCTCCACCCGTGCAGCCGCCTGCGAACCGTGGCGCCCTATGAGGAACTGGGCCGCGATGCCGCGCTGCGTCCGTACGTCCGTCCTGACGGTCGAGCGCAGCAGCTCGGTGACGGTGGCGGCCGCCCGGACGCCGGCCGGCGCGTGGACGGCGCGGGCAGGGCCAGCGCGGCTCTGTGGAACCCGCGCAGTTCCGGTGGACAGCTGTACACCGGTGACACTGCTGCCCCATCAGTCTTTCGGAGTCACGGTAGCCAGGTCGACCCTACGGCCCGCAGAACAAGACCCACCAGCTGAATCACGGCTGAAAGGCCCACTGAGCGCCGGTTTTCGTTCCTACCGGTCTCGACCCGTTACCCCAGGAAGGGGTTGGGGCTGGCGGCGAGGCCGTCGGCGGTGAGGGTGTCGGTGAGGTGGGTGAGTTGGGGGTGGGTGGAGGCGACGGCGCGCAGGAGGTCGCGGACGCTGGGCGCGGGGTCGAGTCGGCGGCCGCGGCCGCTGGTGAGCAGCGGGCCGGCCTCGGGGCTGCTGTGGGGGGCGGCGGTGCGGCGGTGGGGCAGGTAGTCCTCGACGGCGAGGGCGACGGGCGCCGGGAGCTCCTGGAACTCGGTGCCGCCGCCCTTGAGGGTGACGAGGGCGGTGGTGCGGTGCTGCTCGCGTACGATGCCCTCGACGTCGAGCGCGACGGCCTGGTGGGCGCGCAGGCCGCGGCCGAGGACGAGGTAGCCGAGCGCGCGGGCACGGTGGGGCATCAGGCCGCTGTAGCGGTCCAGGGCGGAGACGTAGAGGGTGGACTCGGCGCGGGTGAGGGCGGGGCGGCCGGGGAGGTCGGCGACGGAGGGGCGCAGGGTCTTGGGGGCGGGGTTGACGATGCCGGAGTCGAACCTCTGGGCGTGCTGGTAGAAGCCGCGTACCGCGCTGACGAGGAAGGCGCGGGTACGGGCGTTGTCCGCGCCCTCGGTCCAGTTCCTGACGTCGCGGCCGCCGGCGGTCCAGACCCGGTCCCCGATGTACGCGATCCAGCGCATGACCTCGCGCGGGTAGTTCAGCCGGGCGCTGTCGCCGAGCGGGGTGGTCGTCAGCCAGTCGGCGAGCACCTGCTCGGGGTCGGGGCGGAGGACTGGGAGCTCTTCCTCGGAGGTGGGCTCGCCGGCTGGGATGTGCATGGGGCCCAGGGTGTCACAGGCCGGTCGGGGAGGTGTCGAGCCGGGTGTTCTCCCGCTCGCCGTACGCCTCCAGTACCGAGGCGTCCTCGATGTCCAGGTGCTCGGCCGGGTATGTTGCGACTTCGTCGGCACGTCGGTCGGGTCGTCCAGGAAGAACCGCTCCAGCTCCGCGCGCGGGTCGGCGCTCCTCGGAACGCCGTGTACCCCGCGGCCTGCTCATCCGTCAGAACTCGACCGGCATCCCGAACCGCGAGGCGGTTGAGCAACGCGACCGCCGAAGGTTCAGCCACGATGAAAGCGTAGTCAACGGGTTCTGGAGAGTGGGGAGAGGGTTTAGCGCCAGTGTCGCTCCGATGTTCCTCGCCCCCGAGACAAAGGCTGTCGGCGCGGCGGCGGACCCGTCGCCGCCAGGGGTCGTTCCTGGACTCTGGCCCGATTGAGGGCGGCCACGTCCTCGTCTTCCACTGGCCCCTTCCCGGACTCCGCCAGGAGGGAATCTCTCGGGCTCCTGATAGAACGACTCTCCATGGAGACGCGTCGTCCAGATTCCCTCAGTGACTTTCTATAACAGCCTTACCGTCACCAACTACCCTGGTCAGCCTTCCGAACCGCCGTTTCCACGCGTACGTGAGGGGCGCGCGCGGCGACGGCTAAGTGCATGGCTAAGGCCTAGGGCTGTTATAGAAAGTCACTCTGGAGTGGTGCGGCGGCCCTGTGCCCGCTGGAAAGCCGAACCGAAGGCGTTGGCCACGCGATGGTGGCCGGCCCCTTCGGTTTCCGACTGTCAGCAACGCAGGTGCACTGCTCAGGGACAGGGCCGCCCGGTCGAACCCGCTCCACTCCGACAATGTGCCGCACCTTGACCGGGCGCACGATCACCGCGACCCGCTGCTCACCCGGCATGGTCCACCCGGAAGCGCTCCACACCGAGGTACTTGCGGGCCAGCCGGTCCATCCGGCCGCACGCCTCCTCGCCCTCAATGAAGCGGGACACCACACCACTGATCTACACGCGGTCGAACGGATCGGTGGCGACGACTGGCTTTATACATGAGTTGTGACAGCGGGCGCGGGGAGAACCTGGCGCCCGCCCTGGCGAAGGAGAACGGGAACGGCTGACCCCGCGCTCGCGGGGAGGACCTCAACCCCCCGACCACCGCCTACCTGGCGAACGTTTGTGCATCTCCCGTACGAGCGCCTTCCCCCGGCGGACAATGTCCGCCCAGACGGCGGGATCGATGTCATTGATCGCGGGAGAGCCGTACACCGAGGACACCTCCTTGCTGCCGTCCCGGATCCTCGATTCCAGCATCCCTCCCGCGGCAGCCCAGTGGTAGCGCAGCCGGTCGGCCGTTGGTCAGAGGTCGGGAGTGCTGGGCAGGGGTAGATTGGTTCGTAGGCGGCACTTGCGGCTGTCGCGGGATGTTGTTGCTTCCCGCAGCCCAGCGGGCGGACAGCGCGCGAGCACCAGCTCGACGGTGTTCGGTACACGGGCGAGGAGGCTCCTCGTGACAACCATGACACTTCCCACCGGCTACACCAAGGCCGAATGGGAGCCGATCGTCCGCAAGGGGCGAAAGCTGGTCAAGCAGAAGACCAGCATTCAGTTCGCACTGGGTGATCTCGTGATCGAAGCGTTGGAAGGCCATCCTCGCAGGCGGGGCGAGGTCACCGAGGTCACCGAGATGCTTGCTCACCAGATCGGCATCAACGCGCTCACGCTTCGAAACCACTATGAGATTGCGAAGCAGTGGCCGGAGGCCAAGCGTCGCGCGGACGTGTGCTACTCGGTGCACGCGGAGCTTGCCTACGTCCGAAGTCGCTACGTCCTGATCCGGAAGGACCCGTACGACCCGATCTCGAAGGAGAACCGGTGGACGGTGAACGAGGCGGAGAAGGTCGCACACCGGGCCTTCGACACGCCGAGCAACAGGGATGAACGGCTGGCCAGGACCCGGAGGCTGCTGCACAGCGACGAGGACGCGGCCGAGGTCGTCAAGGAGATGATCACCCGGCCCGAGGTCCGCAGCCGAGTGGTGGCCGACCCGAGGTCACGGAACATACTGCGGGAGGCTCAGCGCGAGCACTGGCGGCAGGTCGACGAGGAGCTCGAAGCCGAAGCCGAGTTCGCGCCGACCGAGGACGCCGCAGAGGTTGAGGAGTTCGTCGAGGAGAAGGAACCGCTGGTCAACTACAAGGAAGCGCCTCTGGAGATTCTACGGCTGATCGGGGCGTTCGCATCGTTCTTCGTCTCCCTGCAGCGGATCATCCCCGAGATCCACGCCCAGGACTACAACGAGGAGACGAAGGCGGCGGTACTCGACAACGTCCACAAAGCGCGGATGCTCCTCGACTGGTGCGAGAGCGCCGTCAAGACGGGCCGTACCGACATGGACAAGGCATTGGCGAGCCTGCTGGAGGACGAAGAGGGTGAGTAACCGTGGCCACGCAGCGCCGCCGTGCGCCGCACGACAGCGGAGAGGACATGTGGAACCGGGTCGCTAAGGCCGGCGACGGCGGCTTTTCCCAGGATGAGGCCATGGGCGGGCTCACGATCGCCCGGTTCGAACGGACAAGGCGTGGATCCGGGACCATCTGCCTCCGGACACAAGGAAGATCGTCGACCAGGACGGATACTACGTGCTGAGCGACGATAAGGACGAAGAAGGCGAGTAGCAATGACGACGACGCGCCGCCGGGCGGCGCACGACAGCGGAGAGGACATATGGAACCGGGTGGTCGTGGCCGGTGACAACGGCCTTCCCCGGGACGAGGCCATGGGCCCGCTTACACCCGCCCAGTTCGAACGGGGCAAGGGGTGGATCCGGGACTCCCAGTGCGGGAATGAGAAAACCGGGTTCGTCCTGGTCCACAGTCGCTATGCGGCGACGAACAATGTCGACATGAACAAGCTGTACGCGACGCTACGGTTGCAAAGCTTGTACAAGTCGGTTGAGCGTGTTTACAAGTGCGCCCTGGTGAATCTTCCGACGGACGCCAAGAGTGACCTGTCGATCATGGTGTTGCTCAAGACCTGCGACGACATCTTCAGAGCGATGGAGTTTCTCAAGGAGACAGGATTCTCGGCGCAGGCCGCAGCGGACGCCGTGCAGGAGAAGCCAAAGGCGTCTACGGCATCGACTAGGGGCCGGAAGACGTCGGGTGCCGCCGGACGGCGTTGAATCCGATCTCTGGAACGAGTCGGGCCCACGACTAGGGTGGGCCCGACTCGCATGTCGAGCGTCACAGTGGGGATGACTGGCCGCAAGTCGAGGCCGAGACCCTGTGCGGAAGGGCGGCGGCAGAAGTGGCTTCCGCCACTGGATCATGGCGGTGGAGATCAAGATCTAGGGGTGTTAAAGCAGTACAGGCGAGGATCGGAAGCAGTCAGGGCAAGGGCATGGCGGCATGGTCGCGGTGCTTTCCGGGCATGGAAACACCACAGCGAAGGACCGCCTCCCCCTGCTTCGGACGAGGGGGAAACGGCCCTTCGCTGATCAGGCGCGGGAGTCGCGGGCGAACGCCACGAGACAGGCGAACGCTTCCGGCGTGACGAGCAGGGCCGGTCCGGCGGGGTCCTTCGAGTCGCGGATGGCCACGGCCTCGAAGCGGGTGGCGGTCAGGTCGGCGACCTCGACGCAGTTGTTGCCGGATCCACCGCTGTAAGACGACTTGAACCAGTCGGTCATTCCGGCGAGTTCGGGGGCGGTGATGTGGTGGGTCATGAGGTGATCTCTCGGGTGAGTTGTTGCAGGAACTCCGGTGTCGCCTCGGACGGGAGGGCCGAGCGGGACAGCGCCTCGAACATCCGAGTGAACCGGCCGACTTCGCGGGCCTTGTCCGTGAGGGACATGCCAGCCCCCGTGTCCAGCTGGACCGTCATAGGCAATTTGTCGCCGAGGTCCAGGAGCGTGAAGTCGGAGAGCGACAGGTAGCCGCGAACCGACTGGGGCAGGATCTGCACGGTCACGTTGTCGAACTCCGCAATCCGGGTGATCTCCCCGTACTGCTCGCGCATCGTGTCCACGTCTCCGGCCACGTACCGTAGCGCCGGCTCGTACAGGATCGCCCACAGCTTGACAGGGTCGTCGGGGGCCACCACCCGGTCCTTGCGCTTCATCCGAAGGGCCACGCTCTTGTGTATGAACTCCGTGGTTGATTCCTCGATCGGCTTGGCGATCTCGTGCAGTGCCTTCGCGTACCGCTCGGTCTGCAGCAGTCCGAGCACGCACGTGGGGTGGTAGGCGCGGATGGACTGGGCCGCGGACTCGACGCCGAGGAAGCGGGGCATCGAGGGCGCCATCGTCGCCACCGTGTACGGCGTCCACCAGTCCTGGCGTGAGGCGGTGCGCTGGAGCTCCACCAGGCGTTCGGTTTCGTCCTCGTCGTCAACGCCGTACCGCGTGAGGAGCTTGCGCAGGTCCCCGGCGTTGCGGAGGTCCTGGAAGCCGGTCTCTACGCGCTGGAGTTTCGTCTCGCTGAACGACAGCCCCTTGACGGCGTCCTCGAGCGTGATGCCAGCCTGCTGACGCAGTTCCCGAAGCGCGTGTCCCAGTTCGATCCGCCGTGCTGTCGGCCTCGGCCGTGCTGCCATGTGCTCACCTCCGGGGTGCATGCGTCTACCGTCCGTACCGATCCGCGCAGTGTTGCACGTCACATGCGCGCGGTGCCAGGCCATGCGTTTGCGGTGGCATGTGCCACTTCTCCTTCGTCGGGGGATTCGGTGCCGATGCCGTTGCAGATTCAGCGTAGACGGGCCACCGTGGTGGCACGCCCTGGTTGACGGGGCGTCAGAGACGGTCGGTCGAGGCCTGCGAGACGCCGACGGCCGCCACCTCCACCATCGGAATGCGGAGGTCTTCGTGCGTCGATCTGCTGATGGCCAGCTTCGCCGCCGGGTGTCGGTCGACATCGCGGCGGGCCTGCCGGGGCGGCTGGCGCGTGCGGACCCGGACGAGCTCCTGAAGCGGGTGTATCCCGCCGGCGCCCCTCGGGGGGCCTGGCGGCGACGGCCGGACGGCACCGAGGTCTTCGTCGAGGGCTTCGAGCGGGCCTTGCGGCGCGCGACGGTGCTACGGCGGCTGGAGGACGGACGGTGGCTCAGGCGGTACCGGGGGCTGGCGTGACGACCGCAGAGCTCGCTCCCGCAGAGCCGGCTCCCCGGCCCGGCCCTGCCACGGTATCCCTGCGCTATCGCCCGGAGTCGGCGCGGGCCGCCCACCTGCTGGTGCGGGGCAAGCTCACCGAATGGGGCCTGGACAAGCTGGTCGACCCGGCCGAGCTGATCGTCACCGAGCTGGTCTCCAACGCCTGCAAAACCGGCTGCCTGACCTTCATGCGGGTGGCCGTCCGGCGCCCCGCCCCGGGATTCGTCCGAGTCTGCGTGCGGGACGGCTCCTGCGAGCTGCCGGTGCTGCTGAAGGCCGGCGACGAAGAGGAGTGCCACCGCGGACTCGTCCTGGTCCACGAACTGACCAGCGGCCGGTGGGGGACCAGCCTGGAGCCACGGGGCAAGTGCGTGCACGCCGACCTCACGATCCCCTGACCACCGGCCATCCCGTCAACCGGGCGGCAGTCCGCCAACATACGCGCCATTGCTGTTCGTCACTATTCGAATACGATCCATCGCTTCGGCTCACCCATCAAGGAGTACCGCGTGGAAGGAACCACCACCGCCATGAGCCCGCCCGAAACGCTGAGGCCCGCGAGTGTGCGGGACAGCTGGCAGGCGCTCGCCGACGGCCTGCACGTGCAGCGGGTGCACCTGCACCAGGACCAGTGGCGCCGGGCCGCGACGCTCGCGCCCGAACAGCTCGGGCTGCCCGCCGAGCTGGACCCCGTCGACCTGGTGTCCAAGCCGGTGCTCGTGGTGCCGTGCGACGACGTCCTGATCAGTGCCGCCGGCCTCACGCCGTGGATCGAGGTGCCGTACCGGCTCGGCCACGACCGCACCGCGAGCGGCCCGCTCACCCTCGCGGTGGACGAGGTGGCCCGGATGCTGGCCGAGGACCTGGACGGCGGCCTTGAGGCGGCCGTGCACGGCGCGACCCGGTCCAGCGCCTGGTGGGTGGGGGCGTTCGCCGTCATCCACCACGAGAGCGGCCGGACCGCCTCCCTGGCGATGCTCCAGTCCGCCGCGCGGGCCGTCGCCCTCGGCACGGGGACGCGCGTCCTGCGGGCGGCGCTTCGGACCAGGGGAGAGGACAGCGCGGTTCTGCGGGTCGCGTACTGCCGGGCCATCGCCGAGGTCGTCGTGCTGGAGGCGTCGCTGCCGCAGCTGCTCGGCGAGATCGGCGGGATGCGGCTCACCGACCTGGTCACCACCTCGGTGCCGTGGCGCGGACAGTTCACCAAGTACCAGTCGGGCACCGGAGCGGGGCAGGTGGAGTAGGGATGGACCAGTATCCGTTCGTCGTGATCGAAGGCCTGGACGGCAGCGGCAAGACCACGCTGCGTAAGGGACTGTTCCGGCTGTTCGACAACCTGTACGGGGTGACGCCGCTGTCGGTGCTCACCACGAACTTCCTCGCCCCCGAGGTGGCCGCAGACCTGGTGGACGGCAAGTACACGCCCACCGAGGCCAACCGCGAGCGCTACCTGGAGGCCCTGCGCGCCGACAAGCAGGCCACCGTCGAGCGCCTGATCGCGCCGGCGCTGTCGCAGCGGCCGGTGATCGCGGACCGGTGGCTGCTGTCGGAACTGGCGTTCTTCCAGGTCAAGCACGGCCAGACGCCGCAGACCACCTACGGCGCTCTCGCCGACGCGATCGACCTGGTGCCGGACCTGACGCTCATCCTGGACGCGCCCACCTGCACCACGATGCAGCGAGCCGCCTCCCGCAGCGCGGGGGACTCGGTGCGCGACGACTGGGACGTGGACCACGTGCAGACCATCGTGCGGGTCACCTACCGGGCGATCACCGCCAGCCCGGCCGCGTTCCCGAAGATCGGGCCGACCGTGACGATCGACGCCAACCAGTCCCGGGCTGACGTGCTCGCGAACGCCTGGACCGCGCTGCTGGAGCGCGGCCTGACCCCCGATCTGGAAGGAAGTACCCGATGAGCGCCGTCATGCCTGAGATATCCGCGGCCGGCCGCCTGCGGGCCGCCCTTGGTGACGCCGCAGCCTCCCGGCGGCCCGTTCAGGCGATCGGCGCGGTCAACGCCATGGCCGCGCGGGTCGCCGTCGAGGCCGGGTTCGACGCGCTGTGGGTGTCGGGCCTGGAGGTGTCGGCCGCCTACGGGCTGGCGGACGAGAACCTGCTCGGCTCCCGGGACCTGGCCGACGTCGTCACCTCGCTTTGCCGCGTCACCGACCTGCCGGTGATCGTGGACGTCGACAACGCGGCCGGCACCGGGGCGTCGGCCGCGCGGTTCGGGTTCGACCTCCAGGCGGCCGGGGCGGCGGCCGTCTGCCTGGAGGACAGCCGCTACCCCAAGTGCAACTCGTTCTCCGAACACCGCGTCCAGGCGATGGCGGAGACCGGGGCGGTGTGCGAGCAGATCAAGGAACTCAAGGCCGCCGCCCCCGGCCTGCTGCTGATCGCCCGCACGGAGACGCTGATCTGCGGCGCCAGCATGGACGAGGCGCTGGCCCGTGCCGCCTCCTACGAGGCGGCCGGAGCGGACGCCGTGCTCCTGCACTCCAAGGACACCACCGGCAACCAGGCGCTGGAGGTGGGCCGCCGCTGGTCCGGCGTGCCGCTGGTCACCGTCCCCACCGCCTTCCCGCACCTGGACCGCCGGCTCCTCGGGGGGGCCGGGTTCGTCCTGGCGATCTACGCCAACCAGCTGACGCGCGCCGCACTGGCCGCGATGCACCGAGCCGCGGTTGGCTTCCGCGCCACGGGCGTCTTCGAGGCCCACCAGCTCGCCGACGTCCAGGACCTGATGCGCGTCGGCGACCCCGACGCCCGCGCCTGCCTGTGACACCCCTGCTCCGACAACCAGTACGGAGGCACCCTTGAGCGATCTGCCCAGCATCAGCGTGTCGGTGAAGGCCGCGATCATCCACCAGGACCGGATCCTGCTCCTGTCCTACGACGACAGCGCGGACGGCGGCTGCTTCCACTACAACCTTCCCGGCGGCAAGGCGATCGAGGGCGAGTCGCTGCGCGAGGCGGTCGTGCGCAAGGTTCACCAGGAGACCGGACTGAGCGTGCGGGCCGTGCGGGAGATGTTCGTCGTGGAGTACGTCCCCGGCCAGTTCGGAAAGGACCTCGGCCAGCAGCACAAGACCCAGCACAACTTCCTCGCCGAGATCACGGACGGCCGCACCGCACCCCGCTTCTCCGACCCGCGCGACCCCATCCAGGTCGGCTTCGAATGGCTGCCGCTGACCGAGCTCACCACGGTGACCCTGATCCCGCAGGTCGCCCCCGCCATCCTCGCCGCTCTCACGGACACCCGTGACGTCCTCGTGGACCGCGCCCAGACGGAGACGACGCGATGAGGGCGCCCACGATCCTCGTCGCCAAGGGGGCGGGCGATGCGAACGCCCTGGTCCGCTCCCTGAGCCGGTACGACGTCTACGAGTTCACCAGCCTCGACGACCTCGGCGGCGCCCTGCGCCGCGCCGAGCTGATCGTCATCCGCTCCGGCGTGCGGCTCGACGCGGACCGGCTGGCCGCCATGCCGAAGCTGCGGCACGTCATCCGGGCCGGCTCCGGGCTCGACGGCATCGACACCGCCCTCCTGCCCGCGCGGGGGATCGGCCTGCACCGATACCCCGAGGCATCGGCCCCGGCCGTCGCCGAGTGGTGCCTGGCGGCACTGCTGGCCCTGGCCCGGCGCATCCCGCTCGGCGCCAACGGCCTGGCCCACGGTGACCATCTCAAGACGGCCTGCCTGGGGACGCCGGCGGTGTCGATGCGCGTGGCCGTCTGGGGCGCCGGGCCCATCGGCCGGGCCGCAGCCGCCGTGACCGAGCGATTCGGCACGGAGGTCGCCTTCGCCGCCCGGCCCAGCATCACCGACGGGCTGCGGCAACTACCTGCGGCCGAGCTGCCCGGCTGGGCGGACGCCCACATCGTCGCGCTGCCCGCCACCGCGGAGAACACCGGGGCGTTCGGCACGGCCTTCCTCCGCTCGTCGGCCAGGCGCCGGCCTCTGCTCGTCGTCGCCGGGCGCCTGGCCACCATCGACACGGCCGCGTGCCTGCAGGCCCTTGCCGACGGCGGCCTGACCGGCCTTGCCGTCGATCCGATCGAGGCGCGCGACGCGCACCTGTTCAAGGCCGGCCCCGCCCCGCTGAACCTGCTCGCCACCCCGCACATCGGAGCCCAGCGCGCGGACGTCCGCGCTGCCCTGGACACCTGGGTCACCCAGACCGCCCGCGCCGTCCTGAGCGGGGAGGCGGCCCGGTGAACGCGTGGGTCGAACAGAGACTGGCAGCGGCCCGCACGGTCGCCGGGCAGCTCGCCGAGGAGTACCCGGACTCGCCGGTGTGGATGACGGGGCCCGTGGCCTGCGGGATCGCCCACGCCCGCAGCGACGTCGACCTGCGGGTGCTGGTCACCGAAGGCCCGGTGCCGGTGCTGCAGTCCCGCATCGTCGACGGCGTCCGCGTCGACCTGGAGGCCCAGACCGTGGCCGAGGCCGACGAACTGCGCGGCTACCTGAGGCAGTTCCACATCCTGGGCGACGACGTCGACCTGTTCCGCACCGTGAGGCGCCGCCTTCCGGCGCTGACCGTGCTGCGGACCGCCCGCGCCATGCACAACGGACAGCAGCCGGTGTTTGGCCAGGCCGAGCGGGACGTCTACCGCCGGTGGGCGCTGGCCGACCGTGTCCAGCACGCGATCAGCCTGGTCGAGGACCTCGACGGCCTGTTCCAGGCCGGACTGAGTGACGTCGTGGACCTGGTCACCGGACAACTGCACCTCGCCGTCCAGCAGGCGGAGAACGTCGCCGCCGGCCACCCGCTCCTCGGCGACAAGTGGACCCCCGTCCTCGCCGGCGCCCCGACACCGCCCGCGGCGTCCGTGCACCAGGCCCTGCGCCAGGCCCGCGCCCGGCTGCTGGCCGCGCTGCTGACGGTGTGGCCCGAGACCGCCGCCCCGGACGGCCCGGTGCCGGACGACTGGCTGGAGGCCGGCTGGCTTCCCCAGCGCTACAGCGACGGCTGGCGACTGAAGTTCGCCGACGCCACCATCCGCCTCACCCCCGGCCAGCTGGCCGCGTGGCACCAGGCGCTTCGCTCCTGACCGGGCCCGAGCCCGTCCCTCTCCCTGGGAGGCACCCGATGCACCCCACCAGCTCGAACGAGCTGATCGGCCACCTGTACCGGTCGCTGGACGCGTCCGACCAGGACGCCGTCTCGGTCATCCTCAAGGTCCGCGGCGAGACCTGCGACATCGACTGCCTGCACTGCTACGAGAAGCGCAAGGAAGGCCCCGGCGGCGCGCGGATCAGCGACGACCAGGTCCAGCTCCTCCCGAACCTCTTCGCGGGCCGCCCGCTCGCCATCGAACTGCACGGCGGCGAACCGCTGACCGCCGGGAAGGAGCACATCACCCAGCTGCTGCGGACCCTCGCCAGCATGCCGCAGGTCAAGCGCCTGTCCCTGCAGACCAACGGCGTCCAGCTCGACGCCGAGTGGCTCGACCTGTTCGACGCCCACTACCCCGGCCTGGAGCTGGGAATCTCCCTGGACGGCGATCCGGAAGGCAACCGCTGGCGCGTCGGCTACGACGGCGAGCCCACCTACCAGCTCGTGGTCAAGGCCCTGGAACTGCTGGCCGAACGCGGCCGGACCTGCGGCATCATCACTACCGTCACCCCCGCTGTCCTCGACCGCCCCGCCGAAACCCTCGACCACCTGGCCGCGTTCACCGCCGTCACCTCGGTCAGCGTCGTACCGTGCTTCGACACCGCCGTCACCCGGCCCACCACGCACACCGGCCGCCGCCGCCCGCCCAGCCGGGCCCTGCAGCAAGCCGCCCTCGACCGTCCCGGCGGCCCGGCCTGGGCGATCACCCCCGACCAGTACACCGACTTCGTGCTCGGCCTCACCCGGCGCTGGATCACCACCGGCCTGTTCCGCCGCCTCAAGCTCTCCCCGGCCGTGCCCACCATCCGCCGCATCCGCGGCCTCGGGGTGTCGTTCTGCCACTTCTCCGACATGAAGTGCGACCACGTGGTCACCCTCTACCCGGACGGCAGGCTCGGCAGCTGCGACGAACTTCCCTGGCCCCAGGCCCAGCTCACCCACCTGACGCCCACCACCAGCGCGGCCGACATCATCACGGCCCAGCGCGGCTCCAACCTGCTTGGCCAGGGCAAGGGCCTCATGACCGCGTGCGTGACCTGCGACTACCGCACCACCTGCGGCGGCGGCTGCATCGCCACCCGCTGGCGCATGAACCTCGCCGGCCACCACGACGCCTACTGCGACCACCGCATACGCCTGATTGACGGAACCGCGGCCCTGCTCGCCGACCCCGCCCACCCGGACGGCGCCTGGTGCCGCACGGCCCGCTGGCGCCCCACCCCCGTCAACCGGATGCGCGACGTCCACGCCTTCCTGGCCACCTGGGACAACCCCCAAGCCGCCCGCCACCCGGCCCAGCTGGTCACCAGCGCCTTCGGCAACATCAACACCACCGGCCTCCCCGGCCCCACAGCCCAGCCCGCCGACGACCTCGACCCCGCCCACCCCCAGTGGAACGGCGCGATCGAGCCCGGCATCAAACCGCTCGTCGACCACCTCACCGGCCGCTGGCACCTCGTCACCTACGACAGCTGCGAAGGCCACCACTACAACGGCACCCGCAAAAGCCAGACCCGCGAGGTCGGCCTCCTCCCACGCGACAGCGCCGAGTACGCCGCCACCACCGCAGCCCTGTGCCGGGCCGCCACCCGATGCGCCCCCGCCCTGCCGCCCGCCGTACGCCTCCTGGTCGCCCGAAACAACCTGACCTGCGAGACCACCGGCCGCACCCACCCGGTCCTCGACCTGCGGCTCCTGCCTACCTCCGAAACACCCGGTGCCGCCTACTTCGCCGCCCTGGACGACGCCACCACCCAGTTCCTGGCCGCCCTCGACGCCGAAACCCCCGCAGAGGGGCGCCCGTGCGCCTGCCCCCTCCCGGCCGGCACCCAGCCGATCGCAGCCCCACAGGCCATCGCGTGACCCCCACACCACGGGGGCGCGCACCCCCGACCAACCCGTACGGCCCCAACCCAACCCCAAGAAGCCCGAGCAGAGAAGGAACCGGCGATGAAGAACGACACCTGGGCCAAGGACTTCCTCGACGCCGTCGAGGAGCTCCGCGACGACGACGGGTCCGTCCGCTTCACCATGCACTCCTCCCGAGAGGGCGCCGACGACTGGCCGACCGAGCCGACCGTCCACGCCTGATCCAGCGCGCTAGACCCAGCCGGGGCCAGGGCCGCAAGCCCTGGCCCCACCCCTTCCCCGCCAAGGAGACCGCGATGGACCTCAGCACCGTCTTCCGCATGCCCGCGATCCACGACCTCCACCAGGCCAAGACCCAGCGCATCCACCACGCCCTCCGACGCGGCGCCGGCCTCGCCATCACCGAGCCCGAGCCCACCGCCGCGGCCTACGCGCTCGCGCACCACGTCCTCGAAGGCGCCGAACACGCCGCCCGCACCGACGACCCCGACGCCTTCGCCTGGTATGCCGAGCACCCTGACGCCGGCGCCACCGACCTCGCCCCGGCCGGTCCGCTCACCGTCGCTCCCGGCGAGGAGAACCTGATCACCTCGTCCATCTCCGACACCCCGTACTACGTGCTCGGCCCCACCACCCAGGCCGCCCCGGAACACCTTCACAAGCTCACCCTGGAGTCGGCCGGCCTCGCCGCCGAGCACGGCTTCGGCGAACTCGTCGACGTCCACGCCCCCGTCGTGTGCCTGCTGACCGGCAAGCCACTGGGCAGCCCCCTGCGCTCCTGGACCATCAGCCGCATGCCCGGCACCGTCTTCCTCGACTACGTCCCGGACAACCCCGTCATGGTCGCCCGCGACTTGGTCCACGAGGCCGGCCACAACTGGCTCAACGACGCCCTCACCGCCACCGGCTGCGAGATCGACAACGCCCAGACCTTCTACTCCCCCTGGAAGAAGACCCACCGGCCCGCCTACGGATTCCTCCACGGCTGCTGGTCGTTCTCCCTGGTCTCCCTCTACGTCGCCGCCCTCCTGCCCACCACCAGCGGTGAGACGTACACCTTCCTCACTGCCTACCTCGACCGCCAGCGCACCCAGCTCCACATCGTCACCGGCGACCACGAGACCGCCCTGCAGACCATCACCGACGCCACCCTCCGCGCCAGGCTGCGGGCCGTCTACCGGCACGCCCTCGCGCTGTGACGCTGCCAGCAGCCCAGACACCAGGTGCGAATGGCTGAGGGCCACCGGGAAGCCGGTGGCCCTCAGCCATTCGTACTGCCGATCGAGTCGGCTCGTCACGCGCCTCGCTCGTAGCGCACGATCGTAGCGCCTAGATCCTTCTCCAACTCGTCGATCCACCCGCCGAAGAAGAGCGTGGTGAAGCCACGATCCGCGTAGTCACCCGGCCCCACCGGGGTCAAAGGCAGCGAGCTCACATACTGGCCGGCCTTCGCGGCTCGAAGGTTGAGCTCCACTCTCACCACGTGCGGGGTAGTGCCCTCCATTACGAGCAGCATCACGGGGTGATTCCAGGCAGTCGGGTTGGTCGTCAGTTCCTTGATCACCCAGCACCAGTGACCGGAGACCTGCTGGTAACGCTGCCTGTCCTGGCCGATGAATGTTCCGGTCGGCGAGCGCCGCATCCGGTGGAACGTCTCGCCACGGTGAGGCAGCAGGCGCTGGGCTGCGTCTGCCAGCAGTTGGCTCAGCCTTTGCTGATCGCGCTGCTGACGGGCCTCCTCCTGCCGCTTCGACTCGTCCAGCGTCTGCTGCTCTCGCCTCGCCTTGCTGATCGCATCGTCAAGACCCATGGTCTGACGGTAGCCACCTGGGCCGCTACTGGTACCTGGATCTCTCGAATCTCACCGCAACCCTGCTCAGGACAGGTCTCGGGCAACGGTCACGTTGAATGAGAGAAGAGAGGGAAGCAGGCCCGCACCGATCGCGGGTGCGGGCCTGCTATAGGAATCGACAGGTGGTAGTGAGCCTCGTCCAGGGCGGACAAACGGACAGAATGAACGACCCTCATAACCGGATCGCCGACCTCTACCCAGGCGAGGCCAAGACCGACGCCCGCGACGCCTTCGTCATCGCGGACGCAGCCCGCACCATGCCGCACACCCTACGCGGCATCGAGCTCACCGACGAGACCCTCGCCGAGCTGGAGATGATCGTCGGCTTCGACGACGACCTCGCCGGCGAGGCGACCCGCATCGCCAACCACCTGCGCGGACTGCTGACCCAGATCCACCCCCACCTGGAACGCGTGCTCGGACCGCGACTGGACCACCCGGCAGTCCTGACCTTGCTGGAGCGGGTCGGCTCCCCGGCCGCCCTGCGCAAGGCCGGGCGCCACGGCCTGCTGAGCCTGGCCCGGCCGGAGGCTCCGCGGATGGCCGAGCGCCTGGTCGAGGAGATCCTCACCGCGCTCGACGAGCAGACCGTGGTCGTCCCGGGCACCGAGGCGGCCGCGCTGTCCGATGCACTGGCCCGACCCCGCTCAACGCACCCGGATCGAAGAGATCCGCGACAACCTCCTCGCCCGCATCGACGAGGCACAACCAGGCCTTCAGCACGGCGATTCCGTACCGCACGAGCTCGTCGACGAACCTGTCGTACTGCGGGCCCTCGAAGCCCTTCTTGGCCAGTAGCCCGACGATCCGCTGGTCGGCCAGCCGCCGGTCGACGCTCTCCTGCAGCTTCTTCGCCCTCGCGCTCTCACGGGACTCCTCCGCGAGGAACGCGTCCAAGATCTCCATCGGCACCGGCATGCCGAGCTCGGTCGCGCCGGGTCGGCCTGCGGGTTGTAGGTCCCGGACGCGCGCGGCCGCGAACTGCGCGCCCGCGTCGTCGCCCCGCATCGTCTCCCCTTCCGATCGTCTCCCGGCCCGATG
Organism: Kitasatospora sp. NPDC001119; assembly: GCF_053598475.1. Taxonomy (NCBI): domain Bacteria; kingdom Bacillati; phylum Actinomycetota; class Actinomycetes; order Kitasatosporales; family Streptomycetaceae; genus Kitasatospora; species Kitasatospora sp. NPDC001119. The sequence goes on from NZ_JBSFKI010000030.1 coordinate 111,542, forward strand.
AGGAACGGGGCCGTCGTCAGGCTCCGCCGGACTCCCTCAGCCTTCGGCGGATGGCCGACCCCTTTTAAGTAGCCCTCCCCCGGGTACCCCACGGACTTTTTCAAGATTTCTTGGAGCGGCTCCGAGGAAACTCGTCCGTGGGGTGCAGGGCCCGGGACGACATAGAAGCGGACGCCCGAATCACCGACAACCCGACGGAGAAGCACGTGAGTTCGCCGACCCAATCGCCGACGCCCCCGCCCGCCCCTGAGCCGTTCCTGACGGTGCGCACCGCCGTCATCCTCCTCGCCGGCGCCCTCACCGGCCTGGTCGTCGGGGGACTGACCTTCCTCGGTGGCGGCCGAGCAGCCACCGCGGCAGTAGCTGGCCTGGCGGCGTTCGGGGCGAGTGTGGTCGGGCTGCACAAGCTGATCGCCTGAGCCCGTCTCGCCCCAAGGAAGGGAAGGACAACCACCGTTGTCCTTCCCTTGGTCCGGCGCAACCCGCCGGACCGGAAGGGGAGGACCACCGTGAACACCGACCAGGTCATCGCAAGTGCGGCAGCTGTCTTCGGCGGAGCATCCGCCGACGCCACCTTCTGGCATGCGGCCATCGCCAAGGGCCAGGCGAGAGACGCACGCGAAGACGCGCAAGCTGCGGAGGCGGCCGCCGAAGTCACCCGGCGCCAGGCCCGGGCCGCCGAAGAACACGTGGCTGCCGTGCAGGACCAGGTACGCGCGGCTGAGGAACGGGTCGCGCTGCTGCGCCGCCAGCTGGACGCCGAGGACGCCGAACGCCGTAAGGCCGAGCGCCTCACCGACGCCGACCGCACTATGCACATCGGTACCCCAGCCCAGAACGATCTATCCCCGCGAGCGCGGGGCCGACCTGATGTCCGTTGCCTTCTCGTTGTACTCGCGGGAGCTATCCCCGCGAGCGCGGGGCCGACGCTGGGTGTTCTGCTGGTCGCTCATCTGGGGGGGAGCTATCCCCGCGAGCGCGGGGCCGACACTTCCTGACCTGCTGCGATTGGGCTCAGAGTGCGCCAATCCATTCAGTTCGAATCCGGAGCCCGACGTGTGCCGGGCCAACTCGCCAGCGGCAGTCTGTCTCAGCTGCGCCCCGGCGAGCCGACTCTGAACCTTCGCCAGCATCGTACGGTCTGTTGTCAGCCTGGGTACAGGAGACGAGCTCACCGGTGGCCTCGTCGGTCAGGGCCCGGGGCTGAGAGGCTGACAAAGGACGACCGCCAGCTCGGCGATGCCGCCGCCCTCGGCGCCTTACCGATCGACCGCCTCGCCGCTGTCGCCGAAGTCGTCGCCGCATACCGCCGCTGCGTGATCCTGCGGACATACGAGGTCGACCCACCGCTCGACCGCGAGCAGCCGACTGTGGATCGGGTCGTTGTGATCAGCCCGGCCGTATCGGCCCACACCTGGGACACAAGGCCAGCGGGAGCGCCGCTCACTGGTCCCGGTGGTTCGGGAGGAAGATGGCCATGGCTGCGGCGACCAGCGCCCATGCACCGAGGACGATGCAGGCGCCTCCCACCGTCCACGGCCACTGCTCCGTGGTGGACTGCTCGTGGCCGATGCGTTCCCATGCCTGGGGGATCGTCATGTGCCGGAGGCTGATGGTGAGGTGCTTCTCGCTGCTCAGCATGGAGGGCAGGACGAAGAGCAGGGCGATCGTGGCCACGATGGTGAGCACGCTGTGCCGGATGGCCGTGGCCAGCCCCATGCCCACGAGGGCGGAGACCGGAGCGAGCAACGCGGAGGCCACGAGCAGGCGCACGACCCCGGGATGCCCGAGGCCGACAGCGGCGTGCTGGCCGGAGAGGATCGTCTGGGCGACACCGAAGGAGAGCAGGGCCAAGCCCGCACCGAGGGCGCTCGTGGTCACGGTGACCACCGCCACCTTCGCGGCCATGGCCGAACGGCGGTCGGGCACGGCCGTGAAGGTCGTCCGGATCATGCCGGAGGTGCACTCGCTGAGGATCGTGATGGCGCCGATGGCGCCGACGCCGACGATCAGCAGCGTGGCGGCACCGGTGGAGAACGAGTCGGCCAGCCCCCCGAACATCCGGAAGTACGCCCGGTGCTCCTCGTCGGACTGGCTGTAGTTGTCGAGATCGCCCACGGCGGCGGTGACGGTGGTCGTGAGGACCAGCGCGATGGTGGCGAGGAAGGCCCAAGGGGTCGAGCGCAACGACCACAGCTTGATCCACTCGGAGGCGAACAGATCGCTGAAGCGGGGCTCGGGCTCCAGGACCGGCACGTTGGGCACTCCGGTCGTCTGCGTCGTGGTCTGCGCGGTCACCTGTTCTCTCCTGCGAGGTACTCGACGCTGTCGGCGGTCAGCTCCATGAACGCCTTCTCCAGCGAGCCGGTGCGGTTGGTCAACTCGTGGAGCAGGATGTGGTGTTCGAAGGCGATCTCGCCCACCCGGTCCGACTCCAGCCCGACCACGGTGAGCCTCCCGTCGGCCTCGCGCTGCACCGAGGCGCCCTCGGCGCTCAGTAGTGGCGACAGTGCCGCCGGGTCCGGCGTACGGATCACCACGCTCCGGCCGGCCCCGCGGGCCGCGAAGTCCGCCACGCTCTCGGCGGCGATCAGCTCCCCGCGGCCGAGGACGACGAGTTCGTCGGCGGGTGTGCTCCATCTCGGACATCAAGTGGCTGGAGACGAAGACCGTACGCCCCTCGCCGGCGAGTCGGCGGAACAGGCCGCGCACCCAGTGCACGCCCTCCGGGTCCAATCCGTTGAGCGGCTCGTCGAAGAGCAGCACGGGCGGGTCTCCGAGCAGCGCGGTGGCGATGCCCAGGCGCTGGCGCATGCCGAGGGAGAAGCCTCCGATCCGGCGGTCCGCCGCGTCCGCGATGCCGACCTCGCGCAGCACCTCGTCCACCCGGCTGCGCGGGATCGCGTTGCTGCGGGCCAGTGCCCTCAGGTGGAATCGGGCGGTGCGCCCGCCGTGCACGTCGCCGGCATCCAGCAGCGCGCCGACGTGCCGCAGACCCCGGGGCAGCGAACGGAACGGGCGGCCGTTGATGGTGACGGACCCGCTGGTGGGGGTGTGCAGGCCGAGGAGCAGGCGCAGGGTGGTGCTCTTGCCGGCGCCGTTGGGGCCGAGGAACCCGGTCACCTGGCCGGGCTTCACGGTGAAGGTCAGGTTGTTGACTGCCAGCTTCTTGCCGTAACGCTTCGTCAGCTCGCGGACTTCGATCATGTGGCCCATCGTGCGGCCCGCGTCGTGTTCAGTGCATCGAACCCGTGGTGGCAGTCGTCCGGCCGGCCTGTCAGCCACGGTTGTACACCCGTGGTCCGATGCCCGGTCAGCACCTCCTGGCTACCATCGGCGCATGTACGCCACGTCGACCCTCCCGCTGCTGAAGCGCGTGCCACCTGGCGCCTGGACAGGCTTCAGCTGGCTGGTGGTCACTGTCTACCCCACCCTCCTCGTCGGGCGGGACGGGGCCACCACCTGGTTCACCAGCATCGCCATGGACGGGCACTCGGCGACGAACAGGGACTGGAACATGGTGTGCGCGGCCGGGCTGGTGGCCCTGGCGGGCAGCGCCCTGCTGGCTCGTCGGCCGCTGGCCGGCCTCGCCCTGCTGATCACCGCCTCGGTCGGAGTGACGAACGGCTGGTCGGCCGGGTCGCAGTTCCCGGCCCTGCAGTTCGTCTCGGCGGACATCGCGCTCCTCGTGATCACGGCCACCCGCCCGCGGCGGACGGCTCGCACCGCCACCGCCATGCTTCTCGGCGTGCTGGTCGCACACATCGGCATGGTGCCCCGCACCGACACCACCGACGCCCAGGGCGCGGTGCTGCTGGCCGTCATCGCCTGGCTGATCGGTCGCTCGATGCACCAGTCCCGCGAGCACGCGGCACAACTCGGAGCCCAGGCCGCCGCCCGGGCGGTCACCGCCGAGCGGCTGCGGATCGCCCGCGAACTGCACGACGTGGTCGCGCACACGACGGGCATCGTCGCCCTTCAGGCCGGCGCGGCGCGGCGGGTCATCGACACCCAACCGGGCCGGGCGCGCGGCGCGTTGGGCGAGATCGAGACCGCCAGCCGGGAGACGCTGTCCGGGTTGCGCCGGATGCTCGGTGCCCTCCGACAGCCAGAGCAGGGTTCGGATGCCGAGCCGGCCCCGCTGGAGCCCGGTCCCGGTCTGGCGAACGTCGAACGGCTCGCCACGACCACGACGGCCGCCGGTGTCCGGGTCGACGTCCGGTGGACCGGCGAGCACCGGACGCTTCCCCCGGAGATCGACATGTCGGCCTTCCGGATCATCCAGGAGGCGGTCACCAACGTGGTCCGGCACGCGGACGCCACGGAGTGCCGGGTGTCCATCGACTGCCAGGAGTCGGAGCTGACCATCGAGGTCCTCGACCGGGGCCGCCGGCACCCGTACGGCAGGACCACCGGGTCCGGCTTCGGCCTGGTGGGCATGCGTGAACGGGTCGACCTGCTGCACGGTGAATTCTCCGCCGGGCCGCTTCCCGAGGGCGGCTTCCGCGTCGCCGCGCGTCTTCCCGTTCCCGAGGGGGTCCGATGACGATCCGCGTGGTGCTGGCCGACGACCAGCCGCTCGTGCGCGCCGCCCTGCAGATGGTGATCACCGACGCCCCCGACCTGGAGGTGGTGGGCGAGGCCGGCGACGGCGCCGAGGCGGTCGAACTGACCGCCGCCCTGGATCCCGACGTCGTGGTGATGGACATCCGGATGCCCGGCATGGACGGCATCGAGGCCACCCGGCGGATCACCGCCGGCCCCGGGAGGGCCCAGATCGTCGTGCTCACCACCTTCGACGACGACGACTACGTCTACGCCGCACTGAGGGCGGGCGCGTCCGGCTTCCTCGTCAAGGACATGGCGCTGGACGAGATCCTCGCCGCGGTACGGGTGGTCGCCGCCGGCGACGGCCTGATCGCCCCCGGCGTCACCCGCCGGCTCATCAAGGAGTTCGCCGACCGCCCGACGGCCACGTCCTCCGCCGAACCCCGGCGAACCATCACCGGCATCACCGACCGGGAGCGCGAGGTGCTCACCCTGATCGGCCAGGGGATGTCCAACCCCGAACTCGCCGAACACCTGGTGATCAGTGTCGCCACCGCCAAGACCTACGTCACCCGGCTGTTGTCCAAACTCAACGCCCGGGACCGGGTCCAGTTGGTGATCATCGCCTACGAGGCGGGCCTGGTGACCCCGTAGCCCCGGTGGGGGTCGACGGGCCGGAGTGCCCGCCGCCGGTCGGCCACAGGGCCGGCAGGATCGACGGCACCACGTAGTCGCGAAGCCGCTTGGCGGCGAACAGGACGCCCAGGCTTCGGCTCCGGCAGCTCCGGCGGCAGCAACGGCTCGATCGGTCTCCCCGTACGGTGCGGTTCTGACCGTCCTCGCCGGGGTCGAATCCCTCGGGCAGGTACACAAGGTACTTCGGCTGCGCCAGGATGTTGATGACGGTCTCGGGGACCAGGCCCCTCAGGGCCGACCAGCGCAGGAACTCACAGACGGTCCCGAGGTGGGCGTTCGCAGTGCCGGGCCGACGGTGTCTCGGCTCCGGATCCGGGCGTGATGACGCTCTCTGAATTTGGCTCTGACCGGAGTTCCGGATGCTGTTGGTGATCTTCATGAGTGACGGGTTCGAGTCCCGCCATCCGGTTGTTGGCAGAGTTGCTGGAATCG